>NZ_JBIVKQ010000016.1:0-186757 GCF_044750845.1 Streptomyces sp. NPDC088766 | reverse complement strand
GAACTGCAGACACTCCTCGCCACCTGGACCGGCGCCTGCCCCACCTGCCGCCGCGACATACCCACACCCATACGAACCTGACCAAGCCCTACTAGCTGAGTGTTGTTCAACTCCTCAGGATGCCCGGGTGGTTGAGGCGTCCTGTCGATGTCCTCGAATCGGTGATTCCCTGTGTCGAACCGCAGCGCTCCGGCGCCGCGCGTGCCAGGCTGTCGCGTGAGGCATATGACCTGAGGGGGCGGGATGACGTGCCGCGGATCATGGGAGGGCCCCGGCGCCCTGCGGCGCCGGGGCCTGTCCTCCCCTGTTCTGACCTGGAGCCCCGAGCTCTCAAGGTCATTCCCTTCGGACCGGTTTCCCCGAGCGGTCCGCCTCCCGCTGAAGGTCTCCCCTCGGTGGCGGCGATCATTCCTTGAGGGGGGTCACTCGAACGAGGGGTGTTGCTCACGGAAGCAAGTTTTTTCGAATTGTCATTCGATAGCGTGCGGATGAGGGCCCCGTGCGTGACGCGATGCGTGGGGCGCGGGCAGTGAGGCACTGAGCAGCACAGCGGTACGACGGCAGACACGACGCGTGACCGGACCGGCCGGCTCGAGCGGGAGCGAGGGGTCCGAGCGGGAGCGAGGGGGTGCCAGGAGCTATGGCGCGACGCATCGACGTGACCGGGGTGGGCGGTGTACGCCTGGCGGCCTGGGAGTTCGGCGACCCGCCCAAGAAGGACCCGGCGGAGAACGGCCCGGAAGCCGTGATTCCGGCCCAGTCGGCCAGGACGCCGACCGGGGAACCGGCCGCTGCGGGTGGGGGGTGGTCCGGACCGGCGGCCTCCGAGCGCACCACCGGCGTGCTGTTACTGCACGGCCTGATGGGCCGGGCCTCGCACTGGGCGTCCACCGCCCGCTGGCTCTCCGAGCGGCACCGCGCCGTCGCCCTCGACCAGCGGGGCCACGGCCAAAGCGACAAGCCGCCGCGGGCCGCCTTCACCCGCGAGGCGTACGTCGAGGACGCCGAGGCCGCCCTCGAACAGCTCGGCCTCGCCCCCGCCGTCCTCGTCGGTCACGCGATGGGCGCCCTGACCGCCTGGCAGCTCGCCGCCAAGCGCCCCGACCTGATCTCCGGCGTGATCATCTGCGACATGCGCGCCTCCGCGCTCGGCGCGGCCTCGCAGCGCGAGTGGGCCGACTGGTTCACGTCCTGGCCCCTTCCCTTCGCCACCCTCGCCGACGTCCGCAAGTGGTTCGGCGAGGACGACCCCTGGGTGGAGCGGCCCAACCCGGCGCGCGGCGAGTTCTACGCCGAGGTGATGCAGGAGTCCGCCGACGGCTGGCGCCCCGTCTTCGAACCCGAGCAGATGCTCAAGTCCCGTGAGACCTGGGTCTACGACGCCCACTGGGAGGAACTCGCCCAGGTCCGCTGCCCCACCCTGGTCGTCCGCGGCCTGAACGGCGAACTGGGGCGCGCGGAGGCGCAGGAGATGGTGCGGGTGCTGCCGCGCGGGGAGTACGCGGAGGTGGCCGACGCCGGTCACCTCGTGCACTACGACCAGCCGGAGGGCTGGCGGACGGCCGTCGAGCCGTTCCTGGACGGGGTGCTGGCGCACTGAGCGGGCCGACGGGGGAGACCGGGCGCCTTCGCGCGAGGCGCCCCCCGGAAGACGCTCTCTAGTGCTGTGGCCGGAAAGGTTTGCCGGAAAGCTCGCGGCGCCCGGTGCGGTGCATCGCAAGGCGGAGCATTGCCCGCGTACCGGATGTACTCGGGTGATGCGACAACGCGGCGGTGGGGGCCCCTCCCGCGCGAGCGAAGCCGAGCGCGGGGGAGCCGTGCCGGACGTCGCGAGCCGGTGAACCTTTCCGGTCACAGCACTAGCGGTCCCTGCCGCACGCGTAGGCCAGGGGCGAGATCAACTCCTCCACGTCCGGCAGCCACCGGTTGGCGGGCGTGGGCCGGCAGGCCCACTGCACGGCCCCCCGCGACCCGAACCGCGTGGGCGGCGCCGCCACGTACGCCCCCGCGCCCAGCGCGACGAGGTCGAGGGAGGACGGCGTCCATCCCGACGCGCGGACCAGATCCGGCACCTTGGCCGCAGCCCCGGGAAGGACGAAGAAGTGCATCCGCCGGTCCGGCGCCGACGTGACCGGACCCGGCGCCGACCCCATCCGCTCCAGCCGTGCCAGCGCCAGGAACCCCGCCGTCTCCGGCACGGAGATCGCGTCGAAGGTCCGCCCGGTCGGCAGCAGGATCGACGCGTCGGGTTGCTCCTGCCACATGCGCCGCGCGACGGTCGCGCTGCCCGTCGCCTGCGTCGCCCAGTCGGGCCGGGCCGGGTGCGCTCCGGGCGCCGGACACGCCGCGTCGTCGCAGGAGCAGCGCTGCGTCCCGTCGACAACTTCCAGCCAGGTGCCGGGGACGACGTCCCAGTGACGTTCCTCGGCGTAGCGAACAGCGGTCTCCAGCAGCGATTCCCCGCGCTGCTTCGTGATCTGGGTTGCCTCGGCGCCCGCGATGGTCTCTTCCACGATGAACACAACTCTGGGCGTCACCAGGGGTTACGGCCCGCCCACGTGCGCGGGGGAGGAGCACCGATTCCCCGTTCGGGGCGCACGGGGGCATGACCGGGGGCGCGCGGGAGGAACGAGCGCGTGAGCGGGTAGTGACGCTTGGGGGAAGCTTCCGTCTTTACCCAGGCAATCCTCGCATGCCTCGCATTCTCGTCCTGTCTGCGGGGCATTGATCTTCACGGCCGGAAGTTTTCGGTGGAAGACACATCAACTCGGTGCGCGGGAAAGGCACCGCAGCCACAGGGGGTAGTGCCAATGGCCGCAAGGCCTCTCGTCGCGCGGCAGCCGAACGAACGGCTGCAGGCGCTCATCCAGGAAGCGGGATGCTCGAACGCCGGGCTCGCCCGCCGCGTGAACATGTGCGGCGCCGAGCACGGTCTCGACCTGCGTTACGACAAGACGTCCGTGGCCCGTTGGCTGCGCGGACAGCAGCCGCGGGGACGCGCCCCGGCGGTCATCGCCGAGGCCCTGGGACGCAAACTCGGCCGCACGGTCACGATCGACGAGATCGGCATGGCCAACGGCAAGAACCTCGCGTCGGGCGTCGGTCTCCAGTTCTCGCCGACGGTGCTGGGGGCCATCGAGCAGGTCTGCGAGCTGTGGCGCAGTGACGTGGGCCGGCGGGACTTCCTCTCGGGGGCGTCCGTAGCCGCCTCCGCGCTGGTCGAACCGAGCCGCGACTGGCTGATCTCCTCGCCCGACGCGCAGGTGGCGCGCTCGGCCGGACCCCGGGTGGGCCTGTCCGACGTGGCGGCCGTGAAGGCGATGACCCGGGCGCTGGTCGAACTGGACCACCAGTACGGCAGCGGGCATGTGCGCCCGGTCGTCGTGCACTACCTCAACAGCGTCGTCTCCGGCCTGCTCGCCGGCTCCTACCGGGAGGCGGTGGGACGCGAACTCTTCGCGTCCGTGGCCCGACTCACCGAACTGGCGGGCTACATGGCCGTCGACACCGGGCAGCCCGGCCTCGCCCAGCGCTACTACATCCAGGCCCTGCGCCTCGCCCAGGCGGCGGGCGACCGCGGGTACGGCGGCTATGTGCTCGCCGCCTCCATGAGCCACCTCGCCGCCCAGCTCGGGAACCCGCGCGAGATCGCCCAGTTGGCGCGTGCGGCGCAGGAAGGGGCGCGGGGGCGGGTGACGCCGCGAGCGGAGGCCATGTTCCACGCCGCCGAGGCCCGCGGGCACGCCCTCATGGGTGACGTACGGGCGGCTCAAGTGGCTTCCGGGCGGGCCGTGTCGGCGCTGGAGGCGGCCGATCCGGCCGCCGGGGACGACCCGGCGTGGATCGCGCACTTCGACGAGGCCTACCTGGCCGACGAGTTGGCGCACTGTCACCGTGACCTCGGTCAGGCCGAGGCTGCGGCGCGCTGCGCGGAGCAGTCGCTGGCCGGGCACCCGGAGAGCCGGGCCCGCCGACGGGCCATCGGATATGTGCTGTTGGCCACGGCGCAGGTGCAGCAGCGGGAGGTCGAGCAGGCCTGCAACACCGGTACGAAAGCGGTGGAGTTGCTGGAGACGCTCCGCTCCGACCGCGGTGCCGAGTACCTGGCGGACCTCCAGCAGCGGCTGGAACCGTTCCGGGAGGAGCCCGTGGTCAGGGAGTTCGGGGCGCGACTGGATCTCCAGGCCGCCGCGTGAACATCCGGGGCGCCGTGGTGTGAACGGCCGGGAAACGGCCCGCCGTCGCAAGGCCGGCGGCGGGTGCGGCGCACGGTGCTTCGGTCCTCCACCCGTCGCACGGGAGGGAGATCATGACCTGAGCTGCGTGGCACGGGGTTCCGGGGACCCGGTAGCGTGAGCCGACGATTCCGAAGGTCCCCCATCAGTAGGAGTCCCGGTGACGCAGAGTGGACAGGGCGAGGAGCCCTCGGCGCGGCCCGCGCGCGAAGGCATCGTGCTGCCCTCCGACGGCGGGGAACCCCTGCTGCCGGGCACGGCGAACGGCCCGCGGCAAGATCCCCACGCCGGCCGGCAGCAGTACGGCCGGCAGCCGTCGCCCCCGCCGCCGGCGGGCCCGTCGGCCGGCGGGCAGACCTGGGACCGGTCCTGGGGGCCGGAACAGCAGTCGGAGTACCGGCCGGGGCAGCGGTCCGGGCAGCAGCCGGAGCAGGCCTGGCCGCCCCCGGCGGACCAGCAGCAGTGGGGCGGGGACCGGCAGTGGGACACCCCGCAGCCGGCCGGCCCCGACGCGTGGCGGGCCGCACCGCAGCCCGGACCCGGTCAGGGCGCCGGCCCGCTGCCGCCCGAGGGCGCCCCCGCGCCGTCGTACGGCCACGGCGCGCCGGCCGCGCCGCTGCCTCCCATGGCCGACGGCGCCACCCAGTACATACCCCCCGTCTCCGCGTCCGGGCCCGCGCCCGTGGACGAGGGGGCCACCCAGTACATACCCCCGGTCTCCGCGTCCGCGCCGCTGGACGAGGGGGCCACCCAGTACATACCGCCCGTCCCCGCACCGGTGCCGGGGGACGAGGGCGCGACGCAGTACCTCCCGCCGGTCCCGCCGGGCGCCCTGCCGCCCGAGTTCCCCTCGGAGTCCACCCACTTCCTGGGCCGCGCCCAGCAGCACGGTCCGCGGCCACAGGCCGCCCACGGCGGGCAGCACGGCTCCCATGCCGACGCCGAGGCCACCCAGTACATCCCGCCGGTGACCGGTCAGGGCCTGTACGGCGCCGGCGAGAAGCAGCCGCCCGCCGAGTTCGACAACCTCTTCCGCAGCGGCCCCGCCGACGACGGCCCGGCCGGGTCCACGCAGCAGATGCCGCGCTTCTCGGAGCCGGAGCCCCCCGGCCACGGCGCCCGCCCCGCCGCTCGCCCCGCCGCCCACGCCCAGCCCTCGTACACGCCGCCCGGCGGCGGCTCCGGCGGGCGGCGCGCGATGCGCGACGACGACCACCGGGGCGGCGGCCGCAGCGGCTCGCGGGTGCCGCTGTTCGCGGCGGTCGGCGTGGCCCTCGTCGTCGTCGGGGTCGGCGCGGGCGCCCTGCTCTCCGGCGGGGGCGGTGACGAGGAGGGCGACGGCAACAAGACCGTCGCCGCGTCACAGCCCGCCACCGAGGGCTCCGCGTCGGCGTCCGCCGACGCGGCCGAGCAGCAGGCGATCGCCCTGGACAAGCTGCTCGCGGACAGCGGCAGCAGCCGGGCGACCGTGATCAGCGCGGTCGCCGACGTGAAGAGGTGCGACAACCTCGCCAAGGCCGCCGCCGACCTGCGGGACGCGGCGAAGCAGCGCACCGGGCTGGTCACCGAGTTGTCCGGCCTGGCCGTCGACCGGCTGCCGGACCACGCCGAGCTGACCGCCGCGCTCACCAAGGCGTGGCAGGCCTCGGCCTCCGCCGACGACCACTACGCGGCCTGGGCCGACCAGGTGGCCGCCGAGAAGGGCAAGCTCTGCAAGAAGGGCCAGGCCCGCGGCACGGGCCGGACGCAGGAGGCCAACCGCGCGAGCGGTACGGCCAGCGCCCAGAAGACGCGGGCCGCCGAGCTGTGGAACGCGATCGCGAAGACGTACGGACTGACGGAGCGGCAGCCGACACAGCTGTGACCCGGGGAGGGGGGCCCGGCCGGCGTCGGCCTCAGTCGACGTCGGCGTTCTCCAGCGTCCTCGTGACGTCGACGAAGCCCTTCTTGGCCGCCGCCAGCCGGCCCTGCTTCACGGTCTGCAGGGTCACGTTGGCGTTGACCAGGCGCGGGAAGCCGATCGAGGCGAGCTGGTCGGTGAACTCCCAGCGCAGGGTGGGCGTGAGCCCGCCCGTGCTGATCCGCAGGCCGTCGTCGAGGGCGCCGGTGACGGTGTCCGCGGTCACCGCGCCGCCGCCCAGCGACTCCACGACCTTCTTGAACACGGTGTAGGCGATCCAGGTGGTCTGCACGCCCGTGTCCGCGGGGTCGATCCGGGTGTCGGAGAAGGCGCTCTCGCTGATCACCTTCTTCATCGGGTCCCAGCGCGGGTCGCTCGCCACCGGGTACCAGCCGGTGACGTAGGCCCCCTCGAAGGCGCTGGACGCGCCGCCGGTGGAGTTGATGACCGTCTGGTCGACGCTGCCGAGGACGGTGGCGGTGCTCACGTCGGGGTAGTCCTCGCGGGCGCGCCGGAAGGAGTCCATGAAGGTGCCGGTGCGGTCGCCGAGGGCGGGGACCACGCACCCGCCCCCGCCCCTGCCGGCCTTGTCGGTGCCATCGGCGTTGTCGGTGTTGCTGCTGTTGCCGGCCCGTCCGGTCCCGCTCGGCGCGGTCACCTCCTTCAGGGCGGCGTCGGCCTGGGTCGAGTACTCGGTGGCGTCCTCCGCGGCCAGCTGGTCCACGGCCTTGTCGTGGCCGCCCGCCGTGAGGCCGGCGTCGAGCATGGCGGGCAGGGCGTCGCCCGCGATGGTGTCGGGGCGCACGAGGGCGACGCGGCCGCAGTCCGCGGCGAGTTCCTTGCCGAGGCCGGCCAGCAGGGCCGGCTGGCCGCCGTTGACGGGGTAGGAGAGCGGGCTGGTGAACTCGGCGTTGGTGACGCCGTAGCCGCCGATGTAGGGGATGCCGGCGCCTTCCAGGTACGGGAGGAAGGAATCGGAGCGCTGGCTGTAGGAGCCGATGACGGCGACCGCGCCCGCCTTCACGGCCTGCCGGGCGCATTTCGCGGCGTCCACGCCGTTGTTGTGGTCGTTGCAGGTGAGGACCTCGAGCTTGCGGCCGTTCAGCCCGCCGTTGGCGTTGACCCACCGGGCGTAGGCGCGGGCGAAGGCGGGCATGCCGGGCTTGTTGGTGGCCGCGGTGCCCTCGGGCGCCCAGGTCATGACGACGATCGAGCCGTCCCCGGAGCCCCCCGTGGCACCGGGGGCGAGCGCGCAGCCGGCGGCGAGCGACGCACACGCCACGAGGGCGCCCGCCGACCGGACGGTGGTGGTGAAAGACCTGGTGGGGCGGAGGAACCTGAGGAGGAAGGTGCTTCGCGTGCGTTGCCTGCCGGTCATGTTCCTGCACGATTCCGGCACACGGCCAACCTCCGAGTGACCCACGGTCAACGGGGAGTGACGGAGAGGTGAATTGCGGGGGCCGGCGCGGCCCACGGGGCGGGGAAACGTACGATCGATGACCGTGCAAGGTTCGGAGAACTCTTCCCGTCGCGGCCGTCGCTCCTCCACCATGGGCGGCATGCCACTCAACGACATGCCGTGGTGGCGCTGGCGCAGCAATGTGCGCTCCGCGCTGCACATGCTCTCCGACCCGGTGTTCCAGCGGGACGTCTGGCTGGCTGGCGTGGACGGGTACGGGGACGTCACCGACGCCGTGTACCGCCTGGTCGAGGACACCTGGCTCGACAACTGGTCCGCCGAGAAGTACGTCGGCACGATCTTCCGCGACTCCCAGGAGGCGGCGCTCGTCGACACCGCCGTACTGCGCGTCCTGCGGATCATGCACCAGGTCGGGCCGGACGCTCCGGTCTCCGCCTACGTCGACCACGAGGGCTGGCCGGACGCGGTCCGGGCGGCGCGCGACGCCCACGTGCGCATGGCGGTGGCCGACGGCGAGGAGCCGGACACCCCGCCGCGCACGCTCGAAGTGCTGCGGATCATGACGCGGACGGCGTGACGGACGGGATTCCGCCCTGCGGACGGATTTCCTGCGGGTGCGACCTGTCATGAGACCCTGTGCTGCATGAGTGAGCAGTCCACCCGCGCCACGGCGACCCTCGCCGACCAGTACGTCCTCACGCTGTCCTGTCCCGACAAGCAGGGCATCGTGCACGCCGTGTCCAGCTACCTGTTCATGACCGGCTGCAACATCGAGGACAGCCAGCAGTTCGGCGACCACGACACGGGACTGTTCTTCATGCGCGTCCACTTCTCGGCGGAGTCGCCGGTGACCGTGGACAAGCTGCGGGCGAGCTTCGCGGCGATCGGCGACTCCTTCCACATGGACTGGCAGATCAACCGGGCCGACGAGAAGATGCGCATCGTCCTGATGGTCAGCAGGTTCGGCCACTGCCTGAACGACCTGCTGTTCCGCGCCCGGACCGGCGCGCTGCCGGTGGAGATCGCGGCCGTGGTGTCCAACCACACCGACTTCGCCGAGCTGGTGGGTTCGTACGGCATCCCCTTCCACCACATCGCGGTGACGAAGGAGAACAAGGCCGAGGCGGAGGCGCGACTGCTGGAGATCGTCCGCGAGGAGGGCGTCGAGCTGGTCGTGCTGGCCCGCTACATGCAGGTCCTCTCGGACGACCTGTGCAAGCAGCTCAGCGGGCGGATCATCAACATCCACCACTCGTTCCTGCCGAGCTTCAAGGGCGCGAAGCCGTACCACCAGGCGCACGCGCGGGGTGTGAAGCTGATCGGCGCGACGGCCCACTACGTGACGGCCGACCTGGACGAGGGGCCGATCATCGAGCAGGAGGTCGAGCGGGTCGGGCACGACGTCACGCCGGACCAGCTCGTGGCCGTCGGACGGGACGTGGAGTGCCAGGCGCTGGCGCGGGCCGTGAAGTGGCACGCGGAGCGCCGGATCCTGCTGAACGGGCGGCGGACGGTCGTCTTCGCATAGGCCCGTTTGCCGCGTTTGCCGCGTTTGCCGCCGCTCGGCTCCGCTTCCGTCCCGGCCGGGCTCCTACATCCGGCTCAGGGACGCCGCCGCGGACAGGACGTCGCGGATGGCCGTCCGGTCGCCCAGCTGGCCGGCCGCCGCCTCCTCCGGGGAGACGTGGCCCGCCGCGAGCCGGCAGAACTCCACGTCGTCCAGGGCGACATGGGCCACCTCGTGGTCGGCGGAGCCCACCGCGGCCGGGGAGTCGAGCGGGATGAACCACTCGCCGCCGCCCCGTCCCTCGATCTCCAGCCGCAGGCTGCGGCCGGGACGCCCGGCGGTCACCAGGTGCCGGCGGTCGCCCGGCCCGGCCAGTCCCGCGCGGCGGCGTTCGGCGAGGACGGCCGGCAGCATCCGGGCGGCGAGGTCGACCATGCCGCGCAGGTGGCGCGGCGCGGGCGGGTCGTAGGGGTAGTCGACGGCCTCGGCGATGTCCACGGCGTGCACCCAGCACTCGAAGGCCCGGTCCACCAGCGCATCCCGCAGCGGCAGTTCGAAGTCGCCGTACGACACCGCGACGGTGCCGGGGTCTTCGTCACGCCCGGCTTCGCCCGCGCGGGAGGCGTCCCCGTCGCCGGAGGACACCGTGCGGACCACCGCGTGGGCCTGCTCCCGCCAGGGGCCGCGCACGGACCGGGTCGGCGGGAAGCGCGAGGCTTCCCAGAACGCCTCCGTCCGCTCCGCGGGCGTGCCGGCCGGCTTGCCCGCGGAGCCGCCCGCGGCCTGGCCCAGGGGATCGTCGAGGCCCAGGGCGACGGCGACCAGCCCGTCCACCGCGAGCAGGTGGGCGATGACCCCGGCGACGGTCGTACGGCGGCTGGTGGCGTCCTCGCCGCGGAACCAGCGCAGCCGCACGGGTGCGTGCCACTCCGCGTCCCCGAAGTCCTGGAGCAGCGCGTCCAGCCGGGCGGTCTCCGCGTCGTACGCCGTCGCCCAGTCGGGCACCGGGATGCGCGGCGGGCGCCGGTCCAGGCAGCTCTCCAGGACGCGGGTGCGCAGGCCCGGATCCAGGTTGAGGCTGTCGGGGCGCTGGAGCAGGCCGACCGCCTCGCGCAGCCGCCGGGCCTCGTCGGCGCAGGCCCCGCAGTCGCCGAGGTGGTCCTCGACGGCGGCGGTCTCCTCGGCCGAGCAGGCGGCCAGCGCCCAGGCTCCCAACAGCGCCTTGAGCACCGGGTGTTCCAGGCGCGGCGGTGCTGGAGGGGCGGGGTCCGGAGCGGGCCGCGGGAGGCCGCCGTCCGCCACGGAGGCGCGCGGGGCCCGCGGGAGCGGGAGCCCGTCGGCTCCTGTGTCCTCGGTGTCCTCGGGAAACCGGTCCTCGGTCATGCCGCACCCCCGTAGTGTCCGGGCGGGGCGCCGGGGGCGGCGGCGTCGTGGGCCGTGGAGAGCAGTTGCAGGCCGAGGCGGAGGCGCCGGCGCGCCTCGTCCTCGGTGACACCGAGGTCGGCGGCGGTCTGGCGGTAGTCGCGGCGCTGGAAGTACGCCAGCTCCAGGGCGGCGCGCAGCGGGGCCGGCATCGACTGGACGATGTAGTCGGCGCGGGCGGCGACCGAGGCGTGACGCACCTTGTTCTCCAGTTCCTCGGTGCTGCCGGAGCCGTCCGGCGCGAGCGCCGCGGTCTCCGCGGCGCGCAGGCGCTGCACCGCCAGGCGGTGGGTCAGGGCGGCGACCCAGGTGCGCAGAGGGCCCTCCCGGGGGTCGTAGGAGTCCGGGCGCTCCCACACGTGCGCGAAGACCTCGTGGGTGACGCCGTCGGCGGCCCGTTCGTCCCCCAGCACCCGGTGGGCCAGGCCGTGCACGAGCGAAGCGAATTGGTCGTACAGCTCACCGAGGGCGGCGGCCTCCCCGCGCGCGAGGCGCTGCTGCATCCTGCGGTCCCAGTGGGGCGGTGCGTCCTTCTTCGCCATGCGGCCCCCTCAGTCCTGCCCGTGCCCGGCGCCCCCGCCGGGACCTGTCCCTGTCCAGCCTGCGCGCATCGTCACCTCGAATGTAGTCGGCACGTCCGACGACGCACGCCCCTTTGGTGCAATGTGCGCCCCCTGCACTTCGGAGGGTGGTAAAGGCATGCTCTGGGCGCGCCTACCCGACTTGCCGGTGATCAGGCTGGATCAGGGTTGATTGGGTCCTGCCCTGATGGGATCGAACAGGACTGGTAGCGATCGGAACAAGCCTCTTTCTCGAATCGGTTGTTTTTTGCTCGCAGTTTCGGGGAACGGCCGCTGGGCAGCCGCGCTGCGAGGAAGCGAAGGGACGGCTTCCGTTCGGGCGGATGAAGGGCGTGTGGGTGGCTTTCAAAGTGACCGTCGGCGAACGGGGCGGCTGGGCCGTGCTCCGGGTGTCGGGCGAACTGGACCTGGTGACGTCCCCGTTGCTGCGCCAACGGGTGCACGACGAAGTGGCCGAGGGCCGCCACAGCCTCGTCCTGGACCTCTCCGAGGTGCATTTCTGCGACTCCAGCGGAGTCGGCGTCCTCATCGCCTCCCGGCGGCTGATCCGCTCCTGCCGGGGCCGCCTGCGCCTGATCCTGCCGGCGGGCGGCGCGGTCGAGGACTCCCACGTCAACCGGGTTCTCGGCGCGCTGGGGGTGCGCCGGCTGTTCGACGTGTACGGCGATGTCGCCGAGGCCGTGGACGGCACCGAGCCGCTGTCCGCCTAGGGTCCGGCCGGTTCCGCCCCGGAGCCGCCGGCGTCGTACGCTCCCCTGCGGAGAGTCCACCCACACCCGACGCGACGACGTGAGGCGGCCCACAGACATGGTGAGCAGCGAGTACGAACGCAGGATCGCCGACCGGTTCGCCACCTTCGACCAGGACGGCAACGGCTACATCGACCGCGAGGACTTCGCCTCCGCCGCGAAGGCCGTACTCGCCGAGTTCGGAGTGCCGGCCCGGTCCGACAAGGGGCAGGCGCTGTACGCCGGTGCCGAGGCGTTCTGGCAGGGCATGGCCGGGATGGCCGACCGCGACGGGGATCAGCGCATCACCCGCGACGAGTTCGTGGGCGGGGCGGTCAAACGGCTCCGTGACAACCCCGAGCGGTTCGCCGAGATCGCCCGGCCGTTCCTGCACGCGGCGCTCGCCGTCGCGGACGGCGACGGGGACGGGCGGGCCACGGTCGACGACACGGTGCGGGTGCTGAGGGCGCTCGGTGCCGGTGAGGGCGTGGCCCGGGGGGCCGCGGGCGCGCTGGACGGTGACGCGGACGGCAAGGTGGGGGAGGCGGAGGTCGTGCCGGCGTTCGCCCGCTACTTCACCGTGCCGGAGTAGGCGGCCGCCGCGGGGCTGCGCCCAGGACCCGGCCCGGGGCCCCGCCCTTCCCACCTGCCCGCCCGACTCGCCGGGTCGAGAGGCCCCGCCGCGGGGCTGCGCCCCGGCCCCTCTCCTGACCTGTCGCCGTCCTCCTCCCTGCGGCCGGGCAGCTCGGTGGCGCCACGCGCGCGGGCGAGCCGGCCGCGCAACACGCCCGGGCGCGGGAGCAGTTCGGACAGCCGATCGTGGCCTTCCGGGCCGTCGGGAGTCTGTGCGCGGACCCGTCGGCGCGGGTGGAGGTGGCGCGGGCCGCCGTCCACGCCGCCGCCGGCACCGTCGGCCCCGCCGGCGTCGCGGCGGCCCGGCTCCCCGCCGACGGGACCGCCGTACGCGGCGCGTGCGACTGCCTTCGGGGTGCGGCGGGACGGGTTTCACCTGCTGCTGAAGCGGGACCGGGTGCGTGCGCCACGTGCCGGGGGCCGTACGCAGAGTGAGGGTCTGTCGGCGCGCGATCTGCTGTCCGGGACGGCTTTTGAAGGCTTCGGCCTGCGGCGACGGGCACCGGCCGGGAGTCCTGTCACTGATCGTGGCACGGGGTGGTCACGGAGCGTGAGTTGTGGTTGTGGCCGAGGCGTGACCCGTCACGGGCCGGAGTCGGGGGATCGCTCCGGTACCTTCTGTGTGATGCGAGTGGCTACGAGCGCGAGCCGTGCCGGTGGTGCCCCCGGGGCAGTGCCGGATCCGACGGTGCGCGTGCCTGCTCGCAGGCCGGACGGGCGTGGAATCACGGCCTGTTCGACTCTCCGCGACAAGCGTCGCACAGTATGCCGCACGCGTACTCCTTCGCGCTGGAATATGCCCGAAGCGCTTGTTGAGGTGACTGTACGTCAACCAAGCTGTCTCGTAAGGGAATCACGTTCCGTCACCCCGCCTCTGGCCGTTGTTCTGGCCATGCGGAAAATGGCTACGATCGTGGCCCCCGTCGTCATGGTGCTCGCGTGGCTTGCGTGGCTCACGTGGCGCGCGGCCATGTGTCCGCCGGTTCGGATGGTGTGAGCGGTGCAGGTGCTTCAAGTGCAGCTGGAGATCCGGCCCGACCCCGCTGAAGTGGGTCGCGCCAGGCGATGGGCCCGTTCGCGCCTCGCCGGGTCCGGGATAGGGGCCGACGAGCCGCTCGCCGAGACGCTGATCCTGCTCGTCTCCGAGCTGGTCACCAACGCCGTGGTGCACACCGGCCGTCCGGCCGTGCTGCGGCTCTCGCTGCCGGGCGTCGAGACGGGGCGGGCCACCGTCCGGCTGGAGGTGGTGGACGGCAGCAGCCGGGCGCCCGTGCCCCGCTGTGTGGGCGACGAGGCGACGGGCGGCCGCGGACTGGCCCTCGTGGACGGCCTGGCGGACCGCTGGGGCTGGAGCGTCGAGGGCCCCGGCAAGCGCATCTGGTGCGAACTCGACCGCTGTGCGCGGACGCTGGACGACACCGACCGCGGAAGCGGGGCGGACCGCGGAAGCGCGGCGGACCGCGTCGGAGTGGTGGACCGCGTCGGAGTGGTGGACCGCGTCGGAGTGGTGGACCGCGGCGGTGCGGCCGAGGGCGGGACCGGCCCCTTCCGGGCGCCGGTTTACGAGGGCTTCGCGTACGAAGCAGTGTGACGCGGCCGCATCCGAGGGCCGACGTGGACCGGCGCGGGCAGGGCGTGACCCGGCGCGACCTGACGGGGCGGGACAGCGGGGCGGGACGGGCGTGACCTGGCATGCGGCGGCGGTGCACGGACGTCGGCGGAGCCGAACGGCGCGCGGGGTGCGGGGCACGGATGCAGAAAGCGCTGCCGGTCCGGCCGGGGCGGGTGGCGGTGCGCCCGCGCGTGCTTCCGTGCGCGCCCAACGCAAATAGGACGTAAGTCACAAATCCCCGAACGGGTGTTGACGTCAGGTGTCCGTTTGATCACGCTTGTGGGCAGCGATTCGCCGCGAGGGGACGACGAGGGTTCCGGTGACGGGACCCTCGCCGAGTGTGGGTCGTGATTCGGCGTCGGGTCCCTCGGGGCCGGGGGAGACCGGGGCGGGTACGCCGAGCCGGATGGTGGCGCGCGGTGCCGTGCTCGGGGCGGCACGGGGTGCCTCCCGCTCGAGCACGGTCGGGAGCGGAGGAGGCCGCGCCGCCATCCGGCGTGCACCCAGGGGTGGTTGACCGCCGGTTGTCCCGGACGCCCCTCACGGGATCGCCACCGGCGCCACCGGCGTTCCGGTGGCGCCGGTGGCCGGTTCGGGCATCGCGGAGAGCGGGAAGGCGCACCACCCCCCTTGTCCACAGGCTGTGGGCGACTGCTCGCCACTCCGGCTTCCGGCCCTGCGCGATGCCCGTCTCCACCTGATCCTGGGCCGGCGCCACTGCGCGTCCTCACGTTCTGACGGCGCCGCTCTCCGTCCGGAACGTCCGCCGGTACGCCGTCGGTGTCACCCCGAGCGCCGCCTGCAGGTGCTGGCGCATCGACTGGGCGGTGCCGAAGCCGGCGTCCCGGGCGACCTGGTCGACGGAGAGGCCGGTGGACTCCAGCAGGTGCCGGGCGCGTTCGACGCGCTGCCGGGTGAGCCACTGGCCGGGACTGACCCCGACCTCCTCGCGGAAGCGGCGGGTGAACGTCCGTACCGACATGGCCTCCTGGGCGGCCATGTCCCGCAGCTGGATGGGCTCGTGGAGGTGGCCGAGCGCCCATGCGCGCGCCGCGGTCGTCCCGGACAACTGCGGATCGGGCACCGGCCGCTCGATGTACTGCGCCTGCCCGCCGTCGCGGTGCGGCGGTACGACCGTACGGCGGGCGACCTCGTTGGCGACGGCCGTGCCGTGGTCACGGCGCACCATGTGCAGGCACAGGTCGATGCCGGCGGCGACCCCCGCCGAGGTCAGGACGTCGCCGTCGTCGATGAAGAGGACGTCGGGGTCGACCCTGACGCCGGGGAACAGGCGCTGGAGCCGGGCGGCGTCGGCCCAGTGCGTGGTCGCGGGGCGGCCGTCGAGGACGCCGGCGGCGGCCAGGACGTACACGCCGGTGCAGATGGAGGCGAGGCGGGTGCCGGGGCGGACGAGGGCGAGCGCGGCGGCGAGCTCGTCGGTCAGGACGCCCTCCTCGAAGACCGGGCCCAGTTCGTACGACGCCGGGACGATCACGGTGTCGGCGGTGGCCAGCGCCTCCGGGCCGTGCGCGACCTGGACGGCGAAGTCGGCATCCGTCTCCACCGGCCCCGGCGACCGGACCGAGCAGGTGACGACCTCGTACAGGTGCCGTCCCTCGGAGTCCTTCGGGCGGCCGAAGATGCGGTGCGGGATGCCCAGCTCGAAGGGGAGCAGGCCGTCGAGGGCGAGTACGACGACGCGGTGCGGGCGGAGGCCTGAGGAGGGGCTCATGGCCCGATCCTAACGAACATCGTCCTTCGGGCCACTCGCTCCGGGCGGTCGTGGACCCGAAGCTCTATGACGTGACGCAGACAGACATGACCGGGGCCGGGGCGACCGGGGCCGGGGCGGATGGGGCCGAGGTGAACAAGGCCGAGGTGAACAAGGCCGAGGTGACCGGGGCCGAGGAGAACGGGACCCGGGCGACCGGGGCCGAGGCGGACGGGGCACCGGACGCGGGCGTCTCCCGGGCGGTGGGGGCGGCCCCCGGTGGGGCTCCTCGTGCCGGTAGGCGGCCGCGCGTCCACCGGGCTTGGTCCGTCGCCGCCGTCACCTTCGTCACGATCATCGGGGCGGCGGCCTTCCGCTCGCTGCCCGGCCTGCTCATCGATCCGCTGAACGAGGACTTCGGCTGGTCGCGAGGCACGATCGGCGCGGCCGTGTCGGTCAACCTCGCCCTCTACGGGCTCACCGCGCCCTTCGCCGCGGCGCTGATGGACCGTTTCGGCATCCGCCGGGTGGTGGCCGTCGCGCTGACCGTGATCGCGCTCGGCTCCGGCCTGACGGTGTGGATGACGGCGGCCTGGCAACTGCTGCTGTGCTGGGGCCTGCTCGTGGGTCTCGGCTCGGGTTCGATGGCCCTCGCCTTCGCCGCGACGGTCACCAACCGCTGGTTCACCGAGCGCCGGGGCCTGGTCAGCGGCATCCTCACCGCGGCCTCCGCCTCCGGCCAGCTGATCTTCCTGCCGCTGCTGTCCTGGATGATCACCCGCCACGACTGGCGCCCGGCGGCGGTGACGGTCGCCCTCGCCGCCCTCGCGGTCGTCCCCTTCGTCTGGCTGCTGCTGCGCGACCATCCGGCGGACGTGGGCCAGAAGCCGTACGGGGCGACGGAGTTCGTCCCCAAGCCGGCCCCGGTGCCGGGCGCGGCGAGGCGCGCGGTCACGGTCCTGTTCTCGGCGCTGCGCACCGGCCCGTTCTGGCTGCTGGCCGGGACCTTCGCGATCTGCGGCGCCTCCACGAACGGCCTGGTCCAGACCCACTTCGTGCCGGCCGCCCACGACCACCACATGCCCGTCACGGCGGCGGCCTCACTCCTGGCGGTGATCGGCGTGTTCGACGTGGTCGGCACGATCGCCTCCGGCTGGTTCACGGACCGCTTCGAACCGCGCCGGCTGCTGGCGGTGTACTACGCGCTCCGCGGCGTCTCGCTCCTCTTCCTGCCGATCCTGCTGGCCCCGACGGTCCACCCGCCGATGATCTTCTTCATCGTCTTCTACGGCCTCGACTGGGTCGCCACCGTCCCGCCCACCCTGGCCCTGTGCCGCGAGCACTACGGCGAGGACAGCGCCATCGTCTTCGGCTGGGTCCTGGCCTCCCACCAGATCGGCGCGGCCCTGGTCGCCTTCCTCGGCGGCGTGGCCCGCGACGCCTTCGGTTCCTACGACGTGGTCTGGTACGCCTCGGGAGCGCTGTGCGCGGCGGCGGCGCTGATGGCGCTGGTGATCAGGCGCAGGCCCACGGCTCCCCTCGTGCCCGCCGCGCCCGCGCCCGCCTGACGGCCGGCTCCCGCCGGCACCGTCCCCGGTCGAGCGGCGGCGCCCCGTCCCCGTCCCCGTCGGACGCTTCCGGGCCGTGCACCCGGCCCGGCCCGACCCACGACGACGAGGTGGTCGCCACCCGCGTGGACCGTGCGGACCGTGCAGCCGGTCCGGGCGAGGACGCCGGTGAGCCGGGAGGACCCGGGCAGCGCGTCCCGGTGCGAGGGCCGGGCCGGCCGGTGCCCCCTCCCGCACCGCACCCGCCGGCTTGTCCGTCCCTCAGCCCCGCCCCAGTCGGCGGCGCACCGCCTTCGCTATGCGTTCCGCGTCGAGGGAGAGTTCGCGGAGGTTGCCGCTGATGGGGTTGGTGAAGCCGGTGAAGTAGAGGCCGGGGGCGGTGGCCGGGGTGCGGGGGCCGTGGGCGGTCGGTCTGCCGCGAGGGTCGAGGACGTCGAGGTGGCCGACCAGGTCTTCCAGGGCGCGGACATAGCCGGTCGCGGCGATCACGGCGTCCGGCTGGACGCGGGTGCCGTCGGCGAGGACGACCTCGCCGTCCTCGAAGCCGTCCACCGCGGCCACGACCTCGACCTTCCCCGTGCGCACCGCGTCGATCAGGCCGACGTCCTGCACCGGGATCGCCCCTTCGCGGACGCGGGTGTAGAGCCCGGTGTCCGGGCGCGGCAGTCCCTGCGCCGACAGGTCCGGCACGCTGACCCCGGCCAGCAGTCGGCAGACGCGGTCGACGAGCTTGACGGGCAGCCGCCGTACGAGGATGCCGCTGTACTGGGCCGGCCAGCCGGCGGTGGAGCGGCGCACGATGTGCGGGACCGTGCGCACGGCCAGCCGTACCCGCCCGGCGCCGCTCTCCACCAGGTCGACGGCGATCTCGGCACCGGTGTTGCCGACACCGACGACGAGGACGTCCCGGCCCGCGTACGGCGTGCCGTTGCGGTAGGCGGCGGCGTGGATCAGTTCGCCGGTGAACGTGTCGCGGCCGGGCCAGTCGGGCAGCGCCGGGGTGTGGTTGTAGCCGGTGGCGACGACGACCGCCGCGCCGGTCAGCTCGCGTCCCCCGGAGGCGTGCAGCAGCCAGCCCGTGCCGTCGGGGGTCCGCTCGACGCGGGACACCTCGACGCCGGTGACGATCTCCAGCTCGTGGTGCTCGGCGTACTTCTCCAGGTAGCGCACCACGTCGTCGCGGGCGACCCACCGTCCGAAGCGGCGGGGCATCGGCAGACCGGGCAGTGCCGAGCGGCGCCGGGTGGTGTGCAGGTGCAGCCGGTCGTAGTGCCGCCGCCAGGACGCGCCGACCCGGTCGGACTTCTCCACCACGACGGCGCGTATCCCCCGGGCGCGCAGCGCGTACGCGGTGGCGAGGCCGCCGGGGCCGCCGCCGATGACGTAGACCGGGCGGTCGGCCGCGTTCGCGGCACTGGTCGCGGAGGGGTTCGGCTGCGGTGCGGAGTCTTCCATGAGCGCGAGCGTAATCACGCACAGCATTGATGGGTCTCGGTCAAGACCGGAATTGGTTGCGGATCGATCACGCCTGTGCGAATGGTGTGTGCGGATGGTGACGCCGGTCACCTGGCGGCGGACAAGCCGCGACGCCGGGCCCGGGTGAGCGGGGGTCCGGCGTCGCGGGAGGCGGCGTCGATTCTTATGACGGGAAACGGACGCCGCCGTTCAGGGGCGGCCCGGCGGAGGCCGCCTGGGCTGGGCGGGGGCCGCGGGGAAGGGGACTACTTCCGCTTGGCCTTGCGCCCCGTCACCTTGGCGATCCACTGGATGAAGTCGCCCGGGTCGGTGTTGGCGCCGTGGCCCTGGTCCCAGTAGTAGAGGTGGTCCACGTCGTCGCCGAGGCCGTGCGCGGCGGCGGCGATGTTCGCGGAGACCGTCAGGGACGTGTCGGAGTCCTTGGTGCCCAGCCGGATCCACCAGTGCTTGCTGCGACCGGCGTTGGGCTTGTCGACCAGGTGGTACATCGGGTTCATCAGCCGCAGCAGCTCGGGGATGTCGGCGTCGACCCGCTTGGCGGTGAGACCGGTCGTGTCGTTCTGCTGGCCGTACGCCGTGAAGTGCCGGGCGAGCGTGGTGCCCTTGCCGAACTCGTTGTTCTCCCCGGAGGAGAGGTCGAAGGCGTCGAACGCCGGGACGTTCTTCTTGCGGGCGCCGACGTGGGTGAGGAAGTCGGTCCAGGAGAAGGAGGCCCGGCCGTTCTTCCAGGTGATGAAGGGGTTCGCGGCGAGGTAGGCCGCCCGCGCCGAGTCCGACAGGGCGGCGAGGTGAGTGGTGGCCGACGGCTCCAGGTACTGCTTGACCAGGTACTCGTCGTAGTTGCGGGCGTTGAGCGTGCCGAAGCCGCCGAGTCCCTTGAGCCCGAGGCCGGCCTGGTACTCCGCGAACCGGGCCCGCAACTCCTTCGACACCGACTGGTCGACGGCCGTGCCGGCGGAGGTGGCGTTGGTGCCCCAGTTCCACTCGTAGGCGCCGTCGGCGTGCTCCAGGTCGGTGATCGGGCACCAGGCGCCGGTCGCGAAGATCGCGTCGGAGGCGTCGGCCGCGCCGAGCTCCTCCAGGTAGGGCGCGTAGAGCGGGCTGTCGCCGGACGCGCCGAGCAGCGAGGACAGGGCGCCGCCCGCGCTGGTGCCGGCGGAGACGATCCGGTCGGTGTCGCCGGGGATGCGGCCCTTGTTGGCGCGGACGTACCGCACGGCGGCCTTGAGGTCGACGATCGCGGCGGGGGCGACGCCGTAGTACTCGCCGGCGGAGTTCTTGAGGGTACGGCCGCGGGCGCCGGGCTCGACGACGACGTAACCGGCGGCGAGGGCGAGCAGCTGGTTGGTGTTCAGGGCGCCGCCGGTGGCGTTGGTGTCGCCCGTCGCGTTGGAGGCGGAGGGGCTGGGCGAGCCGGTCGGGGCGGTCGCACCGCCGGGGGCGCCGCCGCCTCCCATGGGCCCGCCGGCGGGGCCGCCGACGCCGGTGGCGTCCGCGACGGAGGACGGCATGTACCCGCCGACGGAGTTCGCGAACAGGATCGGCGCGTCCGAGGCGTCCACCGCGGTGCCGTCGATCTTCACCGGGACGCTGACGTTGAGGCTCTGGTACTTCTCGTCCACCGGCTTGGCGACGTAGGTGATCGCCTTCCAGAAGTGGTAGGTCACGGAGTGCTCGGTGCCCTCGGTGTCCGTGACGGTGGTCGTCAGCTCGGTGTGGGCGTCCGGGTCGAAGGCCAGGGAGCCCAGGGAGCCCGAGCCGGACGAAGACGAGGCCGAGGTCCCGCCGGCCGACGCCTGGGCGCTGAGGGCGAGGCCGCCCACCGCCGCGACCCCGGCGCCGGCCCCGATGCCCATGACGACCGACCTGCGCTTGACTGCCCTGTGCTTCACGGTTCGACTCCCTCGCTGCGGGTGCTGACGTCAGCGAACGTAGCCGGATCGCGGACAAAATTGCCAACAATCCCGCGCACCTCATGGGGGATGCACAGGTTCACGGCGGGGACACAGCCTGTTTTCACGGAGCCGGGGGAACGGCACACGCGGGCAGGGAGGGACCGTTCCGGCATGTGGGCGGAAGCGGCCGGTGTTCAGGGGAAGCGGCCGGTGTTCAATGGCGGGATGACCGATCTCCCCGAGCCGCACGACGGCCCGCCCGCCCCCGTGCTCGACGGCCACGGCCTCCGTCTGCGGCCCTGGGACCCCGCATCCGCCGCCGACGTCGACGCGTGGCTGCGCGCGCACCTCGACCCCGAGTTCCTGCGCTGGAACACCCCGCTGCGGGCCGTCACGGACACCGCCGGCGCGCGGGAGTCGCTGCGGGCGAGGACGGCGGCCACGGAGGCCGGGACCGCGGTCGTCCTCTGCGTCACGGACGCGGAGGACGGGACGGTCCTCGGGCAGGTCGGCCTCAACGCGGTCGACCGCGTCCGCAGCTGCGCCAACGTCGGTTACTGGGTACTGCCCGAGGCCCGCGGCCGGCAGGTGGCCACCCGGTCCCTGCGGCTGGCCACGGACTGGTTCTTCGCCCGGCTCGGCCTGCACCGGCTGGAGCTGGGCCACGCCCTCGGCCACGAGGCGTCCTGCCGGATCGCCGAGCGCTGCGGGTTCCGCTACGAGGGCACCCTGCGCGGCGCGATGTGGGAGGCCGGCCGCCGGGACGCCTGGCGGGACGTGCACGGCCACGCCCGCCTCGCGACGGACCCCGACCCGGCCGGGCCCGGGTGACCTGGCGGGCTCCGGCGCCCACGTCCACAGGTTCCGCGACGGCGACGTCGTCCCCCGGGCGTCTTCCGCTGCCGGATCTGCGCGACCGAGGCCCCCGCCCCCGGCCCGCGTGATTGACTCGCGGCCATGTCGACGACCCTCGGGGCACCCCGGCCGGACCAGGCCGCCTACATGCTGCGGGCAGCGGCGGCGGAAGCCGGCCGTACGTACAAGGCGCGGCTGCTCGACCGGCTGGACCCCGCGCCGGGGCAGACCGTGCTCGACGCGGGCTGCGGTCCCGGCACGGACCTGCCCGCCCTGGCCGAACGCGTGGGCGACGCTGGCGCGGTGATCGGCGTCGACCGTGACCCGCGGATGCTGGAACGGGCCCGGGAGCGCACGGCCGGGCTGCGGGCCGTGGACCTGCGCGAGGGCGACGTCCACGCGCTGCCCGTCGCCTCCGGCACGGTGGACCGGGCCAGGATCGACCGTGTCCTGATGCACGTGGCCGATCCGGCCGGCGCCCTGGCCGACCTGCACCGCGTGACCCGCCCCGGCGCCGTCGTCGCCCTCGCCGAACCGGACTGGGACACCCTCGTGGTGGACTCCGAGGACCTCGACACCAGCCGCGCCTTCACCCGCTACACCACCGGGCACGTGGTCCGGAACGCCACCGTCGGCCGCAGCCTCGCCCGCCTCGCCACCGCGGCCGGCTTCCAGGTCGACGACGTGACCGCGACGACCCCGGTCTTCCGCGACTTCCCGGACGCCGACCACACCCTCGGCCTGGGCCGCAACCTCCAACAGGCCATCGAAGAAGGCCACATCGAAGAGGAGCGGGGCCGCCGCTGGTTCGAGGGGTTGTCGCAGGGGCCGTTCTACGCGTCGTTCAGCCTGGTGTCGGCGATCGCCGTGCGAGGCCCGCGCACAGGCTGAATGGTTACATCAGGAATAGTACCGGCGGAGATACTATTCCTGAGTGGAGCGTGCGGCACGGGTCGATCGGACCGGAGGAGCTGCTGACCGCCTGGCGCCGGAACTGAGTCAGGCGCCCCCGCCCGTACGAGGGGCCGGAGATCGGTGCACACCCCCGCTTACAGCAGGTGGTCAGCCCTCCCGGCCTTGATTTCCAGGATGAGGGCGCGGAGGGCTTCGCGGGTGTCGGTGAGGGGGGTGTCCTCCTGTCCGGCGACGGCTATGTAGGCGTTGCCGGTGAGGTCGGTGCCTATGCGGAAGCAGTTGTTGCCTTCGGCGCAGTAGGGGTCTTCCCAGGTGATCTTGGTGCTCATGGCCGTCCCTCAGAGGTCGCGGGCGATGTCGAGGATGAGGTCGCGTGAGGCCGTCGGTGACAGCGAGGCGTCCTCCATCCAGCTCAGGTGCGCACGGTACTTGGTGAGTTGAGCCTCGGAGCCGATGAATTCCGGTCCGTGAGCCGAGTCCAGTTGCACGGTGTCGAGCTGTGGCACGGGGCCGTCCGCGTACAGCAGTGCGTGCCCCGCTCCGGGAAAGCCGCTGACACTGGTGGGGATCACGCGTACTTCCACGGCGTCCCGCTCGGACTGGTCTGCGAGGTGGTGCAGTTGCGCGAGGGTCACCTCGACGCCTCCGTAGGGCATGCGCAGCGCGGCCTCGTGGACGTAGGCGGTGTAGGGCAGAGGGGTTGGCCGCTCGAAGACCTGTCGGCGAGCCATGCGGTTGGCGACGCGCAGTTCCACCTCGAGCCGGCTCATGGCGGGGAGCCCGGCGGAGAAGACGGCGCGGGCGTAGTCCTCGGTCTGGAGAAGACCGGGCACGTGCATCACCTGCGCAGTCCTTACCCGTGAGGCATGCCACTCCAGTTCCGCGATGTCCAGGAGTCCGGCGGGCAGAGTGCCCCGGTACTGCTCCCACCAGCCGCGTTCCTTGCTGTCGGCCATCGCGACGAGCGCCTCGACGTACGCCTCGTCCGGGCAGATGTAGTTGCACGCGAGCGTGCGGATCCGCTCTGCGGAGAAGGGGCGGATGCCCGACTCCATGTTGGACAGGCGCGTCCGGTTGATGCCGAGGATTCCGGCGGCGTACTCCGTGGTGACCCCCGCCGCGACCCGCATCTTTCGCAACTCCGAACCCAGGCGCTTCTGCCGCTCGGTCGGCGTGCTTCTCGTAGTCATGCTGCCCCTTCGCGCTGTGGACGCCCCAAGTCTGTCGAGGGAACCGCGGCCAAGTCCATCAGCGATGGAGGTAATTACCCCCATTCTGCTGGACACTGTTACCGGTTGATCTCTACATTCGGTGATGGCTCGACTACAGAGCCGTCACGGCATCCCCGGAAGTGCATCACCCGTACCCGCCCGCGCTCTCCTCCCCGGGAGGGGCGGGCCCGTGTCAGGGAGACAGGCCACCGGGTTCTCCACCTCGCCCTCACGCAAGGGAGTTGTCATGCATCTCGACACCGCGTCCTGCCAGTCGCCGACCGCCGCACCCGCCGACGGCCCGTTCCGCCAGGCGTTCCCGGAGGAACTCGCGTACAGCCTCACACTGCCCGCCGCGCCGCGAAGTCCCGGTGTCGCGCGGGCCGTCACGCGTATGGTGCTCCCCGCGCACGGCCTTGCCGAGGCGACCGACGCGGTCGTGCAGGTGGTGGGTGAACTGACCGCCTGTGCCTGCCGTTTCTCCGCCACGGACGTGTACGTGTCGCTGCGCCACCGGGACGGCGGCCTGCGCGTCACGGTCTACGACGGCCACGGCCGCCACGCCAACGCCCGCCTGGGTGCGGCCTGCGACCTGCGCCGCCGGGTCTCCCTCCGTGTGCTGGACCGGGTGGTGCGGGCCTGCCGCGGCGAGTGGGGTATCGGCGGCGACCGCGAGTCGAGCACGGGCACCCGCATGTGGGCGGTGCTGCCGTACGCGGGGGCGAGCGGGTATCTCCCGGGCGACCGCACGTACGAGTGACGACAACGGTGAACGGGGTGCCGTGCCTCACGGGAGTTCCTACGTTTGCGCAGTGACCGAACCCTGTGTGATCGAGTTGGAGCCGGAAGTGCGGTTCCGGCTCGAGCACCTGTCCGCGCAGCACTGTCGCCAGGTCGAGGAGAAAGTCGACCTTCTCGTCGAGAAGCCGACGACGCTCGGGGAGCCGCACTCTCGTAACCTGGGAGAGGGAGTGCGTGAACTGCGATTCGTTCTGAGCGGGTGTGCCACGCGAGTCACGTACTGGCTGGCGCCTCGTCGACGGATCGTGCTGCTCACCGTTTTCCGGAAGACCAGGATGCGGAAGGACGCAGAGGTCAAGCGCGCCAGACTGGCCAAAGAACGGTGCGAGGCTGAGCATGGCCCCGCGCATGACGAGTTCACTCGTGAGTTCCGGGAGGACCTGTGAGCCACACCCGCTGGAAGCTGTCGCGGGAGCGGAGAACTGCTGAGGGGGGTGCCGAGCCGCCGGAGGTGGTTGCGGAGCGGGAACAGATCCGGCTGGCCCATGCGTTGGGGCAACTGGTTCACGGCCGTCGTGTCGCCCTCGGGCTGACCCAGTCCGCGCTGGGGCTGCGGATCGGGATGTCCGAGGACGAGGTGGAGGCCGTGGAACTCGGCGGCCTGCTGCCCCTCACCGCCGATCTGCTGGTCCGGCTGTCGGGAGCGCTGGATGTCACGGTGGACCTGCATGTCGTCTCCGACGGGCGCAACACACTGGTATTCGAGGAGCGCGCCGCGTAACCGCAGAGCAGTCAGTCGCTTACGGCCACGCAGTTCCCACGGCCGATCCCCCGTGCGACGACCGGTCACCCGCCCGAACCGCTCCACCGCGGTCGGCCGGACGCGTCGCCGTCCCGCGTCGCCCCGGAAGAACCGCACCGGCTCGGCCGTACGGACGGATGGTCGGTCCGGCACCGGGGCGCCCCCGAACGGCCTCACGCCCGGCGGAACGTGGGCCACCCATGGCCGGGCCGTTCGGCCGACAGGGCGCCGGTCGGCCTCACCGGCTCACCGACGCCAGTCCCCCCGAGCCCGTCGCCGGTCGTCGCGGATGCGCTCCTGCCGGTCCCGGTGGCGGACGAAGTCGCTCGGTCCGAGATCACCTTCCATGAGCCGCCCGACCAGGAGACCGACGACTCCCAGCCCCAGCACGAGCAGGAAAGTCCAGAAGTTGCCGAAATACGCGGCGAAACCGAGCGTCATTCCGGCCATCAAGCCCACCACGGCCTTGCTCATCACGCGCTCCTTGGCTCGAGGCTCATCACGCGCTCCTCCGATCGAGCGTGCCGCTCCGCCCGGCTACTGGATCCGTTGCCGTTCCTCGCTCTCGTCCTCCTCGTCGGGCAGCTTCACGTCGCTGACCATGATGTTGACCTCCACGACCTCCCGGCCCGCCATCCGCTCCACCGCGGAGATCACGTTCTCCCGCACCGCACCGGCCACGTCCGTGATCGAGACGCCGTAGTCGACGACGATCTCCAGATCGATGGCCGCCTGAAGCTCTCCGACCTCGACGCTGACCCCGCGCGTGACGGACTTGCCGCTACCGGCGCCGGGCATCCGTTCGCGCATGGATCCCATCGAGCGCGCGAATCCGCTGCCGAGGGCGTGGACGCCGAGCACGTCGCGTGCCGCCATTCCGGCGATCTTCTCCACCACCACGTCGGCGATGGACGTCCGGCCGCGAGAGCCGGGCGCTCCACCGTGTCGTACGCCGGTGTTCTCAGTCATCGGGACATTCCTCCCTTGTGAGGCCCGCACGGCACTCACAAGAGAAATAATAGTCTTTTTGGTGGGTTTCGCCGGAATTGCGCAGTGGGGGATGATGTGCCCGGACGAGCGGCCGGAGCACCCCTGACTGCTGTTCTCGTCACGGTCACCGCGGCTCAACCGGCCTGGTCGACGCCCCGCCGGAGGAGTTCGTCCTCGACGGCGCGAAGCTTCTCGCGCCACTCCCGAGCGGCCTTGGGACTGCGGCCCGTGCCGCGTGCCGCGGCCCGCCCGGCCCGCCGAGCGGCGAAGGCCCGGCGTTCCCGCAACTGCCCGACGGACAGGCCGGGAAGATCGGCGTACCAGTGGTCGTAGAGCTTCCAGCGACTCATCGCCCCAGGGTGGCGGAAGCACCGCCTCGGGCGCTCAGCGGTTTTCCCGGCCGTTCGGGGGATGCGGCGCCCGCCGTCGGCGCGCTCCCCGCCCCCCGGGGCATCCCTTGACGGGACGAAAGGGAGACATGATGCCGCTCTACCTGTCGAGGTTCAGCTACACGCCGCAGACCTGGGCACGGCTGATCGACCACCCCGAGGACCGGGCACGGGCCGCTCGGTCCTACATCGAGTCCGTCGGCGGGACGCTCCACGGTTTCTGGTACGCCTTCGGCACGCGCGACGGTTACAACCTCTGGGAGGCCCCGGACAACGTGTCCATGGCCGCGGTCGCGCTGGCGATCAGCGGGGGAGGTGCGCTCAGCTCGTTCGAGACGACCGTTCTGCTGACCGTCGACGAAACGCTGAAGGCCCTGCGCGCAGCCCAGCTCGTCCAGTACCGGGCCCCTGGCGCGTAGCGGCCGGACCGCCTGACCCTCACGGCCACAGCAGTCCCCGGGACCAGCCGTCCGCGGTCCGCCGGTAGGCCAGCCGGACGTGCCGGCGCCGCGCTTCGCCCTGGAAGAACTCCACCTCGTCCGGGCGCAGTCGGTACAGGGTCCAGGTGGGGGACTCGGCGGCCGGGTCCGCGCGGGCCCGGTCCCAGGCGGCGGACGACGCGTTCGCCAGCTCCTCCAGGGACGTCAGGGTCTCGCTCTGGCGGCCGGTGAGGGCCGCCGCGAGCGCCCCCGTCGACCGGGCGTGCAGGTCCGCCCGGGCCTCCGCCGAGGAGGCGGACGTCACCGGGCCGCGCACGCGCACCTCGCGG
The DNA here is from genome assembly GCF_044750845.1 of Streptomyces sp. NPDC088766. NCBI lineage: Bacteria > Bacillati > Actinomycetota > Actinomycetes > Kitasatosporales > Streptomycetaceae > Streptomyces > Streptomyces sp. NPDC088766. The sequence goes on along the minus strand of NZ_JBIVKQ010000016.1, from coordinate 159,397 downwards.
CCCAGTACGGGCCAGTAGAAGGTGAGGGCCGCGAACGGGCGGGCCGTGAGGTGGCCGCCCTTGCGGCTGGTCACGTGCGTGCCGAAGGACCAGCCGTCCTCGTCCGCGCCGTGCAGGATCACGATCCGCGCGTCCGGCAGGCCGTCCCCGTCCGCGGTCGACAGGGTCATGGTGTGCGGCTCCCGCTCGCCCGCCGCGACCGCCTCGGCGAACCAGCCGGCGAACAGCGCCAGCGGCTCGGCGGGGGCCGCCGACGGGTCGAAGGGCGGCAGTTCGGTCACCTCCGGGTCCCACACCCGCAGCGACCTCAGCAGCTCGTGAAGATCCGTTCCCATGGTCCGAGTATCGCCCGCCGCGGGGCCTCTATCGCCCGCCGCGGGGCCTCGTACACGGCCCCCCCCGAAGTGATCAGTGGTGGTCAGTGCTGAGCAGTCGTCCGGCCTGGTGGCCGAGCGGAGCGGGCCGTCAGGATCCCGGGAGACAGCGAAGGCACTGGTCGTGCCGGCGGACCTCGCCGGCCGGAGGGGAACGCACATGGGAACGGGAAAGACGAAACCGGCGTGGGCCGGGATCGCGGTCGCCTCGATCGTCCTCGGGTCAGGCGTGTTCGCGCCGACCCCCGCGGGGGCCATCATCGGCGGCGCCACCGCCGGGAAGACCCGGGACACGGTGCAGGTCGACACCATCAAGGCCGACGGTTCGCTCGCGCGGTGCAGCGGCGTCCTCATCGACGACACCTGGGTGCTCACCGCGAAGCACTGCCTGGGACCCAGTCCCTCGAGCATGACCGTCTACGCGGGATCCCTGCATCTCAACAGTGGTTACAAGCGGGGGCTCAAGGGATTCACCGGGTGGAGCCAGGCCGACGTCGCGCTGCTGGAGCTCGACCAGCCCGTACCCCTGGCCACGCCCATCGCCCCGCAGGCGGGTGTGTACCCCGCCGTCGGCACCAACCTGGCCGCTTCGGGCTGGGGCCGGGTCGCGGGCGGCCAGTGGCCCACGCGACTGAACGTGGCCACGGTCCGGGTCGACGAGTACCGGATCAACGAGAACCACATCATCCACCTCAATCTCGGCAGGGGCGACGGAATCCAGGCCCACGGGGATTCGGGGGGACCGGTCATGGACGCCCACGGCATCCTCCACGCGATGACGATCACGGGCGACGAAGTGGCCACGGCGGTGGCCGTCTCGCTGGCGGACAAGAATCTGCAGGACTGGCTCGTGTCGAAGACCTGACCCCCGACGGCGCCGGCGCCGCGGAGTGGAACACCCGCACAGCGCAACAGGCGGCGGCCCGTCCGGATCACCGGACGAACCGCCGCCTGCCAGACAGGACGGGGGACGTGGGGAGAAGAAGGATCGCGGCTGCCGCGGGCTACTTCGTCGGCTTCTTGCCCGTGATGCCCAGGTGCACCAACAGCGCGACGTTCGGCTTGAGTTCAGTCTGCTTGACGCCCCACGCGGTGAAGCCCTTCTGGTGCGAGGCGACCGCCGCGAGCATCGCGACCAGCGAACCGGCGATCGCGCCCGGGTTCACGTCCTTGTCGACCTTGCCCTTGGACTGCAACTCGGCGACGGCGTCCGCGAGGGAGCTGTTCACCGAGTTGAGGATCTTCATGCGGAGCTTGTAGAAGCGCTTGTCGCCCTCGGCCGCGCCGAGGTCGACGACGCGCAGGATCGCGTCGTTGCGCTTCCAGAACTCCAGGAACTCGTCGACGAGTTCCTGCGCGGTCTGCCAGCCGGCCTTGCCGACCCAGGACCGCCCCTCCAGCACCTCGGTCAACCCGGCGCTCTCGGCGGCCATTTGCTCCGCGATCTCCAGGACGGCGCCCTCGACGTCCGGGAAGTACTGGTAGAAGGTCGCGGGCGAAGTGCCCGCCTTCCGGGCGACATCGATGACCTTGACGTCCCGGTAGGGAGAGGAGCTGAGCATGTCGCTGAGACAGTCGAGCAATTTCTGCCGCGTCGCCTGCCCGCGCCGACCGGCCACGCGGCCGTCGACGGTACGCACTTGTCCTGTCATGCCGTCAGCTTACCGACGGGTGATCGGAGCGCGATTCGGCCGACTGCAAATGGGGTGCGCGGGGGTCCGGAGGCGGGTGTGCCTGGTCTGCGGCTTGCGTGAAGCGCCGTTACGTTGGCTGCATGGCCGAAAACAGGGCACCGGTGTACGCGGAGGGCGTCCCCTGCTGGGTGGACGCGCAGCTCCCCGACGTGGACGCGGGCAAGCGGTTCTACGGGGAGCTGTTCGGGTGGGATTTCGAGGAGGCGTACGGCTCCTCCGTGTGGGCCCGGCTGGACGGTGAGCCGGTCGCCGCGCTCGGCCGCAAGACGGACGGCCGGATGCCCACCGTGTGGACGGTGTCCTTCGCCACCCCGGACGCGGAGGCGACCGTGCGCCGCATCCGCACGGCCGGCGGGCAGGTGGTGACCGCGCCGGCGCCGGTCGACGGGGCGGGTGTCGCGGCCCTGGCCGCCGACCCCGAGGGCGCGGTCTTCGGCCTGTGGCAGGCGGGCAGCCACCCGGGTTTCGGGGTGCGGCACAGACCCGGCGCGTTCGCCTGGGCGCAGCTGTACGCCCGTGACACCGGGGCCGCCAACACCTTCTACGGCCACCTCTTCCACGAGGCCCTGTTCGGTCCGGGTGCCGAGCCCGACTTCGGGCGGGCGCCGGTCTCGGACGTCTTCCCCGACGTCATGCCGCCGCACTTCCTCGTCCATTTCGGCGTCGACGACTGCGCGGCGGTGCTCGGCGCGGTGAGCCGGCTCGGGGGGCGGGTGCAGGCGGGGCCGTTCACCGCCTCGTACGGAACGGTGGCCGTCGTCACCGACAATCAAGGGGCGTCGTTCGCGCTGCTCCAGCGCTGAGCCGCCCCCGGCGGGCGGCCCGGGGCGGGAGCGGGTGCGGGGGCGTGCGTGCGGGCCGGGCACCCGTGCATGTGCCTACTTGCGCGTATATGAAATGAGACACCCCGATTGTCGCGGGGTTCGCAACCGGTGGCCCGGCCAGGAAGAATCGGGGTGCGTGCCGCCATGGCGGTGCGGTGGTGAGACGCTGCACGGGGTCGCGTACACATGTGGGTGACGTGGCCCGTACGGGGAGGTGGCAGGCAAGTGGTGGATCAGCTGACGCAGCACGATCCGCGGCGGATCGGGCCGTTCGAGGTGCTGGGACGGCTGGGGGCCGGCGGCATGGGGCTGGTCTATCTCGCGCGTTCGGCCTCGGGCCGGCGGGTGGCGATCAAGACGGTCCGCACGGAACTGGCCGAGGACCAGCTGTTCCGGGTGCGCTTCACCCGCGAGGTGGAGGCGGCGCGGGCGGTCTCCGGCTTCTACACGGCCGCGGTCGTGGACGCCGATCCGCGGGCCGCCGTGCCGTGGCTGGCCACCGCCTACGTGCCCGCGCCCTCCCTCGAGGAAATAGTGAACGACTGCGGGCCGCTCCCGGCCCAGGCGGTGCGCTGGCTGGCGGCGGGCATCGCGGAGGCCCTCCAGTCCATCCACGGCGCCGGGCTCGTCCACCGCGACCTGAAGCCCTCCAACGTCCTCGTCGTCGAGGACGGCCCCCGGGTGATCGACTTCGGCATCGCCTCCGGCGTCTCGAACACCCGTCTGACGATGACGAACGTCGCCGTCGGCACCCCCGCCTACATGTCCCCGGAGCAGGCCAAGGACTCGCGCAGCGTCACCGGCGCCAGCGACGTCTTCTCCCTCGGCTCCACCCTCGTCTTCGCGGCCACCGGACACCCCCCGTTCCACGGCGCCAACCCGGTCGAGACGGTCTTCATGCTGCTGCGCGAGGGCCCCGACCTGGCGGGCCTCCCGGACGAGCTGCGCCCGCTCATCGACTCCTGCATGCAGATGGAGGCCACCGGCCGGCCCAGCCCCGCCGACCTCCAGGCCCAGCTGGCCCCGCACCTCTTCGGCTCCGGCTCCGACGACAGCGGTACGGCGTCGGCCTGGCTGCCCGAGAAGGCGGTCACCCTCATCGAGACGCGCCGCGGCGGCCGGCCACCCGTCAAGGCGGCGGCGAGCTCCCGCGGCGGTGTCGGCATGGCCCGTCCCGCCGTGCCGCCGCCGCCCGCGCACGACCCCGTGGTGCCCGCCCGTACTGCGCCCGCGCCCGTCGGGGCCGGCGCCCCCGACGCGGGGCCCGTCCGGCTCGCCGGAGCGGCCGTGCCGATCGGACCCGGCCCGCGGGTCGCCGACGTGCGCGCCACCGCCGCCGTCAAGGCGCCCGTGCCCGATCCCGGCCTGGTCGCCTCCTGGTCCCGGCCCCGCCCCGGCGTCAACGGCGCCGAACCGGCGCCCACGGCCGCGCCCCCGGCCGCCGCCGCGACCCCGGCGGGCTGGCGCCCCTGGCGGTTCCGCATGTCCAACGACGTGTGGGGCACCCCGGCCGTCGCGGGCGACCTCGTCTACGTCACCTCCTTCGAGGTGCACGCCCTGGACGTGGCCACCGGCCGGCGCCGCTTCAAGACGCGTGACGTGGCCTGGTCGATGGCGGTGGCGGACGGCCGTGTCGTCGCCTCCGACGGCCCCACCCTGTTCGCGCTGGACGCCCGCGAGGGCACCGACCTGTGGCGGCTGCCCACCGACTCCTGGGTGTACTGCCTCCGGGCCGACCGGGGCACCGTCGTCACCGGCACCCGCGGCGGTGGCGTCCAGGCCTGGGAGGCCTCCACCGGGCAGAAGCTGTGGGAGGTCACCGGCTGCCAGACCGACTTCGAGTCCCCCGAGGCGGGCCCCGCCCTCCACGACGGCACGGTCTACCTCTGGCAGGACGCCCGCCTGCGCGCCCTCGACGCCCGCACCGGCGACGAACGCTGGTCGTACCCCATCGGCGACTCCGCCTCCTGCGGCGGCGTCCCGGTCCGGGTGACCGCGGCCCCCGACGGCTACGTCTACGTCTCGGCCGGCACCCGCGTCCTCGCCGTCGACGTGGCGAGCGGCATGGTCCGCTGGCACTTCGAGGCCCCCGCGGTCTTCCTCTCCCCGCCCGCCTTCGTCCCCGGCCCGGCGGTCACGGGCGGCGGCGTCTACCTCGCCGACTACCTGGGCACGGTCTACGCCCTCGACGCCACCGACGGCCGCGACCGCTGGCGCATCGCCACCGAGTCCCGCTCCTCGGTCGACCCGGTGCTGGTCGCCGCGGGCCACGTCCACGTGGGCAGCGGCAAGGGCCTCTACACCCTCGACGCCGTCACCGGCACGCCCAAGTGGCGCTTCCAGGCGGGCGGCGACATCGTCGGCGCCCCCGTGGTGGCCGAGGGCCGCATCCACTTCGGCTCCACCGACCACCTCCTCTACACCCTCAAGGCCGACGACGGCCGCCTGCGCTGGAAGCTGGCGACCGGCGGCGAGATCACCGGCTCCCCGGTGGTCCGCGACGGCGTCGTCTACGCGTGCAGCAAGGACCGCTGCGTCTACGCCCTGGACGCGGAGAAGGGCACGGGCACGGCGCGGACGGCGTGACGCCCCGGGCGGGGCGGTGCGCCCGCCCCTCGGGCAACAGGTGCATGTCAAAATAGTTGCCTTCGGCGGGGTGGGCTCACACCCCGTCAGGCCGACGGCTCCGTGAACTCCGGGATGCGGCAGGCGAGCGGAACATGACGCACCGCTCCGCACCGCTCCGCACCGCTCCGCACCGTCGGCGACCCCCGGACACACCACGGCCGCGGCGGCCCCCCTCCGCGCCGCCGCGGCCGATCGGTTCCCGTCGGGATGAAGCCCTACTTGCCGCCGCCCAGGTCCAGGGCGGGCGGAGCCGGCATGTTGTTGTCCATCGTGGTGATGGTCTCGTCCGTCTTCGGCGGAGCCGGCATGTTGTTGTCCATCGTGGTGATGGTCTCGTCCGTCTTCGGCGGGCTGGGCATGTTGTTGTCCAGGGCGGTGACGTCCGCGTTCTTCTTGTCGCTCATGGTCCTGATTCCTCTGCTGCGGATGACGAATGAGGAACGCCCGTCCAGAAGCTCCCCCGAGGGCCGCCGGACGGGCGCTCGAAGCCGCACAGTAACCGCTCGGCTTCTGGTCAGACCGCCTGCCCCCCGACGCGACGGTGTGACACGTAAGAGAGTGGCGGACGGTGATAAACGAACGCTGAACGCACCCGGAGCAGGTGGTCCGGTGCCGCCCTCTACGCCGCGGTGGCGGGTGAGAGCAGGGCGCGTACGTCTTCGGCCTCGTCCGCGCCGTTCTGCTCGTAGAGCTGGAGCGCCTCGCGCCAACAGGCCTTCGACCGGTCCGCCTGGCCCAGCGCGCAGAGCGTGTGCCCGAGGAGCGTCAGGACACCACCTCGTGTCCGGTCTCCGCCGATGCACCCGATGGCGAGAGCCTGTTCGGCGTGCTGCGCCGCCTGGGCGGGACGGCGCGCGGCGATGTGCGCCTCGGCGATCCTGAAGTGGGTGGTGCCTTCCCAGAGCCGCTGCCGGTGGTCCACGAAGATGGTCAGGGCCTCCGAGAACTGGCTGAGGGCCTCGGCGTGCCGGTCGGCCTTGGTCAGCGCCACACCCAGTGCGTAGTACCCGTTGGCCAGCCGCATCGTGCTGCCGACCTCGATGTGGACGGCGAGGCCGCGCTGAGCGAACTCCACGGCTCTCGTGATGTCGCCCATCCCCATGTACGCCCGCGAGAGGTTGCACAGGGCGGTCGCTTCGCACAGCCCGTTGCCGGCTGCCCGGAAACCCGCGATGGCCTGGTCGAAGAAGACCTTGCCGTCCTCGTACCGGCGTTGGTGCAGGGCGATGAGCCCCCGGTCCTGGGCGGCCCAGCTCGCGGCGGTGGAGTCCCCGGCGGCAGTCGCGCTCTCCATGGCCAGTCGCGCCTCTTCCGCGGCCTGCTGGATACGGCCGGAGACCAGCCGCACGCTGGTGAGGGTATTGCGTGCCCTGCCTTCCGTCCGGACGTCCCCGGCTGCCTGCGCCGCTTCGCACATGGCCACGGCCGTCGTCTCGTACTGCCGGGAGTTGGCGCCCGATTCGACCAGGTCCCGGGCCGCCCAGAGCAGATCCACCGCCCGCCGCAGTCGTGCCGTCCCCGCCGCCTGCCGTACGCAGGCCAGCAAGGGAGCCGCCTCGGAGTAGAGCCAGTCGAGGGCCGCCGATCCCTCGGTGAAGGTCAGCCCCGTGTACTCCGTCGGCTCCAGGTCGTCCACCAGCCGGTCTCCCGGCCGCTCGATCGCGTACACCTCCGCCGCCGTGGCCAGGTAGAAGTCCAGCAACCGCGACAGTGCCTCCCCCCGCTCGCTCGGCGGCCACTCGTCCCGCTCCGCGCAGGCACGCGCGTAGAGGCGGACCAGGTCGTGGAAGCGGTAGCGGCCCGGCGCGGCCGACTCCAGGAGGGAGGTGTCGACCAGCGACTCCAGCAGGTCCTCGGTCTCCTCCGGCGGCAGGTCGAGCACGGCCGCCGCCGCCGCGAGGGACAGGTCGGGGCCGTCGGCCAGGCCGAGCAGGCGGAACGCGCGGGCCTGGGCCGGCTCCAGCTGGCCGTAGCCGAGTTCGAAGGTGGCCTTGACGGCGAGGTCGCCGGCCTGGAGTTCGTCGAGCCGGCGGCGTTCGTCGGCGAGCTTGGCGGCGAGGACGGACACCGTCCAGGTGCGCCGCGCGGCCAGCCGGGACGCGGCGATACGGATCGCGAGGGGCAGGAAGCCGCAGGCGGCGACCACGTCCAGCGCGGCCTTGCGCTCCGACGCGACCCGCTCCTCGCCGACGATCTTCGTGAAGAGCGCGAGCGCCTCCTCGGGCGACATCACGTCCAGGTCGACCAGGTGCGCCCCGGCCAGGTCCACCATCCGCACCCGTGAGGTGACGAGGGCCGCGCAGCCCTCCGTGCCCGGCAGCAGCGGACGGACCTGGGCCGCGTCCCTGGCGTTGTCCAGCAGGACCAGCACGCGCCGGCCGTCCAGCACCGAGCGGTACAGCGCCGCCCGCTCCTCCAGGGAGTCCGGGATCGCCGAGTCGGGGGTGCCGAGGGCGCGGAGGAAGGCGCCCAGGACGGTGACGGGTTCGGCGGCCCGCGCGCCGGCGCCCTGGAGGTCGACGTAGAGCTGCCCGTCGGGGAAGGCGGGGCGGGCCCCGTGGGCCACGTGCACGGCGAGGGTCGTCTTGCCGACGCCGCCGATGCCCGCCAGCGCCGACACGGCCATCACCCGGCCACCGCCGCCGCCCTCGCCGGACGCCCCGGCGAGCACCTCGCTCAGCTCGGTCACGAAGGCGGATCGGCCCGTGAAGTCGGGCACCGTGGCCGGGAGTTGCGCGGGACGCACCGGTGCGGCGGACGGCTCGGCCTGCGGCGCCGAGGGTTCCGCCAGGTCCGGGTCGGCCTGCAGGATGCGGCGCTGGAGCTCGCGCAGGCCCGGTCTCGGGTCGACGCCGAGTTCCTCGGCCAGCAGGCGCCGGGTGTCGGCGTACACGGCGAGGGCCTCCGCCTGCCGGCCGCCGCGGTACAGCGCCAGCATCAGCAGCTCCCGCAGCCGCTCGCGCAGCGGGTACGCCGCGGTCAGCGCGGTCAGTTCGGAGACGGCCTCCGCGTGGCAGCCCTGCTCCAGGTCCAGGTCGAGGCGGGATTCGAGGAGGCCGAGCCGCCACTCCTCCAGCCGGACGCGCTGCGCCTCGGCGTACGGGCCGGGCACGCCGGCCAGCGTCTCCCCGTCCCACAGGCCGAGCGCGCGGTTCAGCAGGTCCCGCGCCCGGCCGAGGGCGCCGGCCGCCCGCGCCTTCTCCGCCTCGACGGCCCACTCCTGAGCCACCGCCAGGTCCAGGGCGCCCTCGCCGAGCCCGCGCACCGCGTACCCGCCCGACTCGCTGACCAGGACGCCCGGGTCGAGGACCTTCCGCAGCCGGGAGGCGTACGTCCGCACCGCCGCCAGCGCCTGCGACGGCGGCTCCTCGCCCCACAGCGCGTCGATCAGCTCGGCGGCGGTGGCCGTACGGCCCTCGCGCAGCAGGAGGGCGGCGAGCAGGGCGCGTTGCTGGGGTGAGCCGGTGGCCAGCGGCTCCTCGCCGCGCCGGGCGCGCACCGGGCCGAGCACGTCGAAGCGCAACGTCGCCGGCTCCCGGTGGGAGTCGTGACGCTTCTGCTCCGGCACGCGCGGTACACGGTCGTCCATCGGGCTCCCCCTAGGCATGATGACCAACCATGTCAGTTTGCCCTGTGCGTGCCCGGACCGTCAGCCGTGGGAGACGCCGATCACAGGGCGGCGCACGGGAGTCCACACGGTCGCCACACGATCTGCGCACACTTTCGCCCGTCGGCGCCCACCGAAGTTCCTCGGCAGGGATGTTGACGTGCCATCAGGCCAACGGCGGGTGGCCCGTGGACCACGCGGCGGTGGTGGTGGACCTCAGCCGTCCTTGACGGTGGCCAGAAGGGCGGCGAAGGCGGCGGGGGTGGCGGTGAGGACGGCTCGGGCGGGGTCGGCGGATTCGGTGAGGCGGATGGTGGCGGGGGAGGAGGCCGAGCCGGCGAGGAAGGCGTTCGGTGACCTGACGGAGGGGGAGCGGGAGGTGGTCCGGGAAGCGCTCGTGGCCATCGGCCGGGACCCGGCGGTGGGCCGGGAGATCCCCGGATGGCGGCCACCGTCCGTCGAGTACACGTACACGACACCCCTCGCCCGCGACTCGGCCGAGGCGATCACGGTCGTCTACAGGTCGAGTACGGCTCGAAGCCCGATCTCGACGGCCTCCATGACCCGCTCGTCCACCGGCCCCAGATCTTCGGTGAAGCGGGTGGCGGACAGGGTCCGGAATTCACCGAGCACGATGGTGCCCGCCGAAGGCGAACCCACGGGGATGTCCACGAGCGTGGCCTCGCGGACCCGCTGCGGATAGATCAGCACGCAGGTGGCCGACTTGTGCTGGTCGTTGAGGGCGTCGGACGAGATCACCAGAACGTGCGCGGGGCCCCCGGCGAAGCGCAGTTCGTAGACGTGCCCTCGTTTCACCGGCCGGCCACCCGTCCCCAGCGCTCCAGCGTGGCCTCTTCGCTCTCGGAGGGCTCCGCGACCGTCGTCGTGATGCCGGCCTCGGCGCGCACCCGCGCGGACTTCGCCATCTCCTCGGCGAGCATCTCCCGGCGCAGTATGCGAGCCGTATAGGCGGAGGCGTTGCCCTTGGCCTTCACGAAGGCCGCCACCTCGTCGGGAAGACTCATCGTCATGTTGATCGTCATGCCGTCATCATACTGTCCTTCGTGGCGAGAAACGCCGGGACGGGAAGGGCGAGCGGCGCGGAAGAGGCGGGGTCCTAACCGTCGGTGGAGCGTGCGCGTCGGCGTCGTCGCAGCGGTGCCGTCGCCCACACCGTCAGCCCCACGAGGGAGACGACCAGCGTCCCCCCGACGACGACGGGGACGGCCGCCGCGAGGGCGAAGGTCAGCAGGAGCTCCGGCAGCCCCGGTTCCTCGCCCATCGTGCTTCCACCCTGTGCCATGAACGTCATGACGGCGGCAGGGGCCGGTCGGTTGCGGTGACCGTCCGGGGAATCCGGCAATGCCCGGCGCCAGGTGCACGGTCCACGACGTCCGCACGGCGTCACTCGAATATCCCGACCGGTCGGTATGGACAGCGGGCCGGTCTCCCGGTACAGATGACGGCGACGGCACCCGCGCCGGGGAGCCGCCCGCCCCGAAAGGCCACTCATGCGCATCGCCGTGACCATCTTCCTCACCGACGGGACGATCACCCCCACCCGCCTCGCCCGTGAGCTGGAGCAGCGGGGCTTCGCCGGGCTGTACCTTCCCGAGCACACGCACATCCCCGTCGAGCGCACCACCCCGTACCCCGCGGGCGGCGACCTGCCTCCCGAGTACGGCCGTACGCTCGACCCCTTCGTCGCCCTCGGCCAGGCGGCGGCCGTGACGGAGCGCCTGGGGCTCGGCACCGGGATCACCCTCGTCGCCCAGCACGACCCGATCGACCTCGCCAAGCAGATCGCGACCGTGGACCACCTCTCCGGCGGCCGCCTCACCCTCGGGCTCGGCTTCGGCTGGAACGTGGAGGAGGCCGCCGACCACGGTGTCGAGTGGCGTACCCGCCGTGAGCTGGTCCGCGACCGGATGGCGTTGATGCGGGCGCTGTGGAGCGAGGAACCCACCGCGTACGAGGGCGAGTTCGGTGGCGTGCGGGCCAGCCACGCGTACCCCAAGCCCGTGCAGAAGCCGCGCGGCCCGGTCACCGGACCCCGCACCCTCGTCGGCGGCGCCGCCGGGCCGAAGCTGTTCGCGCACATCTGCGAGTACGCCGACGGCTGGCTGCCGATCGGCGGGCGCGGCCTGTCCGAGTCGCTGCCCGTGCTGCGCGCGGCCTGGGCGGACGCGGGCCGGGACCCCGCCGGCCTCCAGGTCGTGCCGTACGCCGTCCACCCGTCGCCCGGCAAGCTCGCGCACTACGCCGGGCTGGGCATCGAGGAGGTCGTGGTGCAGCTCCCGCCGGCCGGGGAGGCGGACGTCCTCGAGGCCCTCGACGCGTGCGCCCCCTACCTGCCCGCAGCGGCCGGCCCCGCGTGAAGCCGACCGCCACGGGCGCCGGGCGCCAGTGGCACCGCGTAACGCATGCCACCGCGGGGCGTTCCCGCCGCCCCGCCGGTCCTGATCAGCCCGAACGTATGCTCAAGGGATGACGACTTCCGCGACCTCCGGAACCGGCCCCACCGAGAACTCGCTGCGTCGCGCCCTCAAACGTGCCCGGGACGGCGTCGCCCTCGACGTCGCCGAGGCGGCGGTCCTGCTCCAGGCCCGGGGCGAGCACCTCGTCGACCTGGCCGCGTCCGCCGCCCGGGTGCGGGACGCGGGCCTGGAGGCGGCCGGGCGGCCCGGCGTCATCACGTACTCGAAGAGCGTCTTCGTCCCGCTGACCCGGCTGTGCCGGGACAAGTGCCACTACTGCACGTTCGTCACCGTTCCCGGCAGGCTGCGGCGCGCCGGGCACGGGATGTTCCTGTCCCCCGACGAGGTGCTCGACATCGCCCGCAAGGGCGCGGCCCTCGGCTGCAAGGAAGCGCTGATCACCCTCGGCGACAAGCCCGAGGACCGCTGGCCCGAGGCGCGCGAGTGGCTCGACGCGCACGGCTACGACGACACCATCGCCTACGTCCGCGCCGTCTCCATCCGCATCCTGGAGGAGACCGGCCTGCTGCCGCACCTCAACCCGGGCGTCATGACCTGGACGGACTTCCAGCGGCTCAAGCCGGTCGCCCCGTCGATGGGCATGATGCTGGAGACGACCGCGACCCGGCTGTGGTCCGAGCCCGGCGGCCCGCACTTCGGCTCCCCCGACAAGGAACCCGCGGTACGGCTGCGGGTGTTGGAGGATGCGGGCCGCTCCTCGGTCCCCTTCACCTCGGGGATCCTGATCGGCATCGGGGAGACGTACGAGGAGCGCGCACAGTCGCTGTTCGCGCTCCGCAAGGTCTCCCGCGCCTACCACGGCATCCAGGAACTGATCATCCAGAACTTCCGCGCCAAGCCGGACACGGCGATGCGCGGCATGCCCGACGCCGAACTCGACGAACTGGTGGCGACGGTGGCCGTCGCCCGCCACCTCATGGGCCCGAGCGCCTGCCTCCAGGCCCCGCCCAACCTGGTGGACAGCGAGTACGAGCGGCTGATCGGCGCGGGCATCGACGACTGGGGCGGGGTGTCCCCGCTCACCATCGACCACGTCAACCCCGAACGCCCCTGGCCGCAGATCGACGAACTCGCGGCACGGTCGGCGGCGGCCGGTTTCGAGATGCGCGAACGGCTGTGCGTGTACCCGGAGTTCGTCCGGCGCGGCGAGCCGTGGCTGGACCCGCGCCTGCTGCCGCACGTGCGCGCGCTCGCCGACCCGGAGACGGGCCTGGCCGTGCCGGACGCCGTCGTCGAGGGCCGGCCGTGGCAGGAACCGGAGGACACCTTCGAGGCCACCGGCCGCACCGACCTGCACCGCACCATCGACACCGACGGCCGCACCTTTGACCGCCGCGACGACTTCGACGAGGTGTACGGCGACTGGGGTGCCCTGCGGGAGGCCGCCGCGCCCGGCATGGCACCGGAGCGCATCGACACCGACGTGCGGCAGGCGCTGGCGACGGCTGCCGACGACCCGACGAAGCTGACGGACGACGAGGCGCTGGCCCTGCTGCACGCCGACGGGCCCGCGCTCGACGCCCTGTGCCGCGTCGCCGACGACGTCCGGCGGGCGGCGGTCGGCGACGACGTCACCTACATCGTCACGCGGAACATCAACTTCACCAACGTCTGCTACACCGGCTGCCGTTTCTGCGCCTTCGCACAGCGCCGCACCGACGCCGACGCCTACACGCTCTCCCTGGACCAGGTGGCCGACCGGGCCCAACAGGCCTGGGACGTCGGCGCGGTGGAGGTCTGCATGCAGGGCGGCATCCACCCGGACCTGCCCGGCACGGCGTACTTCGACATCGCGAAGGCGGTGAAGGAGCAGGTGCCGGGGATGCACGTGCACGCCTTCTCGCCGATGGAGGTCGTCAACGGCGCCACCCGCACCGGCCTGTCGATCCGCGAGTGGCTCACCGCCGCGAAGGAGGCCGGCCTCGGCTCGATCCCCGGCACGGCGGCGGAGATCCTCGACGACGAGGTCCGCTGGGTGCTCACCAAGGGCAAACTGCCGACGGCGACCTGGATCGAGGTCGTCACGACGGCCCACGAACTGGGCATCCGCTCCTCGTCGACGATGATGTACGGCCATGTCGACCAGCCCCGGCACTGGCTCGGCCACCTGCGCACCCTGGCCGGGATCCAGCAACGCACCGGCGGCTTCACGGAGTTCGTGACGCTCCCCTTCATCCACACCAACGCGCCGGTGTACCTGGCGGGCATCGCGCGGCCCGGCCCGACGATGCGGGACAACCGCGCGGTCACGGCGATGGCCCGCCTGCTGCTCCACCCGCACATCCCCCACATCCAGACCAGCTGGGTGAAACTGGGCGCCGAGGGTGCGGCGGAGATGCTCCGCTCCGGGGCGAACGACCTCGGCGGCACCCTGATGGAGGAGACCATCTCCCGCATGGCGGGCTCCTCCTACGGCTCCTACAAGTCGGTCCGGGACCTGATCGCGGTCGCCGAGGCGGCCGGCCGGCCGGCGAGGCCCCGCACGACCCTGTACGGCGAGGTCCCCGAGGAGCGGCAGCGGGCCGCCGCGGCGTCCGACGGCCACCTGCCGGAGCTGCTGCCGGTGCTGGACTGAGAGCCCGGGGGAGCGGGAGACCGGGGCATGCGCCGGGCTGAGGGCCGAGGGAGCGGGGGCCTCGCAGTACGATGATCGGGCTCCCGGTGTCGGGGGCCCGAGACTGAGGAGATGCGTGCCCGTGCCTGCCCGACGGCTTCCTTCGTGGGCCTGGGTCACCGGTCTGACGGCCGGCGCGATCGTCGTGGTCGGCGCCCTGACGGTGCAGGCCGACAAGGGCCCGCACCCGACGGCGACGGCGGCGAAGCCCTCCGCCCCCGCCTCCGCGGACGCCAAGCCCTCGGCCTCGCCCTCCCCGACCCCGACGGCCGAGCCCGTCCCCGACGGCTCGGGCACGGGCCGCCGTATCGTCTACTCCCTCGGCCGGGACCGGGTCTGGCTGGTCGACGCCGACGACGCGGCCCGCCGCACCTTCACGGTCTGGCCGGGCACCGTGGACCCGGCGTCCGGCAGCTACACGGTGTCCCTCCGCAAGGACGCCACCACCGGCTCCGACGGCGTGCAGATCGAGCACATCATCTACTTCTCCGCGAAGTCGGGCGTCAACATCGCCTTCTCCAACGCGGTCGACGGCTCCTCCCCGCCCCCCGCCTCGGGGACGCAGACCGGTGGCATCCGCATGCCGAAGGCGGACGGCGCGGCCCTGTGGGCGTTCGGCGCGACGGGGACGAACGTCCGGGTCGTCGAGTAGCCGGGTCCTCGAGCGGCCGGGTCGTCGAGTGGCCGGCGTCGGGCAGCCGGGCGGGAGCGGACGTCCGGGTCGCCGGGCGACCGCGGGCTCAGGCCTCGGCGTCGACCGGCAGGTACTGCGCCAGCAGCACGACCCCGCCGAACACGAACACCCGCGTCGCGGCGTCCAGCCCGTTCCAGTCCTCGGACTGCCACATCGCGAACCACTCCCCGCCGATCGCGATGAACCCGCCCCCGAACAGCAGCAGCACCATCAGCAGCCCGTACGTCGACACCTGCCGGGCCCTGCCGACGTCGCGCCGCGCCCACAACCACGCCCCGGCGGTCAGCACCAGCGCGGCGACGGTCTCCCAGGCGATGATCAGCACGTAGGCGGTGTCCTGCAACCCCTCCGTGGTGATCGCCCGCCACATCAGGTCGTCGTCCCCGAACGTCGTGTCCATCGCCAGCACGTGCCGCACGAACTGCTGGTTGGTCCCGAAGTCGGTGATGTTCCCGAAGGCCACCAGCGCGGTCCAGAGCGCGACCGAGGCGGTGAGCAGGGTGACGGCGAGGCGAAGGGCGCGTGACGTGGAGGTGGAGGCCGTGGCTGTCATGGGGGAGGTCTGCCCGGAAACGGTGGCTGACATGTTCACGCCCCTCCCAACCCCCCAATCCCCCGGCCCCCTTCGATTACAGTGACGAACGTCGTACGTACGGACGGTGCCCGGGAGGTCTAGGTGGGTGCGACAGGCGGTGCCGTCTGGGGACGTACCGAGCAGCAGGACTTCCGCAGCCGGGTGCGCGGCACCCTGCTCGGCGCCGCCGTGGGGGACGCCCTCGGGGCGGCCGTCGACCGGCTCGGGCTGGAGGAGATACGGCGGGCGCACGGGCCCGAGGGGCTCGTCGACCTGGCGCCCGCCCACGGGCGGCGCGGCGCCGTCACCCATCTCACCCAGCTGACCCTGTTCACCGTGGACGGGCTGATCCGGGCCCAGGTCCGCCGCGACACCGGGGCCTGGCATCCGCCGACCGATCTGCACCGGGCGTACCGGAGATGGGCCGCCACCCAGCGCGACTGGGGGCCCGACCTGCGCCGCAAGGACGACGGCTGGCTGGCCCACGAGGAGTGGCTGTACGTCCGCCGCGACCCCGCCCGGTCCCTGCTGATCGGCTTCGGCGACGACACCATGGGCACCCTCGACGCACCCAAGGGCCCCGGCGAGGACGGACCCGAGGCCACCGCCCGTTCGGCGCCCTTCGGGCTGCTCGTCGGCTGGGAGCCGCAACTGGTGGCGCAACTGGCCGTGGAGTGCGCGGCGCAGACCCACGGTCACCCGTGCGGACACCTCGCGGCGGGCGCGTACGCGGTCACCGTGCATGCGCTGGCCCGCGGCGACAGCCTCGACGGCGCGGTGCGGCGGGCGCTCGCCCTGCTGTCCGCCCGGCCGGGGCACGAGCCGGTGTCGGAGGCGTTGCGGCAGGCGCTGGACGCCGTACGGCAGGGGGCGCCGGGCCCGGCGCGGGTGGCGGCGCTGGCCGGGCCGGGGACGGCGCAGGCCGTGCTCGCGGCGGCCGTCTACTGCGCCCTGGTCGCCGAGGACGTACGGCACGGGCTGCGGCTCGCCGTCAACCACGGCGCCCCGTCGGCCGCGACCGGCGCTCTGGCCGGCGGCCTGCTCGGGGCCCTGCACGGCGAGACGGCCCTCCCGCCGGCCTGGCTGGCCGAACTGGAGGGCCGTCCCACGATCCTGGAACTGGCGGACGACTTCGCGATGGAGATGACCCAGGGCCCGGCCCTGCACACCCCGGCGAGCGCCTCCCCGGGCTGGCTCGCCCGGTACCCGCGGGGCGGCTAGCCCCGCCCTAGTCCTTCACGGGTGCCGGCGTCGAGTCCCGCGGTGCGGGTACCCCGGTCGCCGCCGCGGCCGCCCCGCCGCCCCCGTCCGTGTTGATCCGGTCGATGATCGCGAGCCGTTCCGGGGTGTCCTCCGGCTTCAGGAAGCCGATGAGGACGTAGAGGACGAGGGAGACCGCGAGCGGCACGGAGACCTGGTACTGGAGCGGGACGCCGCCGTCGACGTTCCAGTTGATCGGGTAGTTGACCAGCCAGAAGGCCAGCAGGCCCATGGACCAGCTCACCAGCGCCGCCGTCGGGCCGGAGCGGCGGAACGGCCGCAGCAGACCGAGCATCATCGGGATCGCCATCGGGCCCATCAGGCCGGCCACCCACTTGATGACGACGGTGATGATGTCCTTGAACGTGGGGGAGTTGACCTGGGTGGCCGCCGCCATGGACAGGGCGAGGAAGACGACCGTCGCGACGCGGGCCGCGATCAGCCCCGACCGCTGGTTCCAGGCCCGCGCCCGTGCCGAGATCACCGGCGCGCAGTCACGGGTGAAGACGGCGGCGATGGCGTTGGCGTCGGAGGAGCACATCGCCATCGTGTGGGAGAAGAAGCCGACGATGACCAGGCCCAGCAGCCCGTGCGGCAGGAGCTGTTCGGTCATCAGGCCGTAGGAGTCGGAGCCGTCCGGCTTCTGCGACTCGACCAGCAGCGGTGACATCCACATCGGGTAGAACAGCACCAGCGGCCACACCAGCCACAGCACCGCCGACAGCCGCGCCGACCGCTCGGCCTCCTTCGGGGTGGCGGTGGCCATGTAGCGCTGGGCCTGGTTGAGCATGCCGCCGTTGTACTCGAACAGCTTGATGAAGAGGAACGCGAGCAGGAACACCGTGCCGTACGGCCCCACCAGCGGCTTCCCGTGGCCCTGGAGCTCCGGCTCGTCCCACGCGCCGAGGAAACCGATGCCGAGGTCGGACAGTTCCATCACCACGGCGATGAACATGGCCACACCCGCGAGGAGTTGGATGATGAACTGCCCCAACTCGGTGAGGGCGTCGGCCCACAGACCGCCGATCGTGCAGTAGACGGCCGTGATGGCGCCGGTGATGAGGATGCCCTGGTTCAGCGAGATCCCGGTGAACACGGACAACAGGGTGGCGATCGCGGCCCACTTGGCACCCACGTCCACGATCTTCAGCAGCATCCCGGACCAGGCCAGCGCCTGCTGCGTCTTGAGGTCGTACCGGTTCTTCAGGTACTCCAGCGGGGAGGCCACGTGCAGCCGTGAACGCAGCCGGTTGATGCGGGGTGCGAACAGCCTGGAACCGATCGCGATGCCCAGGGCGATCGGGAAGGACCAGGTGACGAACGAGGTGACGCCGTAGGTGTAGGCGATGCCGGCGTAACCGGTGAACATGACCGCGCTGTAGCCCGACATGTGGTGCGAGATGCCCGACAGCCACCACGGCATCTTGCCGCCGGCGGTGAAGAAGTCGCTGACGTTGTCGACCCGTTTGTGGGACCAGACACCGATGGCGACCATCACGCCGAAGTAGCCGATGAGCACGGCCCAGTCGAGACCGTTCATGTGCGTCCTCCCAGGGTTCAGCCCGGCGCTCATCGTGGGCGTTGGTGCGTGAACACGACAAGGCGGCGTAAGGTCAAGGGGAGGCAAAATCATTCTGTATGGTGGCCTCGGTTCACCTATGTGAACCGATGGCGGTGGTTCTCCGGCGCTGACCAGCAGCGACTGCCCGGTGCGCGCCCGCGCCCGGTTCTCCGGATGATCGATGCCGCCGACGCGCGGCAGTACCCCCGGGGCAGTACGCGCCCCGAGGCAGTGCGCCCCCTCGGGCGGTACTCCCCCGAGGCGGTGCGCCCCTCGGGGGAGTACCGCCCGTACGTTCCGCCCGGCGGCTACTTCTTCAGCTCGTCCGGGCACGGCGTGCCGCGGGGCAGCTGGTAGGGCGCCGCCAGCCGGTAGGTGCCCGCCTCCGGCGCGATCAGCACCGTCCACCGGTCGCCGTCCGCGTCCTCCTCCGTCTCGAAGAGACAGCCGTTGGCGTTGTCGTACGCCTTCGGCTCCCCCTCGGCCCGGTTCTTGGACGCCTCCGTCTCCTGCGGCGGCTCCAGGCTTCTGCCCTCCGCGTCGACGATGCTCAGCCACGGCGAGTACGGGATCCGGATCAGGATCCGGCCCGCCTTGCGCACGTCGATCGTCATCTCGCCCTGCGCCGCCCGCTGCACGACCGCGTTCGGCTCTGCCAGCGACCCCGGGGCCTTCACCTGGAACAGCTGCCAGTTGGCGTCGCCCCAGATCTGCTCCAGATACGGCAGCCCGCGCTGCACCAGCTCCCGTTCCCGCTGCCCGCCGTCCCCGTCCGGCACGTCCTTGGGCACGACCACGAAGTGCACCGCCCACCGCTTGAGCCATTCGCGGTAGTTCGCCGAGTTCAGGGTGTCGTCGTAGAAGAGGGGGTTGCGCTCCATGTCGGCCTGCCGGTTCCAGCCGCGGGCCAGGTTGAAGTACGGCGCGAGCGCGGACGCCTCGCGGTGCGAGCGCGCCGGGACGACCTCCACCCGGCCCTTCTCCGCGCCGACCTCCTGCAACTCGTTGACCAACGGCGCCAGCTCGCGCGCCCAGGACGCCGCCGGAGTCGTCCGGTAGACGTCGTCGACCGACTTGAAGCCGATCCAGCCGACGAAGACCAGCGAGGAGACCACGATCGCGTACCACTTGCGGCTGCGCGGCACCGCGAACGGCAGCGCGGCCATCAGCACCACGCCCGAGAACAGCATCGCGAGCCGGGTGATGTTGGACCCGATCTGCGAACTGACCACCCACACCCCGAGCACCCCGAGGCCGTAGACCGCCGCCGTGATCCGTACGGTCTTCCAGTCGCGCGGGACGACCGCGAAGACGATCACCGAGAACACCAGGGGCAGCGACGCCGAACCGAAGGACATCGGCTGCGTGCCGGAGAACGGGAACGCCCACGCCGACACCGCGACGACAGCGGTCGGGGCCAGCCCGAGCGCCCACGCGCCCGGCCGCCGCTTCTGCAGGAACAGCGCGACCGCGACCAGCCCCAGGAACAGGCCCGCCACCGGCGACCCCATCGTGGCGAGCGCGGCGAGCGGCGCCGCGCACAGCGCCTTCGCCCACCGCTTGTAGCGCCAGCGGTACGGCCAGCAGAACACGACGGCGACCGCGCCCAGCGCGAACATGTTGCCGAGCCCGAACGTCACCCGGCCCGACGCCGCGTTGCACAGCAGCGCGAACACCCCCGCCAGCGCGGGCCACACCGGGTCCCGCACCGGCCGGCAGCGCAGCAGGATCAGCGTCAGCAGCCCGGCGGAGATCGTCCCGGCGATCATCATCGTCGTCCGGACGCCGAGCACCGACATCAGGTACGGCGACACCACGCTGTACGACACCGGGTGCATACCGCCGTACCAGGCGAGGTTGTACGCGGAGTCGGGGTGCCGGCCGACGAACTCGGCCCACGCGTCCTGGGCGGCGAGATCCCCGCCACTGTTCGCGAACGCGAAGAACCAGGCGAGGTGCAGCACACCGGACAGGACCGTCACCGAGAGCACGAGATGCCGGCGGAGCCGGTCGCGCACCCGGTCGGCGAGCGCTCTCACGCGGGGGTCCCCGGCGGCCGCTTCCCGCTCATCCGTCTCCGGGGCGGAGCCGGGGGCGGACCCGGCGGCCGGCGCGCGGTCCTGATCGGCCGCGTGGCCGCGGTCGTGGTCACCGGACTGGGGTGCGGGCAGGCGCACCCGCCGGCCGCCGTCCGGGTCCGGACCGGTTCCGCCGGCGCGTGTCGGCTCCGCAGTGGCCACCTGAAGGCACTCCCCGTGTCCCGTCTTCTGCTCTCGGACGCGTCCCGTTCGCGACCGCTTCGCGGCCGCGTCGCCGCGACCGCCGACCTGTCCCGTTTCGTGACGCTAGCACGCACCCCGCCGAGCGGCTGCCCGGCGGGGTGCGTGCACGACGGTGCCCGTGCGGCGGCTCAGCCGACGCGCGTCAGCTTGTCCGCGAAGCCCGGCTCGGTCAGCTCCCGCTGGAGCGAGACGGGCACCTTCACCGCGTCGCCGGAGCCGTCGCCGACCGTCAGCGTGCCGACCTGGGTGCCGGCCTTCGCGGTGTGCGGGACCTCGCCGCCGGCGAAGGACAGCTTCACCGTCAGCCCGGCCCAGCCGACCGCCGTGACGTCCTCCGCCACCACGACCGGGGTGTGGTTGCCCATCCTGTCGTCCACGTAGCCGACGACGTCACCCTTCTTCAGGATCTTCGCCGAGGTCATGGCGTCCTGCGCGGCGAGCATCGCGGTCTTGCTGACCGCGTTCACCGTGTCGATGATCGGCGACTTGTGCTGGCCGAGGACCGCGCCGACGACGGTGACGGTCTCCCCGCCGACCTCCTTGGTGGCGGCGAACAGCAGGTTGCCGCCGGCCTTGGTGGTCGAGCCGGTCTTGATGCCGAGGGCGTTGTTGTAGGGGACGAGCGTGTTGTAGTTGCGCCACTTCTGGCCGGACGGGTCGGTCCACTCCGGCAGCTTGGTGATCTCCATCAGGGCGGGGATCTTCACCAGCTCGTTGCCCAGCTTCACCTGGTCCGCGGCGGTGGAGACGGTGGTCTCCTTCAGCCCCGAGGCGTCGGTGTACGTGGTGTTCGTCATCCCCAGGTCCTTGGCGGCGTCGTTCATCTTCTTGATGAACTCCGCCTCCGTGCCGGCGTCCCAGCGGGCCAGCAGCCGCGCGATGTTGTTCGCCGACGGGATCATGACCGCCGAGAGGGCCTGGCGGAGCGTGAGCTTGTCGCCCTCCTTGACGGTGTTGAGCGTGGACTCGCCGTCCGCGTCGTAGCCGCCCTCCTTCTCGGCGGTGGCGTCGACGGGGACGGTCTCGCCCTCCTGGCCCGACTTCAGCGCGTGGTCCTTGAGGACGACGTACGCCGTCATCGCCTTGGCGACGGAGCCGATCGCGACCGGCTTCTGGTCGCCGAAGCCGTCCATCGTGCCGATGCCGTTCACGTCCATCGCACCCTGGCCCTCGGACGGCCACGGCAGGGAGAGCTTCCCGCCCTCGAAGGTGTACGAGTCCTTCGCGGTGAGCGTCAGCGCGGTCGCCGGCAGCGGCCGTACGGCCTGCACGATCGCAAAGGCGATCACCAGCAGGATGACCAGCGGCGTCCAGATCTTCACCCGCCGGGCCAGCGTCCGCAGCGGGGTCGGCGGCGGCGGCGGGGTGTTCGTCAGCTCGGCCAGCAGGTCCAGCGGCGGCTTCGGCGGCAACGGCTGCTGGGTCGTCCGCTCGGGCCCGATCTGCGGCACGACGGCGGTGGCCTCGGCGGCGGGCTTCAGCGACCGGCCGGCGGAATCGTCCAGCGGCTTCAGCGCGACGAACTTGCTGGCCCGCTCGGCGGGGGCATCGGACTTGGGCTCGGCGCCGGGTCCGGACTTGGGCTCGGCCCCGGGTCCGGACTTGGGCTCGGACTCGGACCTGGCTCCGGTTCCCGGGGCCTTCGCGTCGGCGCCGGGCTCGGCGTCGGAGACCTTCGCGCCGGAGGACTTCTCGGCCTTGGGGACGTCGCCCAGCTTCAGCATGGTGGTCGGCTGATCGACCCCGCGCCCGGCAGGCGGCCGTACGGCCTTGAAGACGGCGGTGGGCTGGTCGACGGGGGAGTCGGGCTCGTCGGCCCCGGACTCGGACTCGGCGTCCTGGTCGACGTCGACGGTGTCGTCCTGAGGCGCGTCCGCCGCGTTCGCGTCCGCGCCGGTGTCACCGGCCGCGTCCGCCTTCGGCTCGCCGGTCTTCGCGGCGGTGGTGCCGAGCCGTGGGGCTTCGGTCCTGGCGCCCTTGGCGGCCCCGGTGCCCGTACGGGCACCGGGCGTGTCGTTCCCGTCGGCGGCGTCGGCCTCGGAGCCGGAGTCCTCGCCGGAGTCCTCGCCGGAACCCTCGGCCGGGTCGGCGGCGTCGGCCTCGGGCTGCTCGCTCCCGGCGCTCCCGGCGCTCCCGGACGTCTTCGCACCGTCCTTCGCCCACTTCGGCGCGGCCTTGGACGGGCCCCGGGGAGCGGAACCCTCCGCCTCGTCCGACGCCTCGTCCGGCCCCTCCGGCTTCTTGTCCGCCGCCTCGTCCGGCTTCCCGTCCGCCGAGGTCACCCACTGGGCCACCGCCGCCCGCAGCCGGTCGTCACGGCCCCCGGCGCCGTCGGCCGCCGTCTCGGAGGCTCCCGCGTCCCCGGCGTCATCCGGATCCTCGGCGCCCTCCGGAGAGCCCTCGGCGGCCTGCTCGGCCTCCGCGGGCTCCTCCGGGCCGCGCGCCTCCTCGGCGTTCTCGGAGTCCTCGGCGTCTTCGGCGAAACCCTCGCCGGCGTCCGCGCCGGGCTCGCCGGCCGGAGCTTCGTCCACCTCGTCCGGCCGCTCCGGCGCCTCGGCCGGCTCGTCCGTCTCCTCGGCCGTCAGCTCCCGTACGGAGAAGACCCGCGTCGCCGTGTCCACCCCGCCCCGGGACGTGGCCGAGGACGCCGTGGAGGTGCTCTCGGCGTCCCGTGCCACCGCGAGCCGCGGATCGCGTGCCTCGGGAACCGCTCCCGCGCTCCCCGACGTCGGTTCCGCCGACGACTCGCGCTGCTTCGACCTGTCGGGGGACTCGCCCGCCACCGATGCCTCCTCGCTGTGCCGCACGCCCACCGCGCGCCTGCCGAACCGTGAACCGCCCGCCCGGGACCCGCCTCACGGCAGTGTCCGAACCATGTACCAGTGTCCTGTGTAGTGGGCTTGGCTCCTGCGGTAGACGAGAACGACATACCTACTGGTTCCACTACGAACCGGTCACGCACTCTCGACAGATGAATGTGAGAGGGGTCACCCTGTCATTCATCCACGCGGGGAGGCATGGATGGGCAGGAGCCGCAGAACAATTCCGGAAGAGCTTCTTCTGCTGGCATTGGACCCGGCCACGGGTACCACTGCACAGCCGCAGTCGCTCGACCTTGGTCTGGCCGGAGCACAGCTAGTGGAGCTGGCACTGGCCGGACGGATAGCCCCGGACGGGGATCGTATCGCCGTGGTGTCCCCACGGCCGACCGGAGATCCGACTCTGGACTGCGCGTTGGAGTTGCTGCGAAGGCGTGGCGCTCCCGTACGGGCGGTCCACTGGATCGGCGGACCCCGACTGGGGCTCCGTCAGACGTACCTCTCGCATCTGGAGCGGTGCGGCATGGTGCATGCCGTGGCGGGTCAGATGTGCGGAGTGCTGCCGACGACTCGCTACCAGGCGACGGAGACGGCGATCAGCCGGGAGATCAAGGCCCGGCTGGACACCGCCATCCGCACCGGCGTCCCGCCGGACCCGCGGACGGCGGCGCTCGCCGCGCTGGCGCACGCGGTCGGTCTCGGCAAGCACCTGTACCCGGGGAACGAGGGACGCTCGTCCCGATCCCGGTTGCGGGACCTGATCAGGCACGACCCCATGGGCGGTCTCGTGGCGCACGCCGTGATGGACGTCCAGAACGGCGCGGTCGCACAGCCGCGCCGCAACCCGGCCCAGGCCGGCCGTCAGGCCGGACCGGGAGCCGGGCCCGCTCCGGAACCCGCCCGTGGCGTTCCGGCGCAACCGTACCGAGGTTCCATGGCACGTGTCGTGGCGCACTGAGCCGCGGTCCCACGACACCGCAGCCGCCAGGCCGTGAGGCCGAGACAGACCCGTTCGGGAGCCGCCGCGCCCGCGCGGGGTGGTGACGCCCTACGTCCCCGTGACGCAGGGCCCGCCGCCCCGCGCGGACGCATGTCCGCGAACGGGCTGCCGGGCGGCCGCATATCCCTGGTTTTCCAGCGGTGTGAAGTGCCTTGGTGGCAGTCTGCTCAACAGCAGATACGCAAAGTGTCAGTTCAGGCACGCAGTCGGAGGTGCACGTCCCGTGGCGTCGAATGTCAATCCCACCGTCCGGCGGCGCCGGCTGGGGCAGGAGTTGCGCAGGCTCCGCGAGGACAAGGGCATGACGGCCGAACAGGTCGCCGACCGCCTGCTGGTGTCCCAGTCGAAGATCAGCCGCCTCGAGAACGGCAGACGCAGCATCAGCCAGCGCGACGTGCGCGACCTGTGCGGGGTCTACGAGGTGGAGGACCAGCGGATCGTCGACTCGCTGATGCAGATGGCGAAGGACTCCCGCCAGCAGGGCTGGTGGCACGCCTTCGGTGATGTCCCCTACAGCGTGTACATCGGCCTGGAGACGGACGCGGCCAGCCTGCGCGTGTACGACCCGCAGGTGGTGCCCGGCCTGTTGCAGACCCGTCAGTACGCCGAGACCCTGATCGCGGGGGCACTGCCGGAGACCGCGGCGACCGAGATCGAGAAGCGGGTGCAGGTGCGGATGCGGCGGCAGGAACGCATCAGCGCCGACGAGAACCCGCTGCGCCTGTGGACGGTGATGGACGAGGCGGCACTGCGCCGGATCGTCGGCAACAAGTCGCTGATGCGCGATCAGTTGGAGTATCTCGTCGAGCAGTCCCGGCTGCCGCACGTCACCGTGCAGGTGATCCCCTTCGAGATGGGCGCGCATCCCGGTCTCAACGGCCAGTACGCGATCCTGGAGTTCCCCGACGCGGCCGACTCCAGCGTGGTCTACATCGAGGGTGTCACCAGCGACCTGTACCTGGAGAAGCCGAACGACGTCCAGAAGTACAGCGTGATGTACGAGCACCTGCGGGCGCAGGCCCTGAACGTGGACCAGTCCCGCCAGTTCATCGCCGACATCGCCAAGCAGTACACACTCTGACGTGCTCCCCGGAGCCTCCCGGCCGGGAAAGTGCCGCACGGTACACCCTCACCCGGCCGGGACGGAAGTCCCGCCTGGAATATGCCATCCGGTCGAGTGAATAGTCGCTTCGGGCTTCGGGGGTGGCGAGTAGCGTCGATCACGCCACCGGGCAAACCGTTGGCGGAAACCGTGCCGTGGGCCCGCAGTCGGGCCCTCCGTGCGGCGACAGCAACTCACCACATCTGGCAATCCGGAGCAAAAATGGCAATTCGTCAGGGCGTCACGGACATGTGGACCAAGTCCTCCTACTCGACGGGCAACGGCGCGTGCGTCGAGGTCAGGTCGCCGGTCGTCGCGGCCATGGCCGTACGGGACTCCAAGGTCCAGGACGGGCCCGTGCTGGACTTCCCCGCCGACGCGTGGAACCTCTTCGTCGCCTCGGTCAAGGCGTAAGGGGGGAGAGGCTTTCCGACCCCTCGGCCCGTGCCACGACTGACAACTTCACCCGCGGCACCACTGCTCATGCGGCACCACTGTTCACGCGGTGCCGGAGAGAGCCCTCTCGACGAGTTCGCCGTCCTTGCCGAGAGGGCTCGGTTTCTTCCCGGCCGCTACGGCCTCACCGCACCGGGAACGCCACGTCGCACACCGGGTCCTGCGGTCCCGCCGAGGACCAGTCGGCGAAGTAGACCTCCCGGCACGGGCCGTCGTACTCCAGGTTCTCCCGCCTCACCCACGCCTCCACCGCCTCGAACGCGGCCAGGATCCGGGGGTACGCGACCTGTGCCTTGCCGATCCGGGTGAAGGCGAGCCGCCGGGCCGGTTCCACCAGGACCGCGACCTCCCGTCCGCGCCCCCGCGCCGCCGCCCAGGCCCGCGCCGCCGCCTCGTCGGCGACCGGCACGCAGGACTCCACCGGCCCGTCGCTCTCCGCCGTCACCTCGGCGTGGTAGACGACGAACGGCGCCCCGGCGACGCCCCCGCAGGCCCGCGCGGCCTCCTCCAGCCGGCCGAGCGACGCGCCGATCCAGGCGGGCAGTTCGTCCGCCAGCGTGTGCCGCTTCTCGGTGATCACCACCTGCGCGGGCACCTCGACCGTCTCGACCTCGAACGTTCCGTGCATCTCGGAGCTCCTCCCCGACAGACGTCCACGGAGGTACTCGGCGAGGGTGCGCTGGGCGGCGAGCCGCGTCTCGACGTCCGCCCAGTAGGCGGCGAGCCGGCCGGCGGCCTCGTCACCGTCCGCCGCGTCGATCACCTCGGCGACCCGTGCGAGGGGCATGTCGAGCTGCCGCAGCATGGCCACCAGCCGGGCGCGTTCCACCTGGCCGGCGCGGTAGTAGCGGTACCCGCTGACCTCGTCGACCTGCGCCGGAGGCAGCAGCCCGAGCCGGTCGTACAGCCGTAGTGCCTTGGCCGACAGCCGGGCCCGCGCGGCGAACGCGCCGATGGTGAGCAGCGCCTCGTCGTCCATCCGGTCCCTCGTCCTCCGTCGCCGGGCGGCCTTCTCCGCCCGGCGACGGGAACGCTCGGTCCTGCCCCAGGGGCAAGGTCAAGCGGGCAGGTCAGCCCAGCTGCTTCTCGATCGCGGCGACGATCTCGGGCGACTCCGGCTCGGTCTGCGGCGAGAAGCGGGCGACGACGGTGCCGTCCCGGCCGACGAGGAACTTCTCGAAGTTCCAGCGGATGTCCCCGCTGTGCCCCTCGCCGTCGGCGAACCCGACGAGCCGCTCGTACAGCGGGTGGCGCCCGTCCCCGTTCACCTCCGTCTTCTCGGTCAGCGGGAAGGTCACGCCGTACGTCGCCGAGCAGAACTCGGCGATCTCCTCCGCGCTGCCGGGCTCCTGCCCGAGGAACTGGTTGCAGGGCACCCCGAGCACGGTGAAGCCCTGGGCGGCGTACCGCTCCTGGAGCTTCTCCAGGCCGTTGTACTGCGGGGTCAGTCCGCACTTGGAAGCCACGTTCACGATCAGGACGGCCTGGCCCGCGTACTGCGAGAGGTCCGCGGAACCGCCCTTGAGGGCGCCGATCTCGACATCGAGGGGGGAAGCACCGGCATCAGTAGTCATCCCCGGATGCTAGCTCCGCCGGACGGCGCACGGGTTGCGGGGGCCGCCCCGGCTGCGCCGCCCACTCCGTTCCACGCACCTGCGGCCTCACCGTTCCCCGCCGGTCCTCCGGCTCCGACTCCTGCCGGGCCCGCACCAGCACCTCTCCGGCCCCGCTCCGCGAGTACAGCACCGACCGCCCGACCCGGCCCCGCTCCACCAGCCCCGCGTCCCACAGCACCCGCAGGTGCCGCCCGACCGACCCGAGGCCCTGCCCGGTCAGCGCGACCAGCTGCGTCGTGCTCAGCGGCCCCTGCCCGAGCAGGACCAGAACGGCCGCCCGGCCGGGCCCGAGCAGCGCGCTCAGCGCGGCCGGCACGTCCCGCTCGCGCCGATCGGCGGCGAGGACCCCGGAACAGGGGTAGACGACGGCGTACCGCTCCCGCTCCTCCCACGACACCCACCCGGCCCGAGGCGTCACCGGCACGAACAGCAGCTCCGCGCCGGAGATCTCCCGAGGCGGATACTCGTGCAGGTTCACCTGGAACCGGCTCTCCCCGAGCCAGCGCGTCCCCGGCCGCAGCGAGTCCAGCACCGTCGCCCAGCCGCCCCGGCTCACCTGCGCGGTCCGCGCGACGACGTCCGCCTCCAGCACCCGGCGCCGCCGCTCCCAGGAGGGCCGTACGGCGCTCTCCCACAGCCATGTCAGCAGGTCCGCCGCCCGTGCGGGCAGGTCGTCGCGGTCGAGGAGGGCCGGCAGCGGTCCGGCGAGGGAGGTCCGCAGATGGGCGCGGGCGTCGGCGGGCCGTACCGCGCGGACCCGGGCGACACCGTCCTCGAAGCTCTCCCCGTCCCTCGGCGTGGGGGTGAGGAAGTCCGCGATCCAGTCCCGGCCGAGCCCGGCCCGCACGAGCACGGCGGCGACCGGGTCGGCGGCCAGCCGGGCGCGATGGGCGGGCAGCCACTGCCGCAGCCACGCCGTCTCGCCGGGATGTGCGCCCGCCCCGGCGTGCAGCAGCTTCAGGCACGCGAAGGTCTCGGCCAGCGGCGAGACCACGAACCGGCTGCCCGCCAGCGTGTCGGCGTTCACCTGCCACCAGCCCACGAAGCCCCCCACGACGCGGAACGCACGACGTTTCGCGCTCCCGCGAAACAGTAACGACCGCCGTCGCCGTCGCCCGAGACTTCCCGCATGACCGGCTACCGACAGCTCCTGCGCACGCCCGAGTTCACCCCGCTCCTGCTCTCCTCCGCCGCCCACACCGCCGCCCACACGGTCGCGGGTCTCGCCCTCGGCACCCTCGTCCACCGCGCCACCGGCTCACCGCTGCTGTCGGCGGTGAGCATGTTCGGCCCCTCCCTCGTCCAGGTCCTGGGCGCGACCTTCCTCCTCTCGGGCGCCGACCGCCTCCCGCCGAGAACCGCCCTGGCCGGCCTCTCCCTCGCCTTCGCCGCCCTCACAGCGGTCCTCGCCGTCCCCGGCCTGCCGGTCGCGGCGGTCTTCGCGGTCGTCCTCGCGACGGGTGTGGTCGCGGCGCTCGGCGGCGGGGTCCGCTGGGGGCTGCTCAACGAGATCCTCCCCAAGGACGGCTACCTGCCCGGCCGTTCGGTCTTCAACATGATGAGCGGGCTGACGCAGATCACCGGCTACGCCCTCGGCGGCGCCCTCGTCACCGCCCTCTCACCCCACACCGTCCTCCTCCTCGCCGCCCTCCTGCACGCCACCGCGAGCGCGACCGCCCGCCTCGGCCTGACCGACCGCCCGCCCCGCGCGTCGGGCCGCCCCTCCGTCGCGGCGACCTGGCGCGCCAACGCCGTCCTGTGGTCGTCCCGCCCCCGCCGCCTGGTCTACCTGGGCCTGTGGCTCCCCAACGGCCTGGTCGTCGGCTGCGAGGCCCTCTTCGTGTCGTACGACCCCGGCGCCGCGGGCACCCTGTTCGCGTGCGGGGCGCTGGGCATGCTGGCCGGCGACCTCGCCGTCGGCCGACTGCTCCCGCCCGCCGTCCGGACCCGCCTGGCCACCCCCCTCCTGCTGCTCCTGGCCACCCCGTACGTCTTCTTCGTCCTGCACCCGCCGCTGCCCGTCGCCGCGCTCTGCGCCACGCTCGCCTCGGTCGGCTTCGGCGCGAGCCTGGTCCAGCAGGAACACCTGATGGCCCTCACACCCGCCGAACTCGGCGGCCACGCCCTCGGGCTGCACTCGGCGGGCATGCTCACCCTCCAGGGCGTCAGCGCGGCCCTGGCGGGCACGGCGGCCGAACTCACCTCACCCGCCACGGCGATGACCACGCTGGCGCTCGCGTCGATCACGGTGACACTGACCCTGGCGGTGGCCTCCCGCCGACAGGTCCGCAGCCCCGCCGAGCCCCGCCTCGCCGACGGACGCGCCACGTGACCCGCGCCGGGCCGCTTCTGCAGCAGAACGGTTACCCGTGGAGTGGCCCGCGTCACGGTCCACGTGCCACGCCTGCTGCTGGACTCTGCGGATGGCGCTCCTGCTCCTCCTGATCGTCCCCGCCGGCCCGGTCGCGGCCTTCGCCTTCACCGGCTACGCCGTAGGCTCACTCGGCCGCGTCGGCCTGCGCGCGGCCGACCGCACCGCATGGCTCCGCAGCGCCGCCGCACTCGCCGCCGCCGTGGCGGCCCTGCTCTACACCTGGGGCCTGCTGCACGTCGTCGCGGCCGTCGCCGAGACGTGGGAGGGCGGCACCGAATCCGCCCCGCTGCCGCCCTGCCTGACCCCGGGCCGGGAGGAACGGGCGTCGCACGTCGTCGACCACACGGTGTCCTACGTCCCCCTCGGCTTCGTCTGCGAGACGTCCGGCGGCGGCAGCTACCGCAGCGACACCGTCCCCGCGTACGTCAACCCGGGCGTCCTGGTGCTGGCCCTGACCGCGGCGGGCGTCGGCGCGGGCGCGCGGGCCATGGGCGGGACGGCCGCGCGACGGCACCGGCCGGGATGACCGCGGGGAGCGTGCCGGCGCCCCCGCACGCGGCACCGACCGCTGGAAAGCGCCGTCTCCCCCGTACGGTATGGGCATGGGAGTGAGCGACCTGACATTCGTGGACCGCGTCCGCGGCGAGGGCGGCGACGGCCCGTGTCCCCACCGCCTGGTCATGGAACACGTCACCAGCCGCTGGGGCACCCTGATCCTGATCGCGCTGCTGGACCGCTCCTACCGGTTCAGCGAACTGCGCCGGGCGATCGGCAGGGTCAGCGAGAAGATGCTGACCCAGAGCCTCCAGACGCTGGAACGCGACGGCCTGGTGCACCGCGACGCCAAACCCGTGATCCCGCCCCGCGTCGACTACTCCCTGACACCCCTCGGCCGGGAGGCCGCCGAACAGGTCCGCGCCCTGGGCCGGTGGGTCGACGAACGCATGCCGGCGGTCGAGAAGGCCCGCGAGGAGTACGACGCGAAGCGGGCGTCGGGCTGAGACGGAGGTTGCCGTCCGCCGCCGCACACCGAAGGATCGGGTGATGTCCCGCACCACAGGCACCCGGACGGCCGACCCGTGCCCCCGCTGCCGCACCGAGGCGTTCCGTCCGGGCACCCCGACACCGGCGGCCGGCCCCCACACCGCCGTCGCCCGCACCTGCGACCGCTGCGCGCACACCTGGTCCCGCCCCCTCGACGACGACCTGGAAACCCTCGACACCGTCCGGGTGGACCTCCCCGACGCCACCCTCTACGGCACCGCCTGGCAGGTCGAACCCGACCGCGTCCAGGTACGGGGCGCGGGCGGCGCGTGGCTGCGGTGGGTGGAGCGGTGGAGGGTCAGCGTCTACTGACCTTGCCGCGGGGCCCGTCGGCGCCGTCTGCGCGCTCTCCGACGGGGCCGGCCGTCACCGGGCCGTCCGGCACGGTCCCCGCCGGGGTGTCCGCCCGCCGGCGGCGGTCGTCGAGGCCGCCGGCCACTCGGGCACCGAGGACTCGCCCCGCCCGTCGTCAGCGCCGCTTCGACCGTCGGTGCACGCTGAAGAAGCAGGCGAGCATGCCCAGGCCCCAGGCGATCAGGAGGGCGCCCCAGAGCGGCATGGTCACGGTCGGGACGAGGAGGCGGATCTCGACGCTCGCGCGGTTCTCGAAGATGAAGATCAGGGCGATCGCGGTGGTCACGACGAACGGTGCGAGGCGGCGGACACCGGGCCGCGAAAGGAACGGCGTGTGGGCCTTGCGGTCGTTGCTCTGAACCATGGGGTGTCCCTCCCTCACGTTGCCCCTACCACCAGCGTCCCCTCCCCGTCCGCAGCGCGCCACCGAGCGACTCGACGGGCGCCTGCTGCCCCGTCATCGCCGTTCCGGGCACGTCCGCACGACCGGCCGGACGCGGCCCGAGCTGTCGGCTCCCCGTCCCGGGTGCGGTGTGCGACGGTGGGAACGACGGCTGCGTGGCGCCGGGCATCTCGTCCCGGTGACCGACGCCTGTGCCGCTCCGCCGGCGGCGTCGTCGCCGTACACCGGTCCCTCGGGTACGCGTACGGCGATCTCCACCCCGTGCGGGGCGCGGGCGAATCGCGGGGGAGGGGGCCGGCCGGTGGCCGACGAGCCCCGAACGGAGCCCGTCGCCCCGCCGTGACGCCCGCCGTGACGCCCGCGGTGGCGCCCGCCGTGACGCCCGCGGTGCTCCGAGCACCGCGGGCGTCTCAGGCACGGTGCGTCCGGCCTGCGGCGCTTCCCGCGCTCCCGGCCTGGAACTGCCGGATTCCGGTGCTCAGAGCCATCCGCCCAGCTGCGTGGGCTGCGGAACGGCAGCGCCGCCGCCGGCCCGCACGGCTTCCACCACCGCCTGGTGCAGTTGCCTGCTGTCCTGTTCGGAGTGGCAGGGCACCGGGCTGCCGGCGAGGGCGAACCACCGCTCGGTGTCCGTGTACCGCACCGCGACATCGGCCTGCTTGCCGTCCCAGGTGGTGCGTACCGTCAGATTGCCGGTCATGATCCCGGTCCCGTCCGCACGAGCGCCTCCGTGCCCGGTGAACACGCCTTTCGTCGTCCATCTCGCTCCGGTCATGACGGCGTCCTCCTGTTCCTGATCGTGGGCGACTCCAGCGGTGACCTTCGGGCGGGCGTCGCGTCACCGCGCCACCCGGGCGGCGTCAGCCGAAGAACCGTCGCACCCTGATCGTGTCGATACCTCTCCGTCCGGTCCCCGGCAGCCGCAGCCGGGGACCCGCGACGCCCGGACCGCCCGGCCGTGCGGTGCGGCCCGCCGTTGGTGCCACGCCCGCGTCGCGTGCGGCGCGGCGTGCCGGCAGCCTGGCACCGCCGGCGTCCCGGCCGGCCCACGGCTTTTCTCCGTCGCTGCTGGTCACGGGCTCTCCCGAATCGTGTGCGGCCGCGCGGCATCAGGTGCCGGGCGGGTCTCGATCACGCAGCCGGGGCCGGGGAAGATCTCGCTCTCGTGGCCGTCGTCGTAACGCAGACGGTAGGGCGGTTCCCCGTTTCGGCCCAGTACCTCGACCACGGTGGCACGGTGTTCCGGGTCTCCGGTTTTTCTGCTGGTGAAGCGCATGACGTCACCGGCCTGTGCGCGCATTGTCGCTCACTCCTCGCCCGTCTCGGGGACAGATGTCTTCACTTTTGTCCGATATTTAATAATTTCTCCCTTTCGAGGGTCGCCCATGGACCAGCCCGTGGGATGGGCCGATCGGGTACCCCCAGGGGGCCGTGCGGCCCCGCGCCCGGGGAAGGCCGACGCCTCGTTCTCGCCCCCCCGGACGGGGCGCAAGGCCGGGCAGGAGGAGGAAGGGCGGCGCGGAGCCGTTCGGTCCGGCCGACACCCGACCCCGGCCGACCCCGGCAGTGCGTGTCGCGGTGCCCGGCATCCGGGGGTGTACTGGAGTCGGGGATACCGGAGAGCGAGGGGAACGACCGTGTCGTCGACCGAAGCCTCCCTGCCGGAGAAGCCGGAAAGGGTCTTCGACCGTGAGGACGAGTGGGACGCGCTCGTCGCGTTCGCCCGCGACGGCGGGGCCCAGCCGCGTCTCGGCGTGGTGACGGGGCGTCTGCGGCAGGGCAAGACCTTCCTCCTCGAGGCGCTCACGCGTGCTCTCGGCGGCTTCTACTTCGGGGCGCAGCAGGTGACGCAGGCCGATGCGCTGAGCCGTCTCGCCGACGAGCTCGCCCGGTACACGAACGAGCCCTCCTCACGCCACTGGCGGGGCTGGGAGGACGCCGTGGATGCCCTGCTGGCACTGGGCGGCCGGGGGGCGGTGCCCGTGGTCATCGACGAGTTCCCCCACCTGGTGCGGCAGAGCCCCTCGCTGCCCTCCGTCCTGCACAGCGCCTTCCGCAGCCATGACGGGGGGCGCTCCGGGCAGGCTCGCCTGCTGCTCAGCGGCAGCGACCTGCCGCTGATGCGACGGGTCTTCAGCACGGCCTCGCCGCTGCGCGAACTGGCCGGCCTGGACCTCACCGTGGGGCCGTTCGACTTCCGGAGGGCGGCACGGTTCTGGGGCATCGAGGATCCCGCCCTCGCCCTGCTGGTGCACGCGGTCGTGGGCGGTACTCCGGCGTACCGGCGCGACTACGTCTGCGACGATGCTCCCGGGGACCGGCAGGACTTCGACGCCTGGGTGTGCAGGACCGTGCTCGACCCCCGTAAGCCCCTGTTCCGGGAGGCCTACCACCTGCTGCAGGAGGAGACCGACCACGTCGACCGTGCGCTGTGCCACTCGGCCCTCTCGGCGGTCGCCTCGGGCTGCTCCACGCAGGGCCAGGTCGCCGACTGCCTGGCTGCCCCGCTCACCGACACCGCGCGCTGCCTCGGGCTCCTGGTGGAGAACGGACTGCTGCACAGCGCGCCCGACGCGTTCCGGCCGCACCTGATCCGGCTGCATGTCGCCGAGCCGCTACTGGCTTTCGAGCACGTGGCCGTGGGCCCCCGCCGGTCGGCCCTGGAGCAGCAGGACGCCGCCGGGGTCTGGAAGCGCGCACGACCCGTCTTCGACTCCGTGGTGGCGCGGTCCCACTTCGCCCAGATCTGCCGCGACT
This sequence comes from Streptomyces sp. NPDC088766, assembly GCF_044750845.1. NCBI lineage: Bacteria > Bacillati > Actinomycetota > Actinomycetes > Kitasatosporales > Streptomycetaceae > Streptomyces > Streptomyces sp. NPDC088766. Next base: position 124,862 of record NZ_JBIVKQ010000016.1, on the reverse strand, counting down.
GGGTCCTCGGCTTCGCCGGCCCGGACGTCTTCGGCGCGCACCCGGTCTCCGCCGCCCGAGGGGCCCTGCCCGACCCGGAGCACTCCGGCGGGCGGGACGTGGCGGCGGACGTGGTCGTGCACGGCCACGGCACGGGGCGTGAGGCGGCCCTCCTGTCGGTCGGCCTGGCCCGCTGGGACGAGGTCATGGACACGCACCACCTCGAACAGCTGCGCAGCCTGCTCGCCCTCCTGGCCGACCGCGGGGACGACGTCACCCGCGCCCGTCCCGCGTGCTACGGCGGAGCCGGCTTCACCCCCGCCCTGCGCGCCGCCGAAGCCGAGGGACACGTGGTCCTCGTCGGCCTCGACCGGCTGTACGGACACCGCTAGACCCTGTCGTCACCTCGTCACCTCGTCACCTCGTCACCTCGTCACCTCGTCACCTCGTCACCTCGTCACCTCGTCACCTCCCTGCCTTCCCGCCTGCCCCGTGACGCCGTGCACGCTCCCCGGAGGGGCCCACTCGCCGCACCCGGCCCGTGGCCGGAGCACGCGTTCAGGATTCAGCGCGCCGCGTGCGTGGCCGGGGCCATGTGGTCGGTGAACCAGTCACGGGCCAGATCGGTGACCTCCTCCAGGGCACCGGGTTCCTCGAAGAGGTGGGTCGCGCCGGGGACGACCGCGAGCCGGTTCTCGCAGCGCAGCCGGGCCTCCGCGTCGCGGTTGAGTTCGAGCACCAACTCGTCGTGGCCCCCGACGATCAGCAGTGTGGGCGCCGTCACGGCCGGCAGCCGTGGCCCGGCCAGGTCGGGCCTGCCGCCCCGGGAGACGACTGCGGCGATCCGCGCGCCGGGCTCGGCGGCCGCCCACAACGCGGCGGCCGCGCCGGTGCTCGCACCGAAGTAGCCGACAGCCAGCCCCCGGGTCTCCGGCCGGCCGCGCACCCAGTCGGTGGCGTCCGCCAGCCGCCGGGCCAGCAGACCCGTGTCGAACACGTTGGCCCTGTCCGCCTCTTCCTCCTCGGTGAGCAGGTCGAACAGGAGAGTGCCGAGCCCGGCCCGGTTCAGCCCGAGCGCGACGAACCGGTTGCGCGGGCTGTGCCTGCTGCTGCCGCTGCCGTGCGCGAACAGCACCACCCCGGCCGCGTCCGCGGGCAACGTCAGCTGCCCGCGCAGCACGATCGCACCGGCCCGCACGTCCACCTCCGGGTCGTCCGGCACCGCGTGACGCGGCTCGGTCCTGCGGGTGGTCGGCGGACGGGCCACGGCTTCTTCCAGACAGGCGACGACCTCGTCGTCGTCGGTCTGGGAGAAGTCGGCGTAGAACTGCCCGATCGCATAGAAGTCCCACGGGGTGTGCAGGCACACCAGTTCGTCGGCGTCCTCGCCGAGCCGTGCGGTCCAGTCGTGCGGTGCCACGGGGACGGCGAGCACGACGCGTGCCGCGCCCCCGGCACGGGCGATCCGGCAGGCCGCACGCGCCGTCGACCCCGTGGCCACCCCGTCGTCGACCACCAACACCGTGCGGCCCTCCGTGCCGACCGGTTCCCGCCCCGCCCGGTAGCGCCGTGCCCGGCGCTCCAGCACTTCCCGCTCACGGGCCTCGACCTGGGCCAGCTCGTCCGGGGCGACGCGCGCGGTGCGCACCACGTCATCGTTGATCACACGCACGCCGCCCTCGCCGATCGCCCCCATCCCCAGCTCCGGCTGGAACGGCACGCCCAGCTTGCGCACCAGGCAGACGTCGAGCGGCGCGCCGAGCGCCCTTGCGACCTCCGCGGCGACCGGCACCCCTCCACGGGGCAGCCCCAGCACCACCACCTCGGCCCCCTTCAGATGCCCCAGCCGTACGGCCAGCTGCCGGCCGGCATCACGACGATCCCTGAAGAACACGACCCGACCTCCTCGTCCCGGAGGAACACGGCGGGCGACACCCGCCCCGTACCTCCATCCTCACTCGCGCAGCGAGCAGACGCGCATCGTGACGCGACCCGCTCCGGCCCGGCCGCCGACGGCGACCCGAAGAGGACGGCTGACGCACCGGCGCGGGGAAGCGGAGCCGACCTCGCGCGACGCCTTCCCTGCAACGAGGCCGGCCGCTTCGGTGAAGCGGTGACGGCACGCCGCGTCCGACCGGCCGCCGCCGGAGGCGCCCGAGGGCTGCGACGTCCGCAGTGGAGCGGGCGCGTCACGGCAGCCATCAGTCACCAGCCGCCAGCCGCGGTGCCGGAGCCGTTTCGGTTCGTTTTGATCCGGGTCCCGGGTCCCGGGTCCCGGGTCAGGGTCGCGGGTCCCGGGTCCCGGGTCAGGGTCGCGGGTCCCGGGTCAGGGTCAGGGTCAGGCAGGCCGGTCCGGGGGCGACGGTCGCCGTTGACGGGCGCCGGCCGTCGGCCCTCCCGCACGGGCCGAGGCGACGACCGCGGCGAGGTCCCCGCCGTGCCCCTCCGCCCTCGGCGGCGGCTGGAGAAGCCCATCACCCTGGTCGGCCGCGGCCACGGCCGCGGCCGCGAAGCCCAGACGCCGCGCGAACGCCTCCTCGCTGCGCGCCAGTGCACGACGCAGCCCGTCCCGTAGATCCGCGTAGCCCGCGGACACGGTTGTTGTGCCGGCCTCGTTCGGGACCGGCGGCTTCCGGCTTGCCACGCCCCGATCAACGAGCGGCCGCCAATCGGCGCAGTGCGCCACATGAGCGATACGGCGCCTTGTGACACGGCCCGTCCAGGTGCCGGCCCCCGCGGTCACGGACCACCGCGCTTCCCCGGTGCGGGACGCATCAGCCAGGTCACCGTTCGGCTGACGTCCGAGAGTGAGACGATCCCGACGAGCCTGCCGTCATCCACGACCAGGACCCGGTGCTCGGCGCCCGGCTCCATGCGCGGCAGCAGATCCGCCAGCGGGCTCTCCGGCCCCACCACGGTGACCTGCGACAGCGGCACCATCACCTGCCTCACCGTCACGGAGCGTGCCTCGGTCTGCGGCGTCCGCCTGGCGCTGTCGAGTGTCACCAGACCGACCGGGACCCCGTCGTCGGTCACCGGGAACGCCGAATGCCGGTAGCGGAAGTGCGGACCGGTGAGGAAGTCCGCGACCGTGGTGTCCGCGGGAACCGTGAGAGGTTCGGGCGTCATGGCGTCCCGCACCGGCACACCGGCGAGCGCGCCGCGCAGCTGGGCCTGCTGTCCCTCGGCGGTGGCGGTCGCGATGAGGAACCAGCCGATCAGCGCCAGCCAGAGGCCGCCGAACGCGCGGCTCGTCAGGAACGTGATCACACCGAGCGCCACGAGGAACCACCCGAAGACCCGCCCCGCAGCGGTCGCCCCGGCGGTCGCCCGAAGCCGGTCCCCCGTGCGCCACCAGAGGAACGCGCGCAGCAGCCTGCCTCCGTCGAGAGGGGCGGCGGGCACCGAGTTGAAGAGCGCGAGCAGCACGTTGATGCCCGCCAGCCACGCCACCATCTCCACCACGATCCCGGACGCGGACGCCAGGTCGAGCAGCCAGGCACCGAGGGCGAAGAGCCCGCCCAGCAGGAGGCTGACGAGGGGGCCGACGCCGGCGATCCTCAGCTCCGCGCCGGGGCTGGACGCCTCGGTCCTGAGCCGGGCCGCTCCGCCCAGCAGCCACAGCACGATGTCGTCCACCTCGACGCCGTTGCGCCGGGCCACGACGGCGTGCGCCAGCTCGTGTGCGAGCAGGGAGGCGAGGAAGACCACGGCGGTACAGAGGCCGGCCGCCCAGTACACCGCCCAGGCATGCCCCGGATACGTCTCCGGGAGGCGGCCCTGCGACAGGCCGAACGCGATGATGCCGAAGATGAGCAGCACGCTCCAGTGCACGCCGACCCGGACTCCGGCGATCCGCCCCAGAACGAACGTCGCCCTCACCGCAATCTCCCCTGCTCGAGCCGTCATCCGAAAGGCAGGCGTCCCGCTCCGGCCACCGCTTAGGCCCACCGTCGTCCGCCTCGTACCGTCGGACGGGGCAAGCACACGTCTCCCGATCTCCGTCGCCGTGCCCACCGGGAGTGATGCGCGGTGTGCGCACCAGGTCGTCGTCGATCACACGCTCGCCCGGAATCTCCCGCCGCGCGGATCCTGCCCACTTCCAGTACACCCTCGGGCCCACGGCATCGCGCGCCGACCGGGTCCGGAGACACGGAGAGCACCCCGGGGCCGGACCGACGGCGTGACGGCGCACACGACGTGCGGGGGCCGGTGCCGGAAAGCGGCTTCCCGCTCCACGATCGCCCGATACACGGTGCGGCCCCTCGTGCTCGGCGCCGGCGCGGCCGGGCCCTGGAGACCGCCGGCGCCGTCCGGTACGGCTGATCAGCCGGTACAGCTCATCGGCCGGTACAGCCGGAGGGATCCGGTGCTGCGGCCACCGGGGCAACGCCGAGCGCCGGGTGCCGGCCTCAGGGAGGTGTTCTCCGCACCGGTGACCGTCGATCGGGCCGGCGCCCTGCGGAGGCCGGGCCACGAGCCCGGCCCGGCGTCTCCCGGCGGTGCGGACGTTCTCCGGGAGGCGGACAGTGGAGGGGGGACCTGTGCCGCGGGCATCCGGGAAGGGAGCGGGACATGCTGCATCGACTGGTCGGAGACCTCATGACCTCGGCCGTGGTGAGTGTGCGGCAGGACACGGGCTTCAAGGACGTCGCCGAGCGCCTCACGAAGCACGACATCACCGCGGTACCCGTCATCGACGAGCAGGGCCACCCGGTCGGGATGGTGTCGGAGGCGGATCTGCTGCGCAAACAGGAGAGTCAAGCCGATCCGGGCGGACACCTGACCGCCGCGCACCTGCCGCCCGCGGAACGGGCCAAGGCCCGCGCACTGACCGCACAGGGGTTGATGACCAGCCCCGCCGTCACGGCCCGGCCGCAGTGGTCGGTCGTGGAGGCAGCCCGTGTCATGGCCCGCAACCACGTCAAACGGCTGCCCGTCGTCGACGACGCCGACCGGATGGTGGGCATCGTCAGCCGTGGTGACCTGCTGCGTGTCTTCTTGCGGCGGGACCTCACGATCTACGAGGAGATCACGACGGAGGTCCTCACCCGCACCCTCGGCCTGCCTCCCGGCGAGGTCACCGTCCAGGTCAGCGACGGCCGGGTGACGCTCAGCGGCACGGTGCCGCAGGAGAGCCTCATCCCCATCGCGGTACGCCTGTCCGAGAGCGTCGACGGTGTCGTCGACGTCACGCATCACCTCCGCCCCGCGCCCGAACCGACGCCCGACACCTGACGCCCGACACCTGACGCCCGACACCTGACATCGCAGCCGGTGGGCCACGGCGGTGGTCCCCTTCCGTGCCGAGGACGGACCGACGTCCGGATGTCACCTCGGTGAACGCCGATGTGGTGGCCGGTCAGGGCACCGCCGTTCCACGGTGGCCCCGCCGAGGCGGGAGCCCCGCGCGGAGTCGACCGGACGAACCGATCGACGCGGCCCGCACCTGTTCACCGGGATCCGGGCCGCCCGGAAGCCGGACAGAACTCCCCACGGGAGAGCCGTCCGGACCCGGCGTCCGTCGAGTGGCCACTGCGGACCGAACGGGGGGACGCTGGAAGCAGGCGATCCGTGTTCCCGGCGTTCCCGGCGTTCCCGGCGTTTCCGGTGTTCCTGGTGTTCTCGGCGTTCCGGCAGCGGTCCTGATCGCCCAGGAGGCCGCGACCGCGCGGGCCGTCCAGCGGATGGGAGAAAACCCATGAGAGTCGGAGTACTGACAGGCGGCGGTGACTGCCCCGGCCTCAACGCCGTGATCCGCAGCGTCGTCCGCAAAGGCGTCGACGCATACGCCTTCGACTTCGTCGGGCTGCGGGACGGCTGGCTCGGCTTGCTCGAGGACAACGTCGTACCACTGGACATCGCCGGCGTGCGGGGGATCCTCCCCCGCGGCGGAACCATCCTCGGCTCCTCCCGCACGAACCCGTTCACACACGAGGACGGGCTGCGACGCGTACAGGACACCCTCGCCGCGCACGACGTGGACGCGCTCGTCGTGATCGGCGGCGAGGACACGCTCGGCGTGGCAACCGAACTGAGCCGTCAGGGGATTCCCCTGGTCGGCGTGCCGAAGACCATCGACAACGACGTCTCGGGCACCGACTACACCTTCGGCTTCGACACCGCGGTCGGCATCGCGACCGAGGCCATCGACCGCCTCCACACCACCGCCGAGTCGCACATGCGCGCCCTGGTGGTGGAGGTCATGGGCCGGCACTCCGGGTGGATCGCCCTGCACGCCGGCGTCGCGGGCGGCGGCAACGTGATTCTCGTCCCGGAGCGGCCCTTCGACATCGACGAGGTCTGTGAGCAGGTGAAGAACAGATTCAAGATCAACTACGCGCCGATCGTCGTGGTGGCCGAGGGGGCCGCCCCGAAAGAGGGGCAGGTGGTCCTCAAGGACCAGTCGCTGGACGAGTTCGGCCATGTGCGGCTGTCCGGCATCGGCGAGTGGCTGGCTCGGGAGATCTCGGAGCGCACCGGCAAGGACGCCCGCACCACGGTGCTGGGGCACATTCAGCGCGGCGGCACCCCGAGCGCCTTCGACCGCTGGCTGGCCACGCGCTTCGGGCTGCACGCCGTCGACGCGGTCAAGGACGGTGACTTCGGCGTCATGGTCGCCCTGCAGGGCACCCGGATCGTCCGCGTCCCCCTCGCCGACGCCACGGCGACGACCAAGCTCGTCGACCCGGCGCTGTACGACGAGTTCGAGGTGTTCTTCGGCTGACCGGCCCGCCGCCCACCGGGCCGCTCCCGGTCCGCGATCCGCCGTTCCGCCGTCTCCCCGGCAGACCTCCGGACGGCCGTCATCCGCCGTGCGGTACGACCGCCACCGGGCAGCGGGCGTGGTGCAGTACGGCGTGCGCGACCGGGCCCAGCCGGCCCTCGGCCGCCCGGGGGTCGGTGCGGCGGCCCACGACGAGCAGGGCCGCTTCCCGGGACGCGTTCAGGAGTGCTTCCGCGGGCTGCAGCAACATGACATCGGTGCGGACCGTCACGCGGGGGTACTTCTCCCGCCAGCCGCGCAGCGCGTCCGAGAGCCGCAGGACCTCCTGGTCCTCCCACGTGGCGCGGTCCCCCTCGGTCACCACCAGCGTCATCGGGGAGACCGCCTCGGCAGGAAACGCCCATGCCTGGACCACCCGCAGGCGTGCTCCACGCGCCTCGGCGGCGGAGAACGCGAAGTCCGCCGCCTCCCCGACCGGGCGATGCGCGTCGAACCCCACCACCAGCCGGGCAGCGCCGCCTTCCGCGCGCGTCCCCTCCGCGAAGGCGCCGGGCCGCCGCGGAACCAGGACGACGGGGCAGGGGGCTGCCGCCGCCATCCGCAGGGCCACCGAACCGACCGCGAGACCGTCGAAACCACCCGTCCCCCGGGTGCCGACGACGAGGAGCCCGGCCGTGCGGGCCGCGGCGAGGAGAGCCGGGGCCGGAGCGTCGTCGGCCTGCTCGCCCCGCACCTCGACATCCGGATACCGGTCGACCAGGCCGGTGACCATCCGCTCGAGCATGCGCGCACCGACGTCACGCAGCCGGTCCAGGGCCGGGCGGGGCACGACGGTGCCCGGAAGGGACGGAAAGGCATGGAACAGGCGCAGGGGAAGGCCGCGCAGCGCGGCCTCCCGTGCCGCCCAGTCGGCTGCCGTCGCACTGTGTTCGGACCCGTCGACACCCGCCAGCACTGGGTGACTCATCCTGTCCTCCTTCGCCCGGCCCGCACCTCCACGGGCGGCACACCGCCCTGCCTCCCCTGTTCCACTGTTCCACGGCAGGACAGCTCCGGCCCCCGGACCGGACGCCGCACGTCGAGCGCCCGCGGGACAGCCCACGGGTGTCGTCCCGTTCGGCGGCGGACCACTGGCCGTCGGCGGCGCCGACGGCCACGCTCGATCCGGTTGGCCCGTGCCCGCGCCGGCGGCTCACCGCTCGCCGTGAACGAGCCGGGGAAACACGAACGCCAGGAGAGGTCCGTCATGGAAACACCCGTCGTGACCGTGCGCACGGTCGAGGACTGCGCCTGCAACGGGACCACACGTGCCACGCTCCGGCCGTCACCGTGGGCGACATCCCGCATGCGCACCGCGGCACTCGCTTCACCTCCCGGCCCAGGGACGGCCCGTCCGCCGGGAACAGGACGCGGCACCGCGCCCCGGCCTCACGACGGGGCGGACGGCCGGCGGGCCGAGCGGCCGGCGGAGCGTGGGCGACGACACCGTGTGCGCGAACAGCCGGCCGCCGTCGGCGGGGCGGAAGGACCGCACCGCCGCGAACAGCCGGCCGCCGTCGTCGGGGCGGAAGGACCGCACCGCCGCGTACGGCCGGGACCGGCACCTGGAGAAGGACACCGGCACGGCGGGTACGGATTCGTGTGGGCCCCGCGGTCGGGGGAACCCGGGACTCGCCTCTGGCACTTCCGAACGACCGGAGAGGTGAGCCGATGACCGACATCCAACGCTTGCTGGGCGACGAGGCCGGGGATCTGCTGACCTACACCGCCCAGGGGATTCCCCAGGAGGACCTGGTACTCCCAGGTCATGACTTCGTCGACCGGACCGTGGCGGCGACCGACCGCTCACCCCGGGTGCTGCGCAACCTGCAGTCCCTCTTCGACCACGGCCGCCTGGCCGGCACGGGGTACGTGTCGATCCTGCCGGTCGACCAGGGCATCGAGCACTCCGCGGCGTCGGCGTTCGCCGCCAACCCCCGCTACCTCGATCCCAGGAACATCGTCGAACTCGCCGTCGAGGGCGGATGCAACGCCGTCGCCAGCACACTCGGCGTACTCGGGGCGGTGTCGCGGCGGTACGCGCACAAGATTCCCTTCATCGTGAAGTTGAATCACAACGAGCTGCTGACCTACCCGAACCACTACGACCAGATCATGTTCGGCAACGTCGAGCAGTGCTTCGAGCTCGGTGCCGCCGGCGTCGGCGCGACGGTCTACTTCGGTTCGGAGCAGTCGGACCGCCAGTTGCAGGAAGCCAGCGAGGTCTTCGCGCGCGCCCACGAGCTGGGCATGTTCACCGTGCTGTGGTGCTACTTGCGCAATGCGGCGTTCAAGAAGGACGGCGTGGACTACTCGGTGTCGGCCGACCTCACCGGTCAGGCCAACCACCTCGGCGTGACCATCGAGGCCGACATCGTCAAGCAGAAGCAGCCGGAGAACAACGGCGGCTATCCCGCACTGGACTTCGGCAAGACGGACAGACGCCTGTACGACGGGCTCACCACCGACCACCCGATCGACCTCACCCGCTGGCAGGTGGCCAACTGCTACATGGGCCGGGTCGGACTCATCAACAGCGGCGGCGCCTCCGCGGGAAAGGGGGATCTCGCGCAGGCCGTACGGACAGCGGTGATCAACAAGCGGGCCGGCGGGACCGGGCTCATCACCGGCCGCAAAGCCTTCCAGCGGCCCACCAAGGAGGGCGTCGAACTCCTCCACGCCGTCCAGGACGTCTACCTCGACGACAGTGTCACCGTGGCCTGACCGAACTCCACCGACTCCGCGCCGTGGGCACTGGCCGCCCGCCGGGCCCTACGGCCGTGGCCAGGATTCCCGACGCCTCCACCCGGGGCGGTCCTCCGGTGGGAACTGGTGAAACGTTCGTTTGACGGTCGGCGAACGAGCGGCCGATGACGAACCGGAACGGCCGGCTACGGGGACGAACCGGAACGGCCGGCTACGGGACGGCGTCACACCGGTCAGCGGCCGGCACGGATCATCACGGTGAGCACCGGCGAGGACGGCGACGGCCGGCTCCGCCCGATGTCCCAACACCCCCACGACCTGTAGAGCGCGTGGACCTTTCCCCGTCCCCGGCGGCCGGGTCGACCATGGGGATGACGGGTGCCGGCCGCGGGTGGGCAGGAGGCCTTCCGCGTGAGGAGGTCTTCCGTGTGGGGAGGTCTTCCGTGTGGGGAGGAGGGCTTCGTGGATGCGGCGGGCAGTGCCGGCCGCCGTGCTCGGCCCGACAGCGCCGGTCCACGGGAGGGCACCAGGCACCACGGCACCAGGGGCCCTCTCGCCATCGTTGTCGAAGGCGTCGTGGAGGTCCGCAACCGCCTCACTGCCGCCGGCCCCGCGCCTGTGTCCTTCCGAAAGACCGCGGTGCTGCAGGACAGCGTGCCCCGGCTCCCCAGGCCCCAGGCACACAGGCCCACAGGCCATCGGGCGAAGGCCGCGTCAGTGGATGACCACCACAGGGCAGGTCGCGTGTTCTACGACACGCTGGCCGACCGACCCGAGCAGGGTTTCCGCGAAGCGGCCGTGCCCCCGGTTCCCGACGACCACCAATTCGGCATCCCGTGCCTCGCTGACCAGGACCTCGGCGGGGTTGCCCTCGAGGACGGCGCTCCCCGGCGCGCTCAGCCCCGCCGCCGAGGCGACATCACGGACGGCTTCGTCCAGCGTCCGGCGTGCGGCGCTCTCGTACGCCGTCAAGGAATCACGGTGCGGGACCAGTCCGCGCGCCTCATCCGGAAGCTGCCAGGCGGAAACCGCCTTGACCGTCGCGTGTCGTACCTCCGCTTCCTCCAGTGCCCAGCGAAGTGCGCGCTTGGACGCCTCCGACCCGTCGACGCCGACAACGATCTGATCGACATCCGGCGACCTTGTGCCATCCATGAGTAGCCCCTTCCTGTCCCCCCAACCCATCATCCTTCGGGTGGAGCGACACTGCCACGCCGGCGTCCCAGCGACATCGGTACAGGTTCCACGCCGGCGCCGGACGGTCCGTGACCTGCGCGAAGAGCCACCCAAACCCGGTGATCGAGGCCGCCTCGGCTTTCTTCGCGGCCGAGCCCGACCGGCCGTCGAAGCGTTCGCAGCGTTCATCGACGGGCATCGGCAGGTGTCCGGAGCCGAGCCGGTCCGCAAGGTCCTGGCCGGCTACGGGCTGAAGATCGCGACGAGCACCTACTGCGCCGCCGAGAAGAGGCGGTCCAGCCCGCGGTCGGTGCGGGACACGGAGCCGAAGACACGGAGCCGAAGACGCGAAGCCGAAGACGCGAAGCCGAAGACACGGATCGGCCGCGTCCACGCGGACGACGTCGGCGCCCACGGAGTGCGGAAGATCCGCAGACAGCCGCACCGCGAGGGCATACCGGTGGCCCGCCGCACGGTCGCCCGGCTGATGCGCGACCTCGGCCTCCAGAGCGTCCGACGGGGCCGGAGCGGTCCGAATGCCCGGCCGGCCGGCTCGGCGGGCCACCCGGCCCAAAAGATCCGGTCGGTCGAGGGCGACGCGTCGGAGTTACCCGCATGGGCGGCGTTGAAGTGCCCGCGAGGGAAAGGCCTGCCAGGCTCGGAACCGCGCCTCCCGCACCAGGTGGCAGGGCGTTTCAGGTTCGCCGAAAGCGGCCGGTGAGACCACCGACGAGGTCCGCGTTCGCGAGGAGGCAATGCGCATGCCGGTCGCCAGGGCTGGACCCGAGGCCGCGTCACCCCCGGACCCGCAGACCCTTCTTCGGAGCCGCGAGTACCTGGTGCTCCTGCTGCTGGCCGCGCTGATCGGCGTGCCGGTGTCCGCGGCGGCGTTCGGTTTTCTCGCGCTGGTCGATGAACTCCAGTCACTGCTCTACACGGATCTGCCCAAGTCGCTGGGGTTCGGGGGAACGCCGTTTTGGTGGCCGTTGCCGCTGCTCGCCCTGGGCGGCCTGTTCACCGGGCTGACGATTCGATACCTGCCGGGACACGGCGGCCATGAGCCGACGGCCGGTTTCAGGACCGCCGGCCCGCCCACACCCGTCGAGCTGCCCGGCATCTTTTTCGCCGCCCTGGCGACGCTCTGCTTCGCCGCCGTCCTCGGGCCCGAGTCCCCTCTCCTGGCGCTCGGCGCGGGGCTCGCCGCCGGCGCCGTGCGCATGATCGAGCGGGACCCGCCGGAGCAGGCGAGCGCGCTGCTGGGCGCGGCGGGCAGTTTCGCGGCCGTCAGCTCCCTGTTGGGATCCCCCCTGCTCGGAGCGTTCCTCCTGATGGAAGCCTTGGGGCTGGGGGGTCCGATGATGGCTCTGGTGCTGGTGCCCGGCCTGCTGGCCGCCGGCATCGGCGCACTCGTCTTCGTCGGACTGGGAAACTGGACCGGTCTGGGCACCTACTCGCTGGCCCTGCACGCCGTACCCGAAGCGACGCGCCCGACAGCGGCGGAATTCGGCTGGGCTCTGGTCATCGGACTCTCAGCCGCACTCGTGGGCGTGGGAATCCGATGGCTCGCCGTCCGGCTCAAGGCGCACGTCGAGAGGCGACGGGTGCCGGCCACGATGGTCATGGGCCTGGTCGTGGCGGGGCTGGCGATCGGCTACGCGGAGGGCACCGGCAAAGAAGCGACCGACGTGTTGTACTCGGGGCAGACGGCGCTGGATCCACTCCTCACGCACAGCGCCGCGTATTCGGTCGGGGCGTTGTCGCTGCTGGTGTTGTGCAAGGGCCTGGCCTACTGCGTATCGCTCAGCAGTTTCAGGGGAGGCCCGATCTTTCCCGCGATGTTCGTGGGAGCGGCGGGCGGCATCCTGTTCTCCCACCTGCCAGGCCTGAGCCTGGTCGCGGGGTTCGCGATGGGCATCGGAGCGATGAGCGCCGCAATGCTGAGACTTCCGCTGGTCTCCGTCCTGCTCGCCACACTGCTGATCGGGTCGCAGGGGCTCACCGTCATGCCGCTGGTGATCGTCGCCGTCGTGGTCTCGTACGTCGCTACGACGAGGCTCACCCCTCCCCCTGCCCCGCGAGCCACTTGATCCGGCTCGTGCCGCCCCTTGCCGGACCGTCCGCTCACGCATCGCTCACACGCTGTCGACTGCTGAGCAGCGCGTGGCCGGACCTGCCCGGGGTCGAATCTCCACCGGGAAGGGGGCCGCCACCTTGGGGACGCCGGTGAACACGTCTCCATCCCGGTAGGTCTTCGTCGCGGGGGCGAGGAGGTGGGCGTACACGAGAGGGACGCCTGTCGCGGCCCGCTCGATCCGCCAGTAGAAGCCGATGCCTGCCTTGGCGTGCTGGGGCGACGCCGGGGACCGTGGGCGTACGTCGTCGTTGATGTCAGCTGTGGATGTCAGGCAGGCCGAGGCACCATGCCGACCGCGCGGTAGTCGTACCCGTCCTGCTTCTCCGTGACGGGCCGACCCTGGACCACGGCGTCTTGCGGCGTCCTGCCGGGCAGCCGCCTTCTGTCCCGGCCTTCGTCGACATCTCCGCGACCTCGCCGGCAAGGAGTCGCCGGCCGATCATTGGCCCCGCGCTCCGGGGAGCCGGCGGCCGTCCCCGCATTCAGTGCGGGTGCGAAGCCTGGGCCATGAGGTCTCTGATCTCCCTCAGCGTCAACCCGACGCTTCCGTCCTCGCCCCTGTCGGCGATCTTCTCGAAGTGTTTCGCGGCCGTCTCGAGGTCGCCCCTGCGCCGGGCGAGGATGCCGGCGTAGCGGTTGCCGTGCAGGTGGCCCGGGTACTCCTCCAGGATCCTCGCCACGATGTCTGCGGCCTCCTCGTCCTGCTCCGACTTCATGAGCAGATCTGCGAGTTCGGGCCGGGGATCGAGCCTGTTGAATCCGTACCGTTCACGCTCGAACTCCGCATACCGCTCGACGGCGCGCCGCAGCCACTCGACGGCCTCCTCCTCGCGCCCGAGGCCGCGCAGCGCACGCCCCAAGTAGTACGACGCCTCGACGATGCCCTCCTCCCAGGCCATCACCAGCCATCGTTCCGCCTCGGCGTGGCGTCCGTACCGGACCATGCTCATGCCCGCCAGGCAGGCCGGCCGGGCCAGGCCCGTCCTCGCCGCCCGTACATACCAACGCTCCGCGAACTGCGGGTCGCCGCGGCGTTCCTCGCAGATCCGGCCCACGTGCCAGGCGGCCCGGCCATGTCCGAGCAGCGCCGCCCGGTGGTACCAGACACCGGCCGAGCGTTTGTCCCCGGCCTCGGAGTGGATCTCGGCGATGTCGTACGCCGCCTCGGCGTCCCCTGCCGCCGCCGCAGGCTCGTAGAGCGGGAGCATGTACGTGCCCTTGGCGCCGCCGAGCTGGTACTGCATGCGGCCGAGGCAGAGGCCGGCTCGAGGAGTGCCGACCCGGCGATACCACTCGGCGGCCTCGGGCAGCCGGCGCAGCCGGTCGAGCGCGTCGGCGTAGGCGAACATCTCCTCGGGGCCGGCGCCGTCCGCCTCGGCGGCGGTCCGCAGGCCGGGCAGACGAGTACGGCGCTCGGTGTCCGCCGAGCTCTCGGGCTCCGCCCGCAGCTCGGCGATCTCCCTGAGCGTGTCGACGATCAGCTCCTGGACGCCGTTGAACGAGTCGTAGTTCTCTTCGTCCACCCCGGTCCTGCGCAGCCACTCCTCCGCCTCGTCGAGCCGGCGCTGACGCTTGCACAGCACACCGAGCCGGAGGCAGGCGAGGTCGTGGCCGCCGTTCTCCTCGGCTGCGCGGAACCATTTCTCCGCCTCCCGCAGCTCGCCGCGTTCCTCCCACCAGATCCCCAGCACGAAGGCGGCACCGGCGTATCCCCGTTCGTGGCCGCGCTCGGCCAGGGCGCGGGCCTCCGGCCATCGGCTTGCATCCCGCTCCACGAGGATGGCCTGGTTCACGAGCGCCCGGGCACTGCCGAGCGCGGCGGCCCGGGTGTACAGCGCCTCCGCTGCCCCCACCGTGCTGGGATAGGTGTCGAACATGCCCTGGTACTCGGGGTCGCGCAGGTCACTCAACGCGTCGTAGGCAGCCTCGGGGTCCCCGTCTCGCTCGGCCGCCGCGAGCGCGTCCCCCCATCGTTCCAGGTCGTCCAGGATGCGCTCGATGATGTGGCGAGCCTGGAAGGCCTTCCGATCTCCTCTCTCGCACGCCTCGCCGAGCCGGGCCAGCGCCTCCTCCCACGCACCCTGCCCGGCAAGCATCACGGCCCCGTTGGTCACACACTCCAGGCTGCCCAGCTCGGCGCCCCGCGCGTACCACTTCTGAGCCCCGGCCTGATCCCCCGCCTCCTTCAGCAACGTGGCCAGCCCGAACGCACACCCCCCGTCCCGGTCGGCGGCCATGCGATACCACCGCTCGGCCTCCGCGAAATCCCACCGGTCCTTGTGAACGACGGCGAGCGTACGAGCCGCCTCGGCATCCCCTTCCTCAGCCGCCGCCTTCTCCCACCAGGGCAGCGATTCGTCCACCTGGCCCTTGGCGGTGAGGAGTTCGGCATACGCACGTGCCGCACCGGGCCGACCGGCCTCGGCGGCAGCCGACTCGGCCTCGCCCGTCACGGCGTCGGCGTTCTGCGACCTGGATGACGCTTGCTCACGCATCCGCAGATCCTGCCAGAAGGCCGCCGACGCTTCCCCGGCAGGACCATTGCCCCGGAAGGTCACCGTCCCGCCGCGCGACTCCGGTCCTTCTCGGCGGTCGGCTTTCCCGACGTGACACAACGTCCCGCACAGAGGCAGTCGGCGTGGATGCCGGCCACACTCTCCAAGTGGTTGCCGTACCGGCCGGACAACGCCGCGGAGACGCCCCGCTCGTCAGTGACCGCCCGCGTTGATACCAGCCGTGGATGACAAAGGCCGCCCGCCTACGGAAACCCGTAGGCGGGCGGCCTTTGACCTTGTGCCCCCGGCAGGATTCCAACCTGCGACACCCGCTTTAGGAGAGAGGCTGGGGTGTCGTGCCGGTGACCTGGGGCTTCGATGACTGGTGAGATGCCCAGCAACTCGACCGCCAGACACCCCGTTGACCGTGGTTGACCGCTGCATCTGGCACGACAGTGGCACGAACCTCAGCCGACGACAGTAATCCAGGACGGCGAGTGCTGCGACCGACCACGCACGCGTATGCGTCGCTGCACCCACCGTCCTGAGCCACGCTACTGGCTTTCGCCGTCGACCCAGAGCAACCTGCGGAGGCCGGCCCCGTTGCGACGGAGCGCGGGTTATCAGCTTGCCAAGCCGTGGTCCTTCACGGCTGGTTTTGGGCGCTGAACTCGGCGAACGGCCGATCCGCGTCCTCGTCGTGCTCGGCTGCCACCCCCTCTAGCCTATTGAAGATCGAAAACGCTGCATTCCAGAGAGGGAACCTTTGCGTGCGTGTGCTGTCGGGTCGCCACGCATTCACTGGCGATTCAGCCGTTCTGTTAGATCCTTGAGTCTGGGTACTACTTCGGTTTTCATCCATTGCGGCAGGTGAGCAGCGTGCAGGACATGGGATGCGTAGCGTTCGGTTACGACAATGTCGCAGTACGGCACCGCGACGCTTAGTGCATCAATATCGAAGATGTCGTTCGGCTCCCATGACTTCTCGCGGTTACGATGTGTCGCTTCCGTGAGGGCCGCATGGATGTCGGCGCTTGGCATGCAGTCCGTGAAGGCCCTGATCGACTCTCTGCCCGTGACTACTTCGGCAAGCGTTCTGCCTCGGTCAAGGAGTGCCTGGGTGAGCATGTCGATGACTTCGAGAGACATGTACCGGGCCTGTACTGCGTCCCGCAAGCGGTTCCGATGTTGCGGATCATTGTCGAGGCGTTCAGCTAAGGCTTGTCCCGTACGTGACCTTCCAGGTCTTGCAAACCTGATCCGGAAGGCCCATACACGGGAGTTGTGGACACCAGCTCCCGTTGATCGGAGGTACGGGACGTTGTGCCCCGTGGGATTTCCGCTGTCGGAGTGTCTGGATGGTGGGCCTCGGAGTCGCGGGGTTCGGTTTCGCGCCTCACCGTCCACACCAGATGCATCAGGTGATCAGGCCGGCGCTGATCAGCCAGATGTGTTCGCAGGTTGAAGATGCCTTTTGCAACTCCTCGCGGGACTCTTGTGAGGCGTGGTAGAAGGTCCGCTCGATCATCCAGCACAGAGCGCGTGCCATCGCCGACGCTTGTTCTGGTTCGGTGCCGGCCTGAATGCCGGCTCGTTCCAGGACGGCGGCGATGGCTGTGATGAACAAGTCGGCCGTGTGGTTCCACAGTTCGCCGATCTCCGGCACGGTCAACGACAGGTCGATCGCCGTGCGCATGACCAGGCCGTGTTCGTTCCACAACTCGACCGTGCGCTGCATGGCTGCTGCGATGGCCTGGCGTGGTTCGTCGGTCTGCGCGGTGGCTCGGGACCGTTCCCAAAGGTGCTCGACGGTCCGGGCCACGAGTGCCGTGACCACTTCTTGCTTGGAGCCGAAGTAGAAGTACAGGGCGCCGCGTGTGATGCCGGCGCCCTGCGCGATGTCGCCAACGGTCATGGCGTCATAGCCCTGTTGTGCTAGCAGAGCTTCGCAGGTGTCGAGGATGGCCCGCTCCCGGACGTCACCCTTGCTTTCGGTGGTGCGTCGGCTCCTGGCGGGGTGGTGGCCGGACATCAGAGCTGAGCGCCCTCGGCGAAGTCGGTGGTACGGGAGAGGTGCTCCCATGCGCGGATGTCCTCGTCCACGGCCGCGCGCGCGGCGGTGACCAGTCGCAGCGCGTCCGAGCCCAGGACGAGGTGGGCCGGCGGCTGGTCGACCGACGCGATGTGCACGACGGCCTCCCCGGCCTTGGCCGGATTGCCCAGCTGGTTCCCGCTGGCCTTCTGCCGCGCTTCACGGATGGGGGTGAACAGCGTGTCGTAGTCGTCGATGGTCCGCGCGGTGCGTGTCATGGACCGTCCGGCCCAGTCGGTGCGGAAGGAGCCGGGCTCGATCGCCGTCACGTGGATCCCGAACTGTGCGACCTCCTTGCCCAGTGCCTCGAGGATGCCTTCCAGGGCGAACTTGCTGCCGCAGTAGGCGGACATGCCGGGCACGGCCATGAGTCCGCCCATGGAGGTGACGGCCATCAGGTGTCCGCGGCGGCGCCGACGCATGTGGGGCAAGGCGGCCTGCAGGGTGGCCACTGTCCCGAATACGTTGACCTCGAACTGCCGCCGCACCTCGGCCAGCGGGGTTTCCTCGAAGGTGCCCTCAAGGCCGTAGCCGGCGTTGGCGACGACGACGTCCAGGGGGCCGACGCTCTGCTCCACCTCCGTGACCACGCTGGAGACGGCGTCGCCGTCGGTCACGTCCAGGATGCGGCCGTGAGCGTGCCCGGGTTCGAGCTCTTCGAAGGCCCGCAGATCCTTCTCCGCGCGAACGGTGCCGACGACGGTGTGTCCGGCGGCCAGGGCGGCTTGGGCGAAGGCACGTCCAAGGCCCGTGCTGACACCGGTGATGAGCCACTTCTGCTGCTGCACTGCTCCTCCAGAAAGGTCTCGCGAGGAGCTGGACTGCCCCTCACCCAGAGAGTCTACACAGTGTCGATTTTAATCAGCGGGATGCTGATTCTGCCCCAACGGCATCATGCTCAGGTGAGGTCAGTCCGGCCCCTCACCGACCCGCTCGCCTCGGCTGAAACGATCACGGCGTGACTGGAGTGATCACGGCGCCGGTGCCGTCCTGGATAGGCCCCTTTGGACCGTGTCCTACGTGGTGAGGCGGATGAGTCGCTTGTAGCAGCACATGGCGGCGGCGAGGCCGAGAAAGGCCAGGTAGTTGCGGGGATCGCGCTCGTAGCGAGGGCTGAGTCTGCGGTAGCCGGACAGCCACGACATGGTGCGTTCGATGACCCATCGGCGTCGCCCCAATCGTTCGCTGGACTCGATGCCCTTGCGGGCGATGCGGACTCCGATGCGCCTGCCGCGAAGCCATCTGCGCAGGTCGGCCCGGTCGTAAGCTTTGTCCGCGTGCAGGCGCTGGGGCTTGAAGTACCGGCCGCGGTGGGGGTCGTGTCTCGTTTGGTGACCCTCCGCCATGGGCTTCAGCCCTTCGCTGTCGTGGGTGTTTCCGGCCGAGACGCCGACGAGGAGGGGCAGTCCGTTCGCGTCCGACAGGACGTGCATCTCGGAACCCGGCTTGCCCCGGTCCACGGGGCTCGGACCTGTGTGTTCGCCCCCTTTTTAGCCCTCACGTGGGCGGTTTCCAGGACGACTCGGGTGACGTCGATGAGGCCGACGTCGTCGAGCCGGTGCAGCACGGCCTCGTGCAACCGCCCCCAGAGGCCGGCTCTCGACCAGATCAGGAACCGGCGGTGGGCGGTCGACTTCGATATGCCGAAGCAGGGCGGCAGTTGGCGCCAGGCGCAGCCGCTGACCAGCACGTAGATGATCGCGGCGAACAGCGTCTCATCAGGCGCGTCCTGCGTTCCACCACCCTGCGGTCGCACCTTCGACGGCGGGATCAGCGGCTCCGCGATCTCCCACAGCCCGTCCGGAACAATCCAACTCCACGTACCTCGCCCCATGAACGGACCAACGACCGCCTCACCACGTAGGACACGGTCTTAGTGGCACGCGTGTGGCACGACCCCGAACGCGACGAAGGGCCGGCCCGGGAGGAAACCCTCCTGAGCTGGCCCTTCTTCTGTGCCCCCGGCAGGATTCGAACCTGCGACACCCGCTTTAGGAGAGCGGTGCTCTATCCCCTGAGCTACGAAGGCGTGGGCCCGTGTGTGTGGGTCCAGGCGTCAGCGTACCGGAATCGGTTGGGGGTGTGGGGGTCAGGTCAGGGGGACGGGGGTGAAGCGGGAGGCTGTGTGGAGGTCGGTCTCGATGTGGGTGGCTGTGGTGGTCAGGGCGGGGAGGAGGGTGTCGAGGCAGTCCTGGGGTGTGCGGCGGGCGGTGTGGGTGGAGGTGGTGAGGGCGGCGACCGTGTGGCCGGTGCGGTCGTGGAGGGGGACGGCGAGGGTGCGGACGCCTTCCTCCAACTCCTCGTCGGCCAGGGCGTGGTCCTGGTTCGCCAGGAGGACGCGGCCCACCGCCGTGTCCGTCGTGGCCGGCAGCCGCGTGCCGACGCGGATGTCGACGCGCATGACGTGGCGGGCGGTCACCCGGGCCGTGTACTGGATCTCGTCGCCCGTCTCGGTGCGGGCCGCGAGGCAGGTCGTTTCCTGGATGCGGTCGGTCAGGGCGCGCAGGTGGGGTTCCGCGAGGCGGGGGAGGGAGGTTCCCGCGAGCGGGGGGAAGCCGAGGGAGAGGACTCGGGGGGAGAGGGAGAAGGTGCGGTCGGCGGCGTTGTGGGTCACCAGGTTCAGGTGTTCGTAGGTGATCAGGGCTCTGCGGGCCGTCGCCCTGGCCAGGCCCGTGGCCTTCGCCACCTCTGTCAGGGTCAGGGCGGCCCGGTCCTCTCCGAACGCCGTGAGCACGGTCAGGCCGCGGGCCAGGGACTCGATGAACTCGCGGCCCAGTTCCTGCTTCGACGCGCTTGTCCAGGTGGCCAGGCCCGCGGGCTGCGGGCCCGGTTCGGCGTGCGGGGCCCGGCGCAGGTCCTCCTCCATCACCGCAACGGCCCTACGGAGCCGGGGGAGGAGGGTGTCGCGCAGGTCGGCCGCCGTGTGCCGGCTGGTGTGGCTGACGACGTTGGCGACACAGGCGAGGCGTCCCGTACGGGGGTCCCGTACGGGCGCGGAGACCGCCACCAGGCCGGGTTCGATCAACTGGTCGTCCAGGGACCAGCCGTCCGCGGCCGCCCGCTCGGTCCGGTGTACGAAGTCCCTGTCGCCCCTGCCGCCCCTGTCGCCCCTGCCGCCCCTGTCGTCCCTGTCGCCCTCGTTGTCTTCGTTGTTTTCGTTGTTTTCGTTCGGCTCGTCCGGGCGTGTGGCCGGGGCCGGGGGGACGGCGGGGAAGGTGCGGTCCTGGGGGTCCCTCGACCGGCGGGTGCGCCAGCGGGTCCAGTCCGCTTCGGTCCATTCGGTCGCGAACAGCGGGCCGGGGGCGGTGCGTTCGGCCGGGAGCAGGTCGCCGATGCGGAAGCTGAGGGACATCGCGCGGCGGCGGGTCGCCTGGTGGATGAAGCGGATGCCGTCGCGGTCGGCGACCGCGAGCGACACGGACTCGTCGAGTTCGTCGGCGAGGGCGTCGGCTCGCGATCCGAGGAGGACGGGCAGGCGCAGGGCGGCCAGGTAGGCGTTGCCGAGTTCCATCACCCGCGGGGTCAGGACCGCGTCCCGGCCGTCCAGGCGGACGTACTCCATACGGGCCAGCGTCGCCACGATCCGGTCGACCGTGGAACGGGCCAGGCCGGTGGCGCGTTCCAGGGCGCTCGGGCTCATCGTGCCGCCCGCCGCGGTCAGCGCCTCCAGGACGGCGACCCCGCGGATCAACGGCGTGACCGCCTCCTCCGGTACCCGGCTGCTGTCCGGGGCGGTGGCGGTCGGGGTGGTCGTCCTGGCGGGCATCGTCTCTCCGGTACGGCTGTCGCGGGTACGGCAGTGGTGGGTACGGCGGTGGTGGGTACGGCGGTGGCGGCAGGTCGCCCACGGCGTCGGCGGGTACGGCGGTCGCGGCAGGTCGCCTACGGTAGCCGCGCCCCCGCAACCCCGCCGTCCGGGCCACCGGCCTCCGCCGGGACACCCTGCGGTCGGCGGGGCCGGTCGCACGCCCCGCGGCCCGCGAAGGCCGGTCGCACGCCCCGCGGCCGGCCGGCTACTTGCGGGTGATCCGCACCCGGTACGTCCCCTCCAGGTCCGCCGCCACCACGGAGATGCGCACCCCTCTCTCCGTGTCCTTGAACATCTCGCCCGGCACGAGCGGCGCGTCGGACAGTTCGGCGTGGACGTTCGGGCTGCGGGTGCAGCCGCCGCTGTCGCGCTGGGAGTCGTGGACGGTGACCGGGCCCATGCCGGTGTCGATGTTCGCGTCGACCCGGTAGACGAGGACGCCGGGGCGGCACACCGCCTCGTCGTTGCCGCCGCGGGTGCGCAGTTCGACGGCGTACCCGGCGCGGCTGTTGAGCGGGACGAAGACCAGCTTGGGGCCGCCCCGTTCGGAGAGGGGGGTGAGCGCGTACTCGCTGGTGCCGGGGGCGGACGCGCAGCCGATCTGGTCGGCGTCCAGCCAGCCCAGCTTCCATTTGTGCCAGCCGAGGAAGTCGTTGTTGGCGCCCCAGTCCTCGCTCATGATGTCCCAGTGGCCGACCGCGCCGCCGCCCTCCTGGGTGTAGAGGTCGGGCAGGCCGAAGACGTGGCCGTTCTCGTGCGGCAGGACGCGGTAGCCGGTGCGGTCGTAGGAGCCGGAGCCGTCGTCCTGGCGCGAGTAGACGAAGGACGCGTTCGCGACGGGGACGCCGTCGGCGACCGGAGCCTCGTGGTTGCCGGCGAACGTCACCGACAGGACGGTGTCCAGCGCGGAGGGGCCCGCGTTCGGGGTGACCAGCACGTTCAGGAGGTCGTACGCCCGGAAGTCGACGGTCGGGTCGGCGGCGGCCACGATGTCCTGGACCAGTTCGCGGTAGCCGGGATCGAAGGGCGCGCCGCGCTCTATGCCGTACGACCGGAACGGCTTGGGCATGCGCAGCCAGTCGGGTACGGGGGTTTCGGCGCGGTAGTCGAGGCGGCCGTAGGACGCGGTGCGGAACCACTCCTGGGTCTGGGGGAAGAACTCGCGGAACCGGTCCTGCGCCTTGCCGCGGCCGGGCGCGTCCGAGAAGTCGATCATGAGGGTCAGGGCGCGGACGGTGCCCGTGGCGCGGGCGTAGCCGCCGGTCGTCGGGACGCCCTCGGACATCTGGACGGCGGATCCGGCGGTGATCAGGCAGGGGGCGAGGGCGGGGGTGCGGGCCAGCGAGATCGGCCCCGCGCCGGCCGGGCTCGGGCGCGGCGCGAGGTGACCGGTGCCGGCCGAGGTGCTGACCGCGAAGGTCAGGGCGGTCACGCAGGCGAGGCCGGCCGTGCGCCGCCGGCGTATGCGTCGGCGGAGCGGCTCCTGGGGCGTGCCGCGACGGCCTGCCCCGGGTCGCTCAGGCTGCGGCTGCATGCGGGAACCCTTCGCGCCAGGCAGCCGCCGGTCACCGGCTGCACCCTTTCGATCACCCTCGTGGGGAGCGGTCGGTGGCGCGCGCTGGAGCGGCCGATCGTGGGTTACCGGGGGGTAGGCGCGAGGCGGGAGAGGTTGTGACCCAGGTCACGTGAGAAGAATCGGCGTCCGGGAAATAACCGGGGATCGTCTCCCCGTTTAGTCATGTGTCCGAGCGAAACGGGGACCGCTTCCCCGGATCGGGCGACAGCGGCACCATCAGCAGTACGTCGCAGCACCATCAGTGCCATCAGTGCCGGCGGCGCCATCGGCACTGGCGGCACCACCGGTGTCGACAGCAGCCTCAGCATCATCGGTACCGACGGCGGCACCAGCGCCGGCGGTACCGACAGCAGCACCAGCAAGCATCGCCCGTCACGTCATCGACCCGAGGAGTACGCCGTGCAGACCGCCACCGCCCCCGCGCAGCGCAAGGTGACCCGGCCGCGCGCCGACGCCCTGCGCAATCGGGAGCGGATCGTCACCGCGGCCCGCGAACTGTTCGTCGAACTCGGCCCCGAGGTGCCGCTCGACGACGTCGCCCGCCGGGCCGGTGTCGGCAATGCCACGGTGTACCGCAACTTCCCCGACCGGCAGGCGCTCGTCCGCGAGGTCGTCTGTTCCGTCATGGACCGCACCGCCCGGGCGGCCGCCCGGGCGCTCGCCGAGACGGGCGACGCCTTCGGCGCGCTGGAGCGCTTCGTGCACGTGGCCGCCGACGAACGCGTCAGCGCGCTGTGCCCGATGATCGCCGGCACGTTCGACGAGAACCACCCGGATCTCCTGGCCGTCCGCATGCGGGTCGAGCAGCTTGTCGAGGAGGTCATGGAGCGTGCCCGGCAGGCCGGTCAGCTCCGCGACGACGTCGGCCCCGGTGACCTGATGGTCGCCGTGGCCCAGCTCAGTCGGCCCCCGGCGGGCACCGCCTGCCTCAACGCCGACCGCTTTCTCCACCGCCATCTCCAGGTGTTCCTGGACGGACTGCGGGCCCCGGCCCGGTCGGTCCTGCCGGGTACGGCCGTGACCATGGAGGACCTGCGCCAGGCCTGAGCCACCGCAAGCCACCGCGAGCCACCCAGAGCAATCCCGAGCCACCCAGAGCAATCCCGAGCCACCGAGAACGACCACCGGCCCGGTCGCCGAACGACTGATCGGCGCCGTCGGTCCACCGATCCTTTCCGCAGCCGTCGCCGTCGCCGTCGCCGTCGACGAGCCGCGATCTCGCTCCGCCCGTTTTCTTTCGCCAAATCATGACTTTTCCGTTACGAAGTTCCGAAGTGGGTACCTCCATGTCTGACACAGCCACCACGGCTCCGGGCCTCCGCCACGCGGACCCGGCCCGCTGGAGAGCGCTCGTGTTCATCGCGCTCGCCCAGCTGATGGTCGTCCTCGACGCGACCATCGTGAACATCGCCCTGCCCTCCGCCCAGCAGGATCTCGGGATCTCCGACGGCAACCGCCAGTGGGTCGTCACGGCCTACGCCCTCGCCTTCGGCGGGCTCCTCCTCTTCGGTGGCCGTATCGCCGACCTCTGGGGCCGCAAGCGCACCTTCGTCCTCGGCCTGGTGGGCTTCGCCGCGGCCTCGGCACTCGGTGGCGCGGCCACCAACGAGGCGATGCTGTTCGGCTCCCGCGCGCTCCAGGGTGCCTTCGGCGCGCTGCTCGCGCCCGCCGCGCTCTCCCTGCTCGCCGTGATGTTCACGGACGCCAAGGAGCGCGCCAAGGCGTTCGGCATCTACGGTGCCATCGCGGGTGGCGGCGGCGCGGTCGGCCTCATCCTCGGCGGTTTCCTCACCGAGTACCTGGACTGGCGCTGGACGTTCTTCGTGAACATCCCGTTCGCGGTCGTCGCCGCGGCCGGTGCCTACTTCGTCATCCGTGAGCCCGAGGGCGGCCGCAACCGCTCCCCGCTGGACATCCCGGGCGTCATCCTGTCGACCCTCGGCCTGGTGGCCCTGGTCTACGGCTTCACCCGCGCCGAGTCCGAGGGCTGGAGCGACGCCCTGACGATAGGCATGTTCGTCGCGTCCGCGGTGCTGCTGGCGACCTTCGTGGCCGTCGAGGCGCGGGTCGCGTCCCCGCTGCTGCCGCTGCGCGTGATCACCGACCGCAACCGCGGCGGCATCTACCTCTCGCTGGGTCTCGCGATCATCGCGATGTTCGGCCTGTTCCTCTTCCTGACCTACTACCTCCAGATCGTGAAGGGCTACACGCCGGTCAAGACCGGTTTCGCCTTCCTCCCGATGATCGTGGGCATGATCACGGGCTCGACCCAGATCGGCACCCGGCTGATGACCCGGGTCGCGCCCCGGCTGCTGATGGGCCCCGGCTTCCTGGTCGCCGCGCTCGGCATGCTGCTGCTGACCCAGCTGGAGATCGGCTCCTCGTACGCGGCCCTGCTGCTGCCCGCGATGCTGCTGCTCGGCCTCGGCATGGGTACGGCGTTCATGCCGGCCATGTCCCTGGCCACCCAGGGTGTCGAGCCGCGGGACGCCGGTGTCGCCTCCGCGATGGTCAACACCTCGCAGCAGGTGGGCGGCGCGATCGGTACGGCGCTGCTGAACACGATCGCGGCCTCGGCCACGACCTCGTACATCGCCGACCACATCGGCAACGCGGGCACCCGCTCCCAGCAGCAGCTGGTCCAGCTGGAGGGCCTGGTGAACGGCTACACCAGCGCGATCTGGTTCGCCGTCGGCATCCTGGTCGTCGCCGCCACGATCGCCCTGACCTTCGTCAACGCCGGCAAGCCGGACATGAGCGCGGTCACGGGCGCCGGCGAGGGCGCCGAGGAGGCCGTCCCGGTCCCGGTGGTCGCCCACTGATCCGACCGACGTACTGACATACCGCCCCGGCTGCGGCGGTCAGCGCAGCCAGGGCAGGTCGGCACCCGCTTCGCTCGGCTGGAGTCCCTCGGCGACGATCTGCATGATCTCGCCGAGGGACTTCTGCTGTTCCGGGGTGAGCCGGTCGAAGAGCGCGTTGCGTACGGCGGCCACGTGACCCGGCGCCGCGCTCCTGAGGACGTCCAGGCCCTCGTCGGTCAGCACCGCGAACTGGCCGCGCTTGTCGGAGGGACAGTCCTCGCGCCGTACCCAGCCGTTCTTCTCCAGGCGCGCGACGGCGTGCGAGAGGCGGGAGCGGGTGATCTTGGCGTCCCTCGCGAGTTCGGTCATCCGCAGCCGGCGGTGGGGGGACTCGGCGAGCTTGACGAGGAGGCCGTAGTAGACGTGCGGCATCCCGGCGTCGCGCTGCAGCTGCCGGTCCATGTGGTCCTCGAGGAGGGTGGTGGCGTGGAGGTACGAGCGCCAGATGCGCTGCTCCTCCGCGGTGAGCCATTGCGGCTCGGGAGCGGGTGCGGCTGCCTTCGTCATGCACTCCACTCTACGGGCCCCATCCTTGAAATTTAAACAAGTGGGGTCTACAGTCATGTACGGACAGGAAATTTAGAGTTCAAGGAAATGTGGGCCCGTCCGAACACGTCGAGCCGCCGAGGGAGTTGCCGCCATGTCCGCCGCCACCCAGGAACGTGCCGTTCCGCAGGAGCGCATGCCCGCCCTGTACCTCAGCCACGGCGCCCCGCCCCTCGCGGACGATCCCGTCTGGCCCGGTCAGCTCGCCGCCTGGTCCGCCGACCTGCCCCGCCCCAAGGCGATCCTCATGGTCTCCGCCCACTGGGAGGAGGCCCCCCTCGCTCTCGGCGCGGTCGATCCCGTCCCCCTGGTCTACGACTTCTGGGGCTTCCCCGAGCACTACTACCGGGTGCGCTACGACGCCCCGGGCGCGCCGGCGCTCGCCGAGAGCGTGCGCAAGCTGCTGCGCGCCCCTGGCACCCCCGTGCAGGACATCCCCGACCGGGGCCTCGACCACGGCGCGTACGTCCCGCTCGTCGAGATGTTCCCGGCCGCCGACATCCCGGTCCTCCAGATCTCCATGCCGACCCTCGACCCCGTGAAGCTCATGGAGATCGGCCGCAGGCTCGCGCCCCTGCGCGACGAGGGGGTCCTCGTCGTCGGCTCCGGGTTCTTCACCCACAACCTGGCCGCGCTGCGGCACACCGGCGGGGGAGTGCCCACCTGGTCCTCCGAGTTCGACGACTGGGGGCGGCACGCCCTGGAGACCCGGGACTGGGACGCCCTGCTGGACTTCCTGCACAAGGCCCCGGCCGGCCGGTACGCCCACCCGCGCACCGAGCACTTCGCCCCGCTGTTCGTCACCATGGGCGCCGCGGAGGTCTTCGGCGAACTGGACGCGCAGAAGTCGGTGATCGACGGGTTCTGGCTGGGGCTGGCGAAGCGGTCGATGCAGTTCGGCTGACCCGCCCGGCGGGCGACACGCTCGTCCGCCGGCCGACACGCCTGCCCGCGGGCCGGCGCGCCTGCCCGGTGAACGGCCCGTCCGCCGGCCCGTCGCTGACCCGTCCGCCGGCCCGTCCGTCGCCCGGTCGACCTGTCGGCTAGAGGGCCTTCTCGTACCAGGCGACGTCCCAGTGGCGGCCGAACTTGCGGCCCACCTCGCGGTAGGTGCCCACGTGCCGGAAACCGAAGCGTTCGTGCAGGCGCACGGACGCTTCGTTGGGCTGGGCGATGCCCGCGTACGCCCGGTGCAGGTCCTCGCCGGACAGGGCTTCGAAGAGTGCCTCGTACAGCAGTGTGCCGACGCCGCGGCCGCCCGCGTCCGGGCGGAGGTAGACCGTCACCTCGACGGAGGTCGCGTAGGCGGGCTTCGCGCGGAAGGGACTGGAGGTGGCGTACCCCAGAATTCCCTGTGAGTGCGGGTCCGTGGCAACCATCAGCCGGTACGGGCCGTCTTCAGGGTGGGAGAGCAGCCAAGGGCGGCGTTCCTCCGGAGTGAAAATCGCGGTATCGAATGTGATCGGCGTCTCACGTACGTAGTGGTTGTAGAGGTCGGTGAGGGCTTCGAGATCCCTCTCCATCCCCGGCCTGACCTGCACTTCTGTACGTTCCGACGGCATACGTCCTCCTCCTGGGGCCGGACAGGGTACTGCATGATCAGAAAAATCGGGGGACGGGTGGGGAATTCTGTCCTGATTCCAGTCGTTGTATCCACCGGATGCAGGGCACCCGAGGAGAGTCCCGAGAGAGTCCCGGGAGGACCCGAGTCGGTGCCCCGGTGTCCACGGACCACCCGCTGACCCCACCATCGCAAGGGAGCACGCATGGCAACCCGTGCCGTCGCCCGTCGTCAGTCCGCCTCCGGCGAGACCGGCGCGGCAAGCAGCGCTCGCGTCCACGGCGGAGAGATCGCCGACCGCGATCTGGTCGGCATGTACCTCGACGAGATCGCGCGCACGCCTCTGCTCGACGCCGCCAAGGAAGTCGAGCTGTCGCAGATCATCGAGGCGGGTGTGTTCGCGCGGCAGGTCCTCGACGGATACGAGGAGTCCAAGGCGGACGCCTCCCGCGAGGAGCTCGAGGCGCTCGTCGCCGAGGGAGAGCGCGCCAAGGACGTCTTCATCCGTTCCAACCTCCGGCTGGTCGTGGCGGTCGCCCGCCGCTACCCGCGCAGCGGCCTGCCCCTGCTGGACCTGGTCCAGGAGGGCAACGCCGGCCTGGTCCGCGCGGTCGAGAAGTTCGACTACCGCAAGGGCTTCAAGTTCTCCACGTACGCCACGTGGTGGATCCGCCAGGCCATCACGCGGTCCATAGCGGACCAGTCGCGCACGATCCGGCTGCCCGTCCACCTGGTGGAGGAGCTGGGCCGTATCCGCCGCGTCCAGCGGGAGTTCAACCGCGAGCACGGCCGCGACCCGGAGCCCCTGGAGATCGCCACCGAGCTGGGTTCCACGCCGGAGCGCGTCACCGACGTGCTCGACTGGGCGCGCGACCCCGTCTCGCTGAACATGGCGGTCGACGACCAGGGCGAGACCCAGTTCGGCGACCTGCTCGAGGACACCTCGGCGGTCTCGCCGGAGCAGTCCGTGCTCACGCTGCTGCGCAGCGAGGAACTGGACGGCCTCATCGACCGCCTCGACCCGCGCACGGCCTCCATCATCAAGATGCGGTACGGCATCGAGGACGGCCGCGAGCGCACGCTGACCGAGGTCGGCAAGGAACACGGTCTGACGCGCGAGCGGATCCGCCAGATCGAGAAGCACGCGCTGCTGGAACTGAAGAAGCTGGCCCGGGACACCGGGTTCGAGGCGGCGGCGTAGACAGGCGCCGCACCCGCGGGGGTCCGTGTCCGGGGCGGGGTCCGTCCCGGGCCGGGTCCCCGGCGGGTGCGGAGCGCGCCACCGACGGGTGCACAACCCGCCACGGGCGTACGCGGGTGGCGGAAGTACGCGCAAACATGGCGCAGAAGGTCGCTTTCAACCGGTGACACCGGGGGAAAAAGACTTCTGGGCGCGGGAGTTCGGGCGCAGAAGTGCGCACCGATCCACCGGACCCGCGGCCCTGCGGCGTTCGCGCGCCCCCTCGTTTTCCGTGTCCGGGTGACTTCTCATGAACGGCATGGGTGACATGGGAGACACGAGAGACATCCGCTGATCCACGTCCAGCCACGTCCAGCCACGTCCCGACGCACACCCCCCCGGCGCCGGGACCCTCCCGAGTCGGGCTTCGGCGCCTCCCCCCTGGCGCCGGAGCCCGGCTCCTTTCGGTGGGGTGCCGAAAGCCCGGGACGGGCGGGAAGCCGGGCGTCCCGGGCCGGGCCCGGGATTGCGGCCGCACACGGGAGGGGAGAGCCGCCGCGGGAGCGACGCGGTCGCCCGGGGCGCGGCCGGGCGGGCGTACCGGCATGCTGAAGGGCGGGGCACCCCGTACCTGAACTCCGGGGTGACCCGCCTGGATGGCAGATTGTGCCACATGGGCATAGCCTGCCGGTGTGACAAGCTCCACCCCCGCACCGCCTCCCTCCCCCGCCACCCCGCCGGCCCCGGCTTCGCTCACCGAGCGGCGCAAAGCGGCGACCAGGATGGAGATCGCCCGAGCGGCCGCCCGCCTCTTCGCCGGGCGCGGCCTCAGGGCCACCCGCGCCGAGGACATCGCCCTGGCGGCCGGTGTCGCGCCGCGCACGTTCTACCGGTACTTCGCCACCAAGGAAGAGGCGGTCGCCCCGTTGTACGCGGCCGGCGCCCGGCGCTGGGTGGAGGCGGTGCGCGAGGCCCCGCCGCGCCTGTCCCCGCCCGAGGCCCTGGAGCACGCGGTACGGCAGACCCTCACGCCCGGCGTCGGTGTGTCGGCGGCGTCCTGGGAGTGGGTCCGCACCCTCATCCGCCTCGCCTCGACCAGCCCCGCCCTGGGCAAGGTCTGGGCCGAGGTCTGCCATGCCTCGGAGGACGCCCTGGAGGAGGTGCTCAGAGGACGGGGAGCGGGGGGTGGAGCCGGGCCCGACAACGTTGCCGAGCGTGCGGAGACCACCGCGACCACCGCGACCACCGTGCCCGCGGGGTCGGACGAGCCCCCCGGGCGGGCCGATCCCACCCCCCGCGGGCGCTTCGTCGCGGCGGTCGCGTCTGCCGCGGTCCGTGTCGCCGTGGAGAGCTGGGCCGCGACCGACAGCCCCCCGGGCGGTCCACAGGGCCCGGCCGAACTGGCCCTGCGGAACCTGGAGGCGGTGCGGGGGATGGAGTGGGGTAGCGGCGCCGGCACCTCCGGCTAACCGCCCCCACCGGGCTTCGCAGCCGCGCCGGGGCCCGCGGCCCCACGGGCATCCCCTGCCGCCCCTGCCGCCACGCCGGCTTCCGCTCCCGCCTGCGCTCCGGCGCCCGCTCCCGCCCCGGCCCGCCCCAGCCGTGCCCCCAGATCGCTCACGCACCGCACCAGTTCACTCGGGGAGTGGACCGTGAACTCGTGGCCCAGCATGGCCAGGCGGACCGCCAGCCATTCCACGGGGTCGCCGGTGACGGACCGCAGGCGGCAGCCCTCGGAGGTCCGCTCCGGGCGGTCGAACCAGGCCGGGAGCTGTGCGGCGACGGTCTCCGCCGGGGCCTGGAAGGTGACCTCGAACGCGTACGTCTCCTGGTGGCGTTGGATCGACCGGCGCAGGTATTCCGCCGCGTCCCCCTGCGGCACCTCGCGCGGTGCGAACCGGGTGCCCGTGGCGAAGGGCTCGCCCACCCGGTCGACGCGGAAGGTGCGCCAGTCGTCGCGTTCGAGGTCGTAGGCGACGAGGTACCAGCGGCGGCCCGTCGAGACCAGCCGGTACGGCTCGGTCAGCCGGCGTGACTCGGTGCCGTCCTTCGCGCGGTAGGCGAACCGCAGCCGCTCGTGTCCGGCCACCGTCGAGGCGATGACGATCAGCGTCTCGGGCGCGATGCTGGCACCGTCCCCGCTGGTCAGCGGGGTGGTCGCGGCCTGGAGGGTGGAGACCCGGTGGCGCAGCCGGGCCGGCAGCACCTGCTCCAGTTTGGCCAGGGCCCGTACGGACGCCTCGTCCACGCCCTCCAACGCGTGCCCGGCACCCGCCCGCAGGCCGACCGCGATCGCCACCGCCTCCTCGTCGTCGAGGACGAGCGGGGGCATCGCCTTGCCCGCGACCAGACGGTATCCGCCGTCGGAGCCCTTGGTCGCCTGGACGGGGTAGCCCAGTTCCCGCAGCCGGTCGATGTCCCGGCGGACCGTGCGGCGGGACACCCGGAGCCGGTCGGCGAGTTCTCCGCCGGGCCATTCGCGGGGCGTCTGGAGCAGGGAGAGGAGTTGCAGCAGCCGAGCCGGGGTGTCCGTCGTCATGCGTCGAGGATGCCGCACCACTAGGACACGTCCTGGCCTACTGGCCCCCTAGTGTCCTCGCATGACCTCCAACGAGACCAAGTTCTCCGCCGGTTCCGGCCCGGCCGAGCACCCCGCAGGGGCCGACGTCCCGGCGGCCGGGGACGTGGCCGGCCGCCGTCGGTGGTTCGCTCTGGCGATCGTGATGACCGCGGCCTTCATGGACCTCGTCGACGTCACGATCGTCAACATCGCCATCCCGTCCATGCAGCGCGACGCGGGCGCCTCCGACAGCCAGATCCAGTGGATCACCGCCGGTTACGCGCTCGCCTTCGCCGCCGGCCTCATCACCGGCGGCCGCCTGGGCGACATCCACGGCCGCAAGCGGGTGTTCCTCCTCGGCATCGGCGGCTTCACCCTCGCCTCCGCCCTGTGCGGCTTCGCCGCGAACCCGGAGATGCTCGTCGCCTCCAGGCTCCTCCAGGGCGGCATGGCGGCCCTGATGGTCCCGCAGGTGCTGTCGATCGTGCACGCCACCTTCCCGGCACACGAACGCGGCAAGGTCTTCGGGCTCTTCGGTGCGATCGTCGGCCTGGGCGCGGTCTCCGGACCGCTGCTGGGCGCGCTGCTGACGGAGTGGAACCTGTTCGGGCTGGAGTGGCGGCCGATCTTCCTCATCAACCTGCCGGTCGGCATCGCGGCCCTGATCCTGGGCGGCCGCTTCATCACCGAGTCGCGGGCGCCGAAGGCGCTCAAGCTCGACCTGGTCGGCGTCGCGCTGGTGACGCTCGGTCTGCTGATGCTGCTCTACCCGCTGACCCGCGGCCGTGAGCTGGGCTGGCCGCTGTGGGGGTACCTGTCGATGGCCGGCGCGTTCGTCGTCTTCGGCGCGCTGGTGGCGTACGAGCGGCGCAAGGGCGCGCGGGACGGCTCGCCGCTGATCGAGCTGTCCCTCTTCCGGGTCAAGAGCTTCGCCGCCGGCATCGCCGTGCAGACGGTCTTCGGTCTCGGCCTCGGCATCTTCTTCCTGGTCTGGACGCTGTACCTCCAGACCGGCCTCGGCTGGAGCGAACTGCGCGCCGGTCTGACGGGCATCCCGTTCTCCCTCGCGGTGTCGACGGCCGCCGGCCTCTCCGTGCAGAAGCTGGTCCCCCGCTTCGGCCGCAAGGTGCTCCAGGCGGGCGCGCTGACCATGGGCGCGGGCGTGCTGCTCTACCTGTGGGAGTCCGGGCGCCACGGCCTCGGCATCGCCCCGTGGCAGATGATCCTCCCGCTCACGGTGATGGGCGCCGGCATGGGGCTGATCGTCGCCCCGCTGACCGACGCGGTGCTGTCCGAAGTGCCGCGCGAGCACGCCGGGTCGGCGTCCGGCCTGATCAACACCGTGCAGCAGATGGGCAACGCGCTCGGCCTCGGCCTGGTGTCCGTCGTCTTCTTCGGCCGGATCGGCGACCGGCCTGCCCCTGCCGAGATCGGCCCGGAGTTCGTGGCCGCCTTCCGGTACGCGCTGGGCTGGGTGGCCGCCGTGATGGGCGTGATCTTCCTGCTGATGTTCGCCCTGCCGAAGCGGCCCGCCCAGCACGTGGAGGGCGCGGGGGAGACGGAGCTGCCGGTCACCGGGAAGGAGCCGGAGCTCGTGTCCTGAGGGGCGGAGGGTCTGGAACGGCCGGGAAGGGCCCGGCACCTGCGAGGGTGCCGGGCCCTTCGCCCGTGTCCGGGCGTACGCGGGCGCGACAGGGTGCACGCGGACGTACACGGGCGGGACCGGACGGAGAGTGGAAGTCCGTTCATGCCCGAATGGCATCCGAACCTGTTTACTTTCCGGAAATCCGGGCGTAGCCTCCAGTCGAAACCACAAGTTCGGGCATGAACCCGGGAGCGGTCGGAGGCGAACGGACATGTACGCACCGGAGCGGCAGCAGGAGATCCTGCGGCTCGCCCGTGACGGCGGCCGGGTGGACGTCCTGTCGCTGGCCGAGGAGTTCCAGGTCACGGCGGAGACCATCCGCCGCGATCTGAAGGCCCTCGACCGCGCCGGGCTCGTCCGCCGCGTGCACGGCGGCGCCATACCGGTCGGACGCCTCGACTTCGAGCCGGACCTCGCCGAGCGCGAGTCCACCTCCGCCGACGAGAAGGACCGCATCGCCAAGGCCGCCCTGACCGAACTCCCGGCCGAGGGCACGATGATCCTCGACGCCGGCACGACCGTCGCCCGCCTGGCCGCAGCCCTCCCGCTGGAGGCCTCCCTCACGGTGGTCACGCACTCCCTGCCGATCGCGGCCCGCCTCGCCGACCACCCGGGCATGCAGCTCCACCTGATCGGGGGGCGCGTACGGCACCGTACGCGCGCCGCCGTGGACGCCTGGGCACTGCGCGCGTACGGCGAGATCCGCGCCGACGTCCTGTTCGTCGCCGCGAACGGGTTCTCCGCCGAGCACGGCCTCACCACCCCCGACCTCGCCGAGGCGGCGGTGAAGCGGGCGGCGATGGCCGCGGCCCGCCGGGTCGTGCTGCTCGCCGACTCCTCCAAGCACGGGCAGGAGCACTTCGCCCGCTTCGGCGGCCTGAGCGACGTGGACCTGCTGATCACCGACAGCGGGCTCAGCCCCGACGACGCGGCCGCCATCGAGCGCGGCGGCACGGAAGTGGTACGCGCATGATCCTCACCGTCACCCCGAACCCGTCCCTCGACCGCACCTACGAGGTCCCCTCCCTCAACCGCGGCGAGGTCATCCGCGCCACCGGTGAGCGCATGGATCCCGGCGGCAAGGGTGTGAACGTCTCCCGTGCCGTCGCCGCCGCCGGACGGCGTACGGTCGCCGTACTGCCCCTGGGCGGTGCGCCGGGCGCGCTCGTGGCCGACCTGCTCGACGCGCAGGGCATCGAGGTCGCGCCGGTCCCGGTCGCCGGGGCCACCCGCTCGAACATCGCGCTCGCGGAGTCCGACGGTGTGCTGACGAAGATCAACGCGCCGGGGCCGGAACTCTCCTCGGAGGAGCAGGAACTCCTCCTGGAGACCGTGCGCGGGCAGTCCCGCGACGCCGACTGGATCGCCTGCTGCGGCAGCCTGCCCCGCGGGCTCGCGCCCTCCTGGTACGCCGAGGTGGTCGCGCGGGCGCACGCCGGGGGCGCGCGGATCGCACTGGACACCTCGGGACGCGCGCTGCTGGAGGCGCTGCGCGAGCGGCCCGACGTGGTCAAGCCCAACGCCGAGGAACTCGCCGAGGCCGTCGGACGCCCCCTGGCGACCGTGGGCGACGCGGTGAAGGCGGCGGAGGAACTGCGCGAGATGGGCGCACACGCCGTGCTCGCCAGCCTGGGCGCCGACGGGCAACTGCTCGTGGAGGAGACGGGCACGTGGTTCGCCACCGCGCGCGTCGACGCCGTCCGCAGCAATGTGGGAGCGGGGGACTCCTCCCTCGCCGGATTCCTCATCGCCGGCGGCAGCGGCCCGCGGGCGCTCGCCTCCGCCGTCGCGCACGGCGCGGCCGCCGTCCAGCTGCCCGGCAGCGTGATGCCGACCCCGGCCGACCTGGACCCGGCGGCGGTGACGGTCACCTCGGACGTACCGGTGGACCGCGAACTGAAGGAGCCCGTGTCATGACCCCCGACCCGGCGCCCGGCACGGGCCTTTGTCCGGTACCTGTCGTGGCTCTTCGAGCGCTGCCTGCCACGGCCGTCCACTCCGCACCCGTCACGGCCCTTCACCCGGGGCTGTGCCAGACGGTCACCCCACCGGCCCCGTCCGCACCGGAGGCCTGTACGGAGACTCGTACGGGGGCCAGGGCCGTGGCCCGGACGGAGGCCCCGACACCGGTGCCCACACCGGCCCGGACAGCGGTCGGGGCGCGGCGGGGTTCCCCCTTACTCGCCGCCCGGCACGGGCAGCGGGGCGTCCTGAGCCGCCCCGCCGACCCGGGCGCGCAGGCCCCCGACCGGTCTGCCGCCCCACGGAGGCGGGGCTTCCCCGGCCCCGTCCCCGTACGTCTCACCTCCCCCCACCGCACCCCCGTCCCCCTTTGCGCCCAGCACACCCCCCGGGCGATACGCGAGCGAAGGAGCCCGCGATGAGCGAGATGATCACCGCGGAACTGGTCGACCTCGACCTGTCCGCCGACACCAAGGAAGCAGCGGCGCGGTCCCTCGCCGAGCGCATGGTGGCCCAGGGCCGGGTGACCGACCTGGAGGGCTTCCTCGCCGACGTGGCCGCCCGTGAGGCCCAGATGCCCACCGGCCTCGACGGCGGCATCGGCATCCCGCACTGCCGCAGCGCCCACGTCACCGAGCCGACGCTCGCCTTCGGGCGCAGCGCCGCCGGCATCGACTTCGGCGCCCCGGACGGCCCGGCCGACCTGATCTTCCTGATCGCCGCTCCCGCGGGAGCCGACGACGCCCACCTGACGATCCTGTCGTCACTGGCCCGTCAGCTGATGAACGCCGACTTCACCTCCGCCCTGCGGTCGGTGCGGGACGCCGCGGACGCGGCGGCCCTCATCCGCGGTGAGGAGCCGGCCCAGGCACCCACCGAGGGCGCGAGCGCCCCCGAGGACACCGCTGTGGCGTCGGCGGCGGCCTCCGCCGACGCCACAGCGGCTGACACGGCACCCACCGGCACCCCGTCCGCCCCGGTCCCCGCCGCGTCCGCCCCGGACGCCGCCCCCTTCCGCATCGTCGCGGTCACCTCCTGCCCGACCGGTATCGCCCACACCTACATGGCGGCCGAGTCCCTGGAGAACGCCGGGCGTGCGGCGGGCGTCGAACTGGTCGTCGAGACGCAGGGCTCGGCCGGTTTCACCCGCCTCGACCCGGCCGTCATCGCCGCCGCGGACGGCGTGATCTTCGCCCACGACGTCCCCGTGCGCGACAAGGACCGCTTCGCGGGCAAGCCCACCGTGGACGTCGGCGTGAAGGCGGGCATCAACCGGCCCGCCGAGCTGATCACCGAGGTGCGCGGCAAGGCGGAGCGCGGCGAGGTCACCTCCGGGTCCGCCCCCGGCACGCCGGTCGAACGCGCCGGTGACTCCACCGAGGGCTACGGCACCAAGCTCCGCAAGTGGCTGATGTCCGGCGTCAGTTACATGGTCCCGTTCGTCGCCGCGGGCGGTCTCCTGATCGCCCTCGGCTTCGCGATCGGCGGCTACGAGATCAACAAGGCGCCGTCGGTCATGGACCACTTCGTCTGGACCCAGGCGGACAGCTGGGGCGCCCTGCTCTTCCAGATCGGCGGTGTCGCCTTCGGCTTCCTCGTCCCGGTCCTCGCCGGTTACATCGCCTACGGCATGGCGGACCGGCCCGGTCTGGTGCCGGGCTTCGTCGGCGGCGCGATCTCGCTGACCGTCAACGCGGGCTTCCTCGGCGGTCTGGCGGCCGGTCTGATCGCCGGTGGCGTGGTGATGGCGATCCAGAAGGTCCGGATCCCGGCGGCGCTGCGCGGCATCATGCCGGTCGTGGTGATCCCGCTGATCTCCTCGGCGGTCGTCGGGTTCCTGATGTTCGTGGTCATCGGCAAGCCCATCGCCGAGGCGCAGAAGGGCATGACCGACTGGCTGAACGGCCTCACCGGCACCAACGCCGTCCTCCTCGGCGCCCTGCTCGGCCTGATGATGTGCTTCGACCTCGGCGGTCCGGTCAACAAGGTCGCCTACGCCTTCGCCACCGCAGGTATCGCCGTCGCCGACCCGAGCGACTCCGCGATGAAGGTCATGGCCGCGGTCATGGCGGCCGGCATGGTCCCGCCGCTGGCGATGGCCCTGGCCACGACCGTCCGGGGCAAGCTGTTCACCCGGACGGAACGCGAGAACGGCAAGGCCGCCTGGGTCCTGGGCGCCTCCTTCATCTCCGAGGGCGCGATCCCGTTCGCCGCGGCCGACCCGCTGCGCGTGATCCCCTCCTCGATGGTGGGCGGTGCGATCACCGGTGCCCTGTCGATGGCGTTCGGCGCGACCCTGCGCGCCCCGCACGGCGGCATCTTCGTGGTCCCGCTGATCGGCAACCCGTTCCTCTACCTGGTCGCCATCGCGGCCGGTGTGTGCGTCACGGCGGCCCTGGTCGTCGTCCTCAAGGGCCTGCGCAAGCCGGTCACCGGGGCCGCTGCCCCCGGCACGGAGAACGCCGCGGCCGCCACGGCGGCGGGGCGGAAGCAGCCGGTGGCGGCGTGACCTGCGCACCGCGCGGGGCCTTCGGGTGACCTGTCCACACCTGCGAGATACGTCACGGTCCGGGACGAAAGTTCCGGACCGTGACGTGCGCGGTGTCTACTGTTCGGTATGCCTGAGCACCTCTCGATCCTCCACCCGACGGGCGCGGCGGCCGTCGCCCTCGCCGTGGCGGGGGTCGCCTGGCTGGTCGCGGTGACCGTCCTGCTGCGCCGTGGCCGTCCGGGCGCGGGCGCCTGGGGCTTCCGCGCCGGCGCACGGCGCACGCGACGCCCGGACAAGGGTGTACGCCGTCCGGGCCCCACCCGTCCGCCGAGCCCGTCCGACCGGCGGGCCCTCCCCGCCGTCCCGCCCCAGGAACAGGCCGGACCGCACCGGGAGGCCGTCGAGCTGACCCCGGCGGAGCGGGCCGCCTTCGAGGTTCTCGTACGCCGGCTCAGCGGCGACCGCTGAGGGAAGGCCCGGTGCCTCGGGAGAGGGCTCGCGGGACGGCGGGCCCGGCTCAGGAGACCTGTGCCGCCCGCCGCTCCATCGCCTCGCGGGCCGCGTCCTCGGTGGGATACACCTCGCACATGTGCCGCCCGTCGGGTGTGGCCGTGTGCTCGACCTCCCAGAGGGAGACCTCCCGGCCGTCACGGAGCAGGAACGCGTGCTCGTACAGCGCGAAACCGAGGCCGATGCGCCCCGCGCGGCAGGGCCGGCCGAACGCCTGCGTGATCTGGTGCGCGAAGGCCGACCGCAGCAGCGCGGCCGTGTCGGCGCCCGGCCGGTCCGCGTTCTCCGCGCGGCGCAGCAGCCGGCGCGCGTGATCGGCCGAGTCGTCCGGCACGTACACATGCCGGGGGGCGGGGACCGGCGCCAGCTGGACCAGCACCGGCAGTTCGAAGTCCGGCGCGTCCACCGGGAGCGGCAGCCGGGTCGTGGCGGCCCGCAGCTCCTCCTCGTCGACGTACACCTCGTGCTGCGGTTCGCTGCCGGGGGTGGGGTTGTGCACCAGCTCCCACAGGGTGAGCGCGGAGCCGTCCGACAGCAGCCAGGTGTGCC
Organism: Streptomyces sp. NPDC088766; assembly: GCF_044750845.1. Taxonomy (NCBI): domain Bacteria; kingdom Bacillati; phylum Actinomycetota; class Actinomycetes; order Kitasatosporales; family Streptomycetaceae; genus Streptomyces; species Streptomyces sp. NPDC088766. Next base: position 86,262 of record NZ_JBIVKQ010000016.1, on the reverse strand, counting down.
GGTACGTCTCCCGGTGCAGACCCGCGCTGTGGTGCGCCGAGTGCAGCGAGCTGTCGTGCGCCAGGGCGCAGTCCAGCCGTCTGACGCACTCGTCGGGCAGTTCGAACGAGTTCAGGGCGCGACCGAGGAGCCGCGCGAGGTGCTCCTCCGGAGTCTCGGGCGACTCGGCTGCTTCGTGCGCTGCCGTCTCGTACGGAACGCTCAAGGTTTCTCCCGGCGTTGCTGCATGTCACCTTGTGGGTGCATACCGTAGCCCCTCGGTCGGACATCATGTCCGGGAACCGAGAAAACGTACGCCGGGAAAACGCGGAAGCCGCGCGAGAAGTTCCCGCGCGGCCCGGTGTTCCGTCAGGAACCGCCGGTCGGGGACCCCTTCCGCCGCAACGAGAGGGCCCCCGGACCGTCAGGCTGTGCTCCCCGCGCTTCCCGCGATCCACTCGCTCCACGCCAGGTTCCACCCGTTGAGGCCGTTGTCCGGGGCGACCGTCTTGTCGGGGGAGTTCTTGACGATCACCACGTCGCCGACGAGGGAGTTGTCGTAGAGCCATTTGGCGGGGGTGTCGCCCTGGGCGCCCCGCACGTCCGCGAGCCCGACGCAGCCGTGGCTGGTGCCTTCCCGGCCGAAGGGCGGATTGCCTTTGTCGTACCAGTAGTTGCCGTGGATGAAGGTCCCGGACTGCGTCAGACGCATCGCGTGCGGCACGTCCGGGATGTCGTACTCGCCGCCCAGACCGACCGTCCGGCTGTTCATCCGCGTCTGCGTGAACTTCTCCGTGATCACCATCTGGCCGTTGTACGTCGTGTGCTCGGCGCTGCCCGAGGAGATCGGGACCGTCTTCAGCGTCGTCCCGTCCCGCACCACCGACATGGTCTGGGTGCCGACGTCGACCGTGGAGACCTGCGAGCGCCCGACGGTGAAGGCGACCGTCTTCTTCTGCACGCCGTGGACGCCGTCGGCGCCCTGCACACCGTCCAGGTCGATCTTCATCGTGACCTTGGAGCCGGCCTTCCAGTACTCCTCCGGCCGGAAGTCGAGCCGCTGCGACCCGAACCAGTGCCCGACCACCTTCTGCCCGCTGCTCGACGAGACCGTGATGTGCGACTGCACGGCCTTCTTGTCGTCGATGGCCTTGTCGAAGGTGAAGGACACCGGCATCCCGACACCCACCGTCGTGCCGTCGTCCGGCGTGTACGTCCCGATGAAGCTGTCGGCCGGGGACACCGTCGTGAAGACCGAGTCGGCCGCCACCGTCCGGCCGTTCGCGCCCTTCGCGGTCGCCGCTATCTCGTACTTCGTGCCGCGCTCCAGCTGCTCCTTCGGCTTCCAGCTGCTGCCGTCCGCCGCCAGCGAGCCCGCCACGACCTGCTGCGTCCCGGCCACCGTCATCCTCACGGTGGTCAGCCGGCCGTCGCTCACCTTCACGCCGGTGCTGTTGATCGACGCCCCCGTCGAACCGTCCTCGGCCGAGATGGTGATCTTCGCGGTGTGCGTCCCGGAAGAGTCCTTGCCCCCCTTGCCGTTGTCGTCCTCGGCGTTGGCGCTGCCGCCGCAGGCGGTCAGGGTGAGGGCGCCGACCACCAGGGCGGCACAGGCCCCCAGTGCGCGCCGCGCTGTTTTGTTCGGCGTTGTCACGGGCTGCTCCAGCTTCGTGTGATGTGCGTGGTCCGCTCCAGTACGCCGGTGAAGAGGACCACCACGGCCGCCGGGGTTCCCGTCGTCCGCCCCTGAGCCCGTCGCGTGACAGAACCGGGACAATGACCCACGCGTCGTGACGACCCACGGGTCCTTTCCGCCGGTCCTACCGTTTTCCGTACAGCTCCCCGTACGACGGCCACGCCCCGCCGGCCGCCGTCACCGACTCCGCGGCGCGCACGGCCCGCACGATCGCCCGCGTCACCACGTCCGCGCCCGCCGCGAGGACGTCGTTCAGGGCGAGCGGATGCGCGGTGCCGAGAGGACCGGTGCCCAACGGACGGGTGCCGGTCGCCAGCGCGAAGACCGTGTCCCCGTCGTGCAGCAGATGCACCGGCCGGACGGCGCGGGCGATGCCGTCGTGCGCCGTGCCCGCCAGCTTCTGCGCCTGCGCCTTCGTGAGGTCCGCGTCGGTCGCGACCACCGCGAGGGTCGTGTTCAGCGGTGCGGGCGCGCTCGTCGCGGCGCTCTCCGCCAGGCGCCGAAGCGCGGACTCGTGCACCCCCGTCTCCGGATACCGCGCCCGCCCCTGGAACAACTCCCCGTACAGCACGCCCGTTTCCGGGTCCATGACCGAGCCCGCCGCGTTGGCGACCACCAGCGCGGCCACCGTGACACCTGAGCCGAGCACGACGGCGGCGGTACCGACGCCGCCCTTCATCGGCCCGACCGCGGCGCCCGTCCCGGCACCCACACAGCCCTCCGGCACCCGGGTGCCGGGCCCGCTCGCCGCGGCGGCCTCCACCGCGGCCCGGCCCAGCGCGGCGTCCGGCCGGGCCCGGAAGTCGCCGCCGCGCCCCAGGTCGAAGACGCACGCGGCGGGCACCACCGGTACGACGTGCGCGGGATCCGTGCCGACCGGCACGCCGCGACCCCGCTCCTCCAGCCAGGCCATCACCCCGGACGCCGCGTCGAGGCCGTAGGCGCTGCCGCCGGTCAGCACGATCGCGTCCACCCGCTGCACCACATTGCGCGGATCCAGGGCGTCGGTCTCCTTGGTGCCGGGACCACCGCCGCGCACATCCACGGCGGCCACGGCCCCGCCCTCCGGCGCGAGGACGACCGTGGTGCCGGTCAGCCAACCGTCACCGGTACGACCGGCATGCCCCACGTGGATCCCCGCGACATCGGTCAGGCCGCCGACTGTCAGAGCGTCAACTGTCATACGGCCCAGTCTCGCGCGCCACCGCCCCGCGCCAACGCCCCGCGCCGCCGCGTCCCGCTCCGGCTCCCGCTCCGGCTCCCGCTCCGGCTCCCGCTCCGGCTCCCGCTCCGGCTCCGGCTCCCGCTCCCGCTCCCGCTCCCGCTCCTGATCGTGTTCCGGCTACTGCTCCGCCACGTCACCCGCCCGGTCGGCCCACGCCGCGGCGTCCCGTACGGCGGCCGTGAGCGGGAGGCCGTCACCGCCACCGTCACACGGCTCCCCTCACACCACCTCCCCGGCGCCCCGCGGTGCGCCCTCGCGCACGGTCATGCGGGCCGTCAGTGTCGTCCCGGTGACCACCGACAGCGCGCACACCAGGCCTGCCGCGAGGACCGCCCAGTCACCGAGGAAGGTGCAGCAGATCACCAGCAGCGCGGTGACCGGCAGCACCGTCTGCTGGGCGAGGCCCACCTTGAAGTGGCGGGAGTGCAGCGCCCAGACAGCCAGCAGATACAGCGCCGTCGGCAGGGTCACCGCCGCCGACGCGGCGAGCGTCGACAGGTGCGCCTCGCCGACCGCCTGCTCGACCGCCACCTCCAGGCCGGCGCCGATCGCGGCGGCCGAGGCGAAGACGACGTAGTGGCCGTAGCCCCACCGGAAGGCCTCCTTGCTGGAGCGCAGCCGGCCGTGGATGGGCACCACGAAGTAGATCCACCAGGCGGAGAAGATGATCAGCAGGCCGCCCGCGGCGATCGGGAGCAGTTCGTCGAGAGCGTCGTTCTCGTCGATGCCGACCTTCACGGCGATCGTGGCCGCGGCGATCGTCTCGCCGAGCACGATGATCGTGAACAGGCCGTAGCGCTCGGCGATGTGGTGCGGGTGCCAGGAGGTCGGGTGGTCCTTCTCCGCGTAGACGGGAACGCTCATCTCCAGCAGCGCCATCACCAGGAACAGCCACGGTCTGCCGCCCTCCGGCAGGAACAGCAGCCCCAGCCAGCCGATCTGGCAGAGCGCCACGCCGACGGCGTACCGCAGGGCCATCGCTCGCTCCGGGCCCTCGCTCGACAGGGCGACGCGCAGCCACTGCGTGGTCAGGGCGAGCCGCATGACCAGGTAGCCCACCACGACGGCCAGCCAGTCGTGGTCCTCGAACGCCCGCGACACCCCGGCGGCCAGGACCAGGACGCCGGCGATCTGTATGAGGGTGACGACCCGGTACAGGACGTCGTCGTTGTCGTACGCCGAGGCGAACCAGGTGAAGTTCATCCACGCCCACCAGATGGCGAAGAAGACCATCGCGTAGTTGAGGATGCCCTCGCCCGCGTGGGACTCCGCGACGGCGTGCACCAGCTGGACGCCCGCCTGGGCGATGGCCACGACGAAACAGAGGTCGAAGAACAGCTCGAGCGGGGAGGCGACGCGGTGGGCCTCGCCCCGTCCGCGAGCGGTGAGCCTGCGCAGCGGCTTGGCGTGGGCCGGCACGCCGGGGGAGGAAGAGGGCGACGAGGAGGAAGGGGACGGGGACGACGAGGAGGAAGGGGACGACGAGGAGGACGAAGGAAGGGAACTGGACGTCATGGACCCCAGCACAGCAGATAAACCAGGGAAAATCCTGCCGAGGAGCGCACGGCCGGGAGACCCGGTCAGCCGCGCGTGAAGACGCAGCTCAGAGGGGTTCCGCAGGGTCCGAGGGGTGGGGACCCTGGTGCGGCCCGAGACCAACCCCGGCCCTCGTCGCGGCCCCCGTCCCGGCCCTCGTTCCGGCCCGCGCCCGGGGCCGTACCCTGGAGACATGAGCACCCCCGCCGCCCCCGAGCCGCGCGAGCCCAAGGCCGCGCTGATCTTCGACGACCCGCTGGACCGGCAGTCCTCGGACGACACGGACCAGGGGTGGGGCGAGCGGCCCGGAGCCGGTTCGGACAGCGCGGCCGACCTCAAGCGCTTCCTCGACGAGAAGCCGCCCCACCACATCTGAACCCGGCAGGCCCGGACCGCCGCCCGCAGCTTCCCGCACAGGACCGCTACGGCTACCGCTACCTCTCGCCGTGCCCGGAGCCGCGCTGGGCGACCAGGGCGTCGCGGATCTCCTTGAGCACTTCCAGCTCGGTGACCTCGATGACCTCGCGCGTGCTCTCCTTGGCCTTCCGGCGGGCCTCCATCCTCGCCAGGTACTTCGACATCGGCAGGACCATCAGGAAGTAGACGACGGCCGCCGTGATCACGAAGGTCAGCGTCGCGCCGAGCACGGAGCCCCAGAGGATCCGGACACCCGTCGCGGTGTCGCCGGTGCCGGTGCAAGGGCCCTTGAGACAGGAGCTGTAACTGTCCAGGTTCTTGGTTCCGACGGCCCCGACCAGCGGGTTGATGACCCCCTTCACCACCGAGTTGACGATGTTCGTGAAGGCCGCGCCGATCACCACCGCGACTGCCAGATCGACGACGTTCCCGCGCATCAGGAAGGCCTTGAAGCCTTGCCAGACGCTCGCCTTTTCGCTCACCTCGGTGACACTCCTCACATGTACAGGTTGTGGAACAAACAGCTCCGCAACCTACGTCACCCAGATGCAGGCGTGTCCAATTCGGTAGCTCGAACGAGGGGCTTGACGGCAAAGCCGCGAGCGGGCGGACGGTGAGACTCACCACAGGGTCACCGCCAGCCGGGCCGTGGCACCCGCGCCCGCGAGGCGGGCCGCGGTGGACCGGGGCACGGACAGCACGACCAGCGCGCCCCCGTCACCGCTTCCCTCGACGCCCAGGTCAGCGCCGTCCTCACCGCCGCCCGCGCCGGCCGACGGATCCGGCACCTTCGTCACGAGCGCACCGCGTGCGACCACCCGGGCCTCGCCGTCCCGCGCGGCGGGCCGCCCGGCGGGGTCGACGGCGATGACGTCCACCCGGTCACCGGGGCGCAGCAGCCGGACGGTTGCCGCGTCGGCGATCCGCACCGGCGCCCGCACCCTTCCGGCGGTGCGACGCCCGTCGGAGGGGGCGCGCGCCGACGACTGCGCGCGGACGTGAGAGCCCTCGCCCGCGTGGGAGCCTCCGCCCGGGTGTCCGCGAGCCGTGTCGCCGTCGCGCGGGCCCGCCGCCACGAGTGCGGCGGCCGTGACGGCGAGGCCGACCGCGAGAGCCCGCCTCCGGGTCCCTGCCAGCAGGCGCAGCCGGTGCAGCCCGCCCCGCACACGCACCGGAGCGAACGGAGGCACCTCGCACGACGGAGGCACGGGCAGCGACGGAGACGGAGGCATGCCGAGTGAAGGAGGGGCAGGAAGAGAAGCAGAGACAGAGGAAGAGGAAGACGCACGGAAGGACAACGGAATCACCACCAGCGACGACGGACGAGCCTGCCCGTCCACGATGGGCCCTGCCGCCGCCGCCCGCCCGAGCCGGTGGATCACCGCCCGGCTGTGGACAACTTCCTCACCTGAACGATGAGTTCCGCCGCCCCCGTGCCCGGGCCTCCCCGTGCCCGGGCCTCCCCGTGCCCGGGCCTCCCCGTGCCCGGGCCTCCCCGTGCCCGGGCCTCCCCGGTCCCCAGGCCCCGAGGGCCCGGGATCCCCTCGGCCGGCCAGGGATTCCGCCCGCTACGGCAGCTCGAACCCCGGATTCAGCCCACCCAGCGCGTTCACACAGAGACAGTTCCGCTCCTCGGTGGCGGGCAGCGCGGCCACCGCGTCGAACAGGACGCCCCGCAGCCGGTCCACGTTGGCCGCGAACACCTGCAGCACCTCCTCGTGGGAGACGCCCTCACCCGTCTCGGCCCCCGCGTCCAGGTCCGTGACCAGCGTCAACGACGTGTAGCAGAGCTCCAGTTCACGGGCGAGAGCTGCCTCGGGGTGGCCCGTCATGCCCACCACCGACCAGCCCTGCGCCTGGTGCCACAACGATTCCGCGCGGGTGGAGAAGCGGGGCCCCTCGATCACGACGAGCGTTCCGCCGTCCACCGGCTCCCACTCCCGCCCGCGCGCCGCCTTCAGCGCGGCCGAGCGGCCGGTGGGGCAGTAGGGGTCGGCCAGGGACACGTGCACCACGTCGGGCACCGAGCCGTCGGGCAGCGGCAGTCCGTCGAAGTATGTGCCCGGCCTCGACTTCGTCCGGTCGACCAGCTGATCCGGCACCAGCAGCGTCCCGGGGCCGTACTCGGCGCGCAGACCGCCCACCGCGCACGGGCCGAGGACCTGGCGCACGCCGACCGAGCGCAGCGCCCACAGGTTGGCCCGGTAGTTGATCCGGTGGGGCGGCAGATGGTGGCCGCGGCCGTGCCGGGGCAGGAAGGCGACCCGCCGGCCGGCGATGTCACCGAGGAAGAGGGAGTCGCTGGGCGGCCCGTAGGGGGTGTCCACCTGGATCTCGGTCACGTCGTCCAGGAACGAGTAGAAGCCCGAGCCGCCGATTACACCGATCTCTGCGTTCGCCATGACCAGCACAGTAGCGGGCGCCGCCGACGCCCCGGATCCGCCTCCGGAATCCCGGCGGCTTCCCGTGCCGGTGACCGGCTTCCCGCGTCGTCGGCGGCCTCCCCGCGTCACCGGCCGCCTTCCCGCGCCGGCGACCGGCTCCCCGGGCAGCCGGCCGGCAGCGTGGAAACACCGAGGACCCCGCCGTCGTACGACGGCGGGGTCCCGGAAGGGGTCCTACGCGGCGGAGGTGCCCGCCGAGGTGCCGGAGCCGGCCGGCTTCGAGTCCGAGGAGGACGACGAAGACGTGGTCGAGGACGCCGAGGACGTGGACGGCTTGGACGACGAGGACGCCGGTGAGCTGCTCGACGAGGAGCCGCGGCTGTCGTTCCGGTAGAAGCCGGAGCCCTTGAAGACGATGCCGACGGCGGAGAACACCTTCTTGAGGCGGCCACCGCAGTTGGGGCACTCGGTCAGGGCGTCGTCGGTGAACTTCTGCACCGCCTCGAGGCCCTCGCCGCACTCGGTGCACTGGTACTGGTAGGTCGGCACTGTCTTCCTCCTGGCACTCTCACTCAATGAGTGCTAACGACGGTCCATACTGACGCATTCCCCGGGATCAGTCCACTGTGACCGGCGAGCGGTGACCGACGCCACGTGCGACGGTACGTCCCCGCGGGCGCGCCACCAGCCGCGAACGCAGTGCCAGCAGGGTCCCCAGGGCCAGGACCGTACCGGCCAGCGGCACCAGGAAACCCGCGCCGCCCCGGAACCTGTCCTCCAGCTGGCCGGCGGCGGTGACGGCCGCCGCCTGGCCGAGCGCCACCGCGCCGGTGAGCCAGGTGAACGCCTCGGTGCGCGCGCCCGCCGGGACCAGGCCCTCGACCAGCGTGTAGCCGGTGATCAGCGCGGGTGCGATGCACATGCCGACCAGGAGGCCGAGGCCGGCCAGCAGCGGCACGGAGTGCGCCGCCCACAGGCCGGAGGCCGTCAGAGCCAGCGCCGCGTACCCGACGACCAGACGGCGCTGCGGGGCCGCCTTCCAGGCGACGGCGCCGCAGACCAGGCCGGAGATCATGTTGCCGGCGGCGAAGGTGCCGTACAGGACGCCGTTCAGGCCGGGCTCGCCGATCGACTCGGTGAACGCGGCCAGCGAGACCTGCATGCCGCCGAAGACCGAACCGATGCCGAGGAAGGCCACGATCAGCACGCGCACCCCGGGGATCCGCAGGGCGGAGGCGTGTTCCACGCGCGCGTGCCCGTCGACGGCGACCGGCGGCTGGGTGCCTTTCCGCGCGGCGAACAGCAGACCGCCGAGCAGGGTCAGCGAGGCCTCCGTCACCAGTCCGGCGGCCGGGTTCACGGCGGTGCACAGGGCGGTCGCGAGGAGCGGGCCGACCACGAAGGTGAGTTCGTCCGTGACGGACTCGAAGGCGGCCGCCGTGGTCATCAGGGGTGAGCCCTTCAGCTTCACGCCCCAGCGGGCCCGCACCATCGGGCCGACCTGCGGGACCGAGGCGCCGGTGGGCACGGCCGCCGCGAACAGCGCCCACAGCGGGGCGTGGGCCAGCGCCAGCGCCGTCAGGGCCAGCCCCGAGGCCGCGTGCACCAGGACGCCGGGGACCAGTACGGCGCGCTGGCCGTGACGGTCGGCGAGACGGCCGGTGTACGGGGCGAACAGCGCCATGGAGACACCGGTGACGGCCGCGGCGGCACCCGCCACGCCGTAGGAGCCGGTGGTGTGCTGCACGAGCAGCACGATGGAGATGGTGAGCATCGCGAACGGCTGCCGCGCGGCGAAACCGGGCAGCAGGAACGTCCAGGCGCCGCGGGTGCGCAGCAACTGCCCGTACCCCGGGCGGGGCGAGGCCGGCGAGGCCGACGAGTCCTTCGACGGCTCGGAGGTGACCGTGGATGCCACGGCCCGTGCCTTTCTGCCGCCTGGTAGCGCGACCCCTCGTGTGTCCGGGCGGCGCCGAGAGCTGTCCTCTTGCGCGCACTGCGGTAGATACCGGTGCCCACTCGGGAGGTGTTCCGGCCGCCATACGGTCGCGCCAGCTCTGCGTCAGGCAGAGTTGGTTCGATCAAGGTGTGCCTTCATCGTACAGGGATCACTGCCCGCCGCACCTGTGAAAGTGAGCACCATGGGCGGGCACGCCTCCGAATGAAGGGGGTGTGAACGGTGTGAAACCTGTACTTAACGTGCGCCGGAACGCGCCCTCACCGGGTGTCCGCGCCGTCCGTGCCCAGCCAGTCGGCCAGTTTGCCGCCGTGGCTCACGGCGCGCAGCCGTCGCTCGGCCGCGTCCCGGACCGGGTCGGTGGCGACGACCAGGAGTTCGTCGCCGCGCCGCAGCACGGTCGTCGGCAGCGGCACGAAGGAGGTGCCTTCGCGCACGACGAGGGTGACGGCCGCCCCGGCGGGCAGCCGCAGCTCGTTGACCTCGACGCCGTGCATCCTGGAGCCCTCGGGGATCCCCACCGACAGCAGGTGCCCGCGCAGCCGCTCCAGCGGCGCCGACTCGATGCCGAGGTCGGCGGCCTCGGCGTCCTCGCCCAGTCGCAGCTTGCGGGCCAGCCAGGGCAGCGTCGGCCCCTGGATCAGGGTGTAGACGACGACCAGGACGAAGACGATGTTGAAGATCCGGCGACTGCCCTCGATGCCGCTCACCATGGGGATCGTCGCCAGGATGATGGGAACCGCGCCGCGCAGTCCGGCCCAGGACATGAGCGTCTGCTCCTGCCAGGGCACGCGGAACGGCGTCAGGCAGAGCACGACGCTCAGCGGGCGCGCCACCATGGTCAGCACCAGGCCGATGACGAGCGCCGGCACCACGTCGTCGCCCAGTTCGTGCGGGGTCACCAGCAGGCCGAGCAGGACGAACATGCCGATCTGGGCGATCCAGCCGAGTCCGTCGGCGAAGCCGCGGGTGGCGGGCCAGTGGGGGAGCTTCGCGTTGCCCATGACCATGGACGCCAGGTACACGCCGAGGAAGCCGCTGCCGTGCGCCAGGGCGCCCGCCGCGTACGCCGTGACCGCGATCGCCATGACGGCGATCGGGTAGAGGCCGGAGGCGGGCAGGGCCACGTGCCGCAGCCCCCACGAGCCCAGCCAGCCGACCGCGAGGCCGACGGCGGCGCCGATGACCAGCTCCAGCGCTATCTCGCCCACCAGGACGTACCAGTGCTCGACGGGGCCGACGGTCGAGAAGGCGACGACCAGGATGACGACCGGGGCGTCGTTGAAGCCGGACTCGGCCTCCAGGGTGCCCGTCACGCGCGCGGGGAGCGGGATCCTGCGCAGCACGGAGAAGACCGCCGCCGCGTCCGTGGAGGACACCACCGCGCCGATGATGAGCGCCTGCCGCCACTCCAGCCCGACGAGATGGTGGGCGGCCGAGGCGGTGACGCCGACGCTCACCGCGACCCCGGCCAGCGCCAGTACGGAGGAGGCGGGCAGGGCCGGCCGGATCTCCTTCCACTTCGTGCCGAGGCCGCCCTCGGCCAGGATCACGACCAGGGCCGCGTAGCCGATGACCTGGGTCATCTCGGCGTTGTCGAAGTGGATGTCGCCGATGCCGTCCTGGCCCATGAGGACGCCGATGCCGAGGTACACGAGCAGGCTGGGGAGCCCGCTGCGCGAGGAGATCCGGACCGCTGCGACGGCGACGAGCAGGACGAGCGAGCAGACGAGCAGGAGCTGGTTGAGGTGGTGGACAGTCAGCGGCGGTTCCCTTCGCTGGCCCGCGCGTCTCACGCGCGGGACGCACACGTACATCGGACACGAAGCGGTGGCTCCACGGACCCGATTACTTCATTACCTTACCTAACTCTTGACGATTTCTTGACGCTCACCGTCGGGAGATCGAACGTCCTTGCGCGCTGGTTGCCGACTCCGCGTCAAGTGGCGCGGACCCCTGCGCCTATGGTTGCTCCAGCGCTCATTCACAGTCATGGCCCGACCTGCCGCTCGCGTTAGGACAGCAAGGACAGCGATGCCCCCCAACACCACCGCCACAACGGGTGACAAGCCCGCCAAGTCCGGCAGGAAGAAGGGGCGCAAAGCCCGACTTATCGTTCTCCTCCTGGTTCTGGCCCTCATCGGAGGCGTCGCGTACGGCGGTTACTGGTCCATCAGTACCGTCCGCGCCTCCTTCCCGCAGACCAAGGGTTCGATCACGCTCGACGGCCTGTCCGGGCCGGTGGACGTGAAGCGGGACGGCTACGGCATCCCGCAGATCTACGCGTCCTCCGACGAGGACCTGTTCATGGCGCAGGGATTCGTCCAGGCGCAGGACCGGTTCTACGAGATGGACGTGCGCCGGCACATGACGTCCGGCCGCCTGTCGGAGATGTTCGGCAAGAGCCAGGTCGACAACGACGAGTTCCTGCGCACCCTCGGCTGGGACCGGATCGCCGAGCAGGAGTACGACAAGGTCCTGTCGGCCGACACCAAGAAGTACCTCCAGGCGTACGCCAAGGGCGTCAACGCCTACCTCCGGGGCAAGGACGGCGAGGACATCTCGCTGGAGTACGCGGCTCTCGGGTTCACCAACGACTACAAGCCCGCCGAGTGGACGCCCGTCGACTCGGTCTCCTGGCTGAAGGCGATGGCCTGGGACCTGCGCGGCAACATGCAGGACGAGATCGACCGCGCCCTGCTGACCAGCCGCCTCGGCCCGCAGCAGATCGCCGACCTGTACCCGCAGTACCCGTACGACCGCAACAAGCCGATCGTGCAGGAGGGCCGGTACGACGAGCTGTCCGAGACGTTCGAGCAGGGCGGCTCCGGTAGCTCCGGCGGCTCGGACGGCTCCGGTGACCCGGGGGGTTCCGGGTCCTCCGCGGACGGATCCTCCTCGGACGGCACGACCGGCGGCACCGGTACCGGCTCCGGCTCCGGCACCTCCTCCGGCGGCACCTCCTCCGGCACGTCCGGCTCGGCCCTGGAGAGCCAGCTCGCGGGCCTCTACGACGTCCTGGACGACCTGCCCACGGCGGTCGGCGTGAACGGCAACGGCATCGGCTCCAACTCCTGGGTCGTCGGCGGCGAGCACACCATCACCGGCAAGCCGCTGCTGGCCAACGACCCGCACCTGTCGGCCTCGCTGCCGTCCGTCTGGTACCAGATGGGCCTGCACTGCCGCAAAGTCTCCGACAAGTGCCGGTACGACGTCTCCGGCTACACCTTCGCGGGCATGCCCGGCGTGATAATCGGCCACAACGCCGACATCGCCTGGGGCATGACCAACTCCGGCGTCGACGTCACCGACCTCTACCTGGAGAAGCTGTCCGGTGACGGCTACCTCTACGACGGCAAGGTCAAGCCCTTCCTCACGCGCGAGGAGACCATCAAGGTCGCCGGCGGCACCGCGAAGAAGATCGTCGTCCGGCAGACCGCCGACAACATGCCCCTGCTGTCCGACCGCAGCGACGAACTGGTCAAGGTCGGCAAAAAGGCGACCGTCGACGACGACGCCCCCGACCGCGGGAACGGCTACGCGGTCGCCCTGAAGTGGACGGCGCTGGAGCCGGGCAACACCATGGACGCCGTGTTCGCCATGAACAAGGCGGCCGACTGGGACGGCTTCCGCAAGGCGGCCGAGAAGTTCGACGTGCCCTCGCAGAACCTCGTCTACGCCGACACCAAGAACAACATCGGCTACCAGCTGCCCGGAAAGATCCCCACGCGCGCCGAGGGGCTCGACGGCTCGGTCCCGACCCTGGGCTGGGAGTCGAAGAACAAGTGGGGCGACTACCTGGACTTCGACGAGCTGCCCTACGAGTACAACCCGGAGCGCGGCTACATCGTCACCGCCAACCAGGCCGTGGTCGACCCTGAGAAGTACCCCCACACGCTCACCACGGACTGGGGCTACGGCACCCGCAGCCAGCGGATCACCAACCTGATCAAGCAGAAGATCAAGGGCGGCGGCAAGGTCTCCACCGACGACATGCGCCAGATGCAGACGGACAACACCAGCGAGATCGCGAACATGCTGGTGCCGACGCTGCTGAAGATCAACCTGGACAACCCGGACGTCCGTGAGGCGCAGGAACTGCTCCAGGGCTGGGACCGCACGCAGGACGCCGACTCCGCCGCGGCCGCCTACTTCAACGCGGTGTGGCGCAACATCCTCAAGCTGGCCTTCGGCCACAAGCTGCCCAAGGAACTGCGGGTCGAGGGCCAGTGCCTGTGGGTCGACCCGGTCGACACCACCGGTCCGGTCGACGACAAGGACAAGGTCCGCGAGTGCGGGCAGCGCGACGGCGACCAGGCGCAGCCGGACGGCGGCGACCGCTGGTTCGAGGTCGTGCGCAACCTCATGGAGAAGCCGGACAGCGACTGGTGGACGACGCCCGAGGCGGGCACCCGCCCCGGTGCCGAGAAGGACCGTGACGCGCTGTTCGAGCGCGCCATGATCGACGCCCGCTGGGAGCTGACCGCCAAGCTCGGCAAGGACATCGACTCCTGGAGCTGGGGCCGGCTGCACCGCCTGTTCCTGAAGAACCAGACCCTGGGCACCAGCGGCCCCGGCTTCCTCCAGTACCTCCTCAACCGCGGCCCGTGGAAGCTCGGCGGCGGCGAGGCGGCGGTCGACGCGACCGGCTGGAACGCCGCGGGCGGCTACGACGTCGTGTGGGTGCCGTCGATGCGGATGGTGGTCAACCTCGACGACCTCGACAAGTCGAAGTGGATCAACCTCACCGGCGCCTCCGGGCACGTCTTCAGCGCCCACTACACCGACCAGACGGACAAGTGGGCCAAGGGCGAGCTGCTCGACTGGTCGTTCAAGAACAAGGCGGTCGACGACAGCACGGTCGACACCCTCGTGCTGAAGCCGTGAACCGGTGAACAGCGGGAAGGGCCCTCCACGCGCGCGTGGAGGGCCCTTCCCGTTCGCCCGTCAGCCGGTGAGGCGCCGCACGCCCGACGGCGTCACCACCGCGTCGACCGGCCGGTCGTGCGGCTCCTCCGGGAGGTGCCCGACGACCTCGCTGTCGTACAGCAGCACCACCAGGGAGGGATCCGCGCCCGCGCGTCCCAGCCGCGCCAGCACGCGGTCGTACGAGCCGCCGCCGCGGCCGAGGCGCATGCCGCGCGCGTCGACGGCGAGTCCCGGCAGCAGCACCACGTCGGCGTCCGTCACGGCGTCGGGTCCCAGCCGCTCGCCCACGGGCTCGAAGAGGGTCATCTTTCCGCCATGTCGGACGCGCGCGAGAGAGCCCTCGCCGGTGTAGGCGCCCCAGTCGAGGTCGTTGTCGGGCAGCAGCGCGGGGAGCAGGACCCGCACGCCCCGCGTGAGCAGCGCGTCCAGCAGCGCGAGCGTGCCCGGCTCGCTGCCCACGGAGACGTACGCCGCGACCGTCCGCGCGGCGGCCAACTCCGGGAGTTCCAGGGCGCGCGCGGCGAGCAGGGTGGCGGTTTCCCGCAGGTCGTCCGTCGTCAACCTGTTCCTCACCGTGATGAACTCTCGCCGCAACATACGTTTGTGAGACTCTGCTCCGCCTTCGGTGTGGCTCATGTGTGGCTCCCGCGCGATTCCCATACGCTCATATGATCATGAATTAACCGGAGCTACAGATACCTCACATAGCCACCGGATAAGGTTCCCGACATGACTCAGTCGCACCCCAGGATCAGCAAGGCTGTCATCCCCGCAGCCGGCCTCGGCACCCGGTTCCTGCCGGCGACCAAGGCCACTCCCAAGGAGATGCTGCCGGTCGTGGACAAGCCCGCGATCCAGTACGTGGTCGAGGAGGCCGTCTCCGCCGGTCTCGACGACGTCCTCATGATCACCGGGCGCAACAAGCGCCCGCTCGAGGACCACTTCGACCGCAACTACGAACTGGAGTCGGCACTTCAGAAGAAGGGCGACGCCGCCCGTCTGGCCAAGGTCCAGCAGTCCAGCGACCTGGCGACCATGCACTACGTGCGGCAGGGCGACCCCAGGGGACTCGGGCACGCGGTGCTCTGCGCGGCCCCGCACGTCGGGCAGGAGCCCTTCGCCGTCCTCCTGGGCGACGACCTGATCGACCCCCGCGACCCGCTGCTCCAGCAAATGATCGAGGTCCGCGAGCGGCACGGCGGCAGCGTCGTCGCCCTCATGGAGGTCGCTCCCGAACAGATCCACCTCTACGGCTGCGCGGCCGTGGAGGACACCACGGACGGCGACGTCGTCAAGGTGACCGGCCTGGTGGAGAAGCCGGAGCCGGCGGACGCCCCGTCGAACTACGCGATCATCGGACGCTACGTCCTCGACCCGGCCGTCTTCGACATACTGCGCCGCACCGAGCCCGGGCGCGGCGGCGAGATCCAGCTCACCGACGCCCTCCAGCAGCTCGCGCAGGACGAGAAGGCCGGCGGTCCGGTGCACGGCGTCGTCTTCAAGGGCCGCCGCTATGACACGGGCGACCGCGGCGACTATCTGCGTGCCATTGTCAGACTCGCGTGCGAACGTGAGGATCTGGGACCGGACTTCCGGTCCTGGCTTCGCCGTTACGTCACCGAGGAGATGCAACAGCCTTGAGCACCGCCGCGCCCCGCACCGCCGGACAGGACCGCCTGTGGTCGGTGGACGAGCACCTGGAGGACATCCTCGCCGCCGTCCGCCCCCTGGAACCCATCGAGCTGCAACTGCCCGATGCCCAGGGCTGCGTCCTGGTCGAGGACGTCATGGTGCCCCTCTCGCTGCCGCCCTTCGACAACAGCTCGATGGACGGGTACGCGGTACGGGTCGCGGACGTCGCCGGCGCGAGCGAGGAGTACCCGGCCGTCCTGGAGGTCGTCGGGGACGTCGCCGCCGGCCAGGCCGACCTCCTGCACGTCGGGCCGGGACAGGCCGCCCGGATCATGACCGGGGCCCCGCTGCCGCCCGGCGCCGAGGCCGTCGTCCCGGTGGAGTGGACCGACGGGGGCCTCGGCGAGGGTCCCGTCGACGGGATGCGCGCCCGCAGCCTCGCCCCCGAACAGGCCTCGGGGCAGGTCCGCGTGTACCGCTCCGCCGAGGCCCGCGCGCACGTGCGCGCCCGGGGCAGCGACGTGAAGGCCGGCGACCGCGCACTGGAGGCCGGCACCGTCCTCGGCCCGCCGCAGATCGCCCTGCTCGCCGCCGTCGGACGCGGCACGGCCCGGGTCCGCCCGCGCCCGCGCGTGGTCGTCCTGTCCACGGGCAGCGAACTCGTGCAGCCCGGCGAGGAACTGCGCGACGGCCAGATCTACGACTCCAACAGCTTCGCCCTCACCGCCGCCGCCCGCGACGCCGGCGCCATCGCCTACCGGGTGGGCGCGGTCGCCGACGACGCCGAGACCCTCCGGTCCACCATCGAGGACCAGCTGGTCCGCGCCGACCTGGTGGTCACCACCGGCGGCGTGAGCGTCGGGGCGTACGACGTCGTCAAGGAGGCCCTGTCGCACGTCGGGGACGAGGACGAGGCGGGCAGCGGCATCGACTTCCGCAAGCTCGCCATGCAGCCCGGCAAACCCCAGGGCTTCGGCTCCATCGGTCCCGACCACACCCCGCTGCTGGCCCTGCCCGGCAACCCGGTGTCGTCGTACGTCTCCTTCGAGCTGTTCGTGCGGCCCGTGATCCGCACCCTCATGGGACTCGCGGACGTCCACCGGCCCACCACCCGCGCGAAGCTCGCCGCGGACCGGGCGCTGTCCTCGCCGAAGGGGCGCAGGCAGTACCTGCGCGCGACCTGCGCCGGGGGCACCGTGCGCCCGGTGGGCGGTGCCGGCTCGCACCTGGTCGCGGCCCTCGCGCACGCCGACTCGCTCATCGTCGTCCCCGAGGACGTGGAGTCCGTCGAGCCGGGGACCGAGGTCGAGGTCGTCCTGCTCGGCTGAGCGCACCCCCACCCGCACCCGCGGGTGCGGGTCCGAGGGCCGGTCCTGGTCCGCTGCGGGCCCCCGCATGGGGGTACCGTGTCGCGCACAACACGCCCGGACCGGGAGCGCCACACCACCATGACTGTGCCTTCCCGGGGGAAGACCCCCGGACCCCCTGTGCAGGACCGACTGACGCACATCGACGAGGCGGGCGCCGCCCGCATGGTCGACGTGTCCGGCAAGGACGTGACGGCACGGACGGCGCGGGCCAGCGGGCGCGTCGTCGTCTCGCCCCGCGTGGTCGAGCTGCTGCGCGGCGAAGGGGTGCCCAAGGGGGACGCGCTGGCCACCGCCCGGATCGCGGGCATCATGGGCGCCAAGCGCACGCCCGACCTCATCCCCCTGTGCCACCCCCTGGCCGTCTCCGGTGTGAAACTGGACCTGTCGGTCGCGGACGACGCCGTCGAGATCACCGCCACGGTGCGGACCACGGACCGTACGGGTGTCGAGATGGAGGCCCTCACCGCGGTCTCCGTCGCCGCGCTCACCGTGATCGACATGGTGAAGGCGGTCGACAAGGGAGCGGTCATCACGGACGTGCGGGTCGAGGAGAAGACGGGCGGCAAGTCGGGCGACTGGAGCCGGCCGTGAGCGCCGCGCCGTACCGCGCGCTGGTCGTGACGGCCTCCAACCGCGCCTCGGCCGGTGTCTACGAGGACCGGGGCGGCCCGCTGATCGCCGACGGCCTCACGGGCTTCGGGTTCGCCGTCGACGGGCCGCGGGTCGTACCCGACGGAGACCCGGTGGAAGCCGCCCTGCGTGCGGCCGTGGCGGCCGGGTACGACGTGGTCGTCACCACCGGGGGCACCGGCATCTCGCCCACCGACCGCACCCCCGAGGCGACCCGCGCGGTGATCGACCACGAGGTGCCGGGCATCGCGGAGGCCATCAGGGCGTACGGCCGTCAGAAGGTGCCCACCGCGGCGCTGTCGCGGGGCCTGGCCGGCGTGGCGCAGCGCACGCTGATCATCAATCTGCCGGGTTCCACCGGCGGGGTCAGGGACGGGCTGGCCGTCCTGGAGCCCCTGCTGGTCCACGCCGTGGACCAGCTCCGCGGCGGTGACCACCCCGGACCCGGCGCCGGCCCTGGGGGTGCGAGCTGAACAGTCCGTCCTGGCCCGTCGAACTGACGGAGGGCGATATCGTCCTGCGGCCGATAAAGCTGCGCGACCAGCGGGCCTGGCGCGAGGTCAACCGGCGCAACCGGGACTGGCTGCGTCCCTGGGAGGCGACCATCCCGCCGCCCGCGCCGAGCGGGCCGGTCACGCACCGGCCGACCTACCGGCAGATGGTCCGCCATCTGCGGTCCGAGGCGAACGCGGGCCGGATGCTGCCGTTCGTCATCGAGTACCAGGGTCGGCTGGTCGGGCAGTTGACGGTCGCCGGGATCACCTGGGGGTCGATGTGCTCGGGGCACGTCGGCTACTGGGTGGACGAGTCGGTGGCCGGCCGGGGGGTGATGCCGACGGCCGTGGCGATGGCCGTGGACCACTGTTTCCGCAGCGTCGGGCTGCACCGCATCGAGGTCTGCATTCGGCCCGAGAACCGGCCCAGCCGCCGGGTCGTGGAGAAACTCGGATTCCGTGAGGAGGGGCTGCGGCCGCGTTATCTCCACATCGACGGGGCCTGGCGCGACCATCTCGTGTTCGCGCTCACGGCCGAGGAGGTGCCCGATGGCCTGCTGAGCCGCTGGCGGCGCAATCGTCCGCGAAGTGCGCCCCGTGACCCGCAGAACACCCGCAGCAATCCCGCGAACCCCGGAAATTGAATAAATGTTCGAAAATGGTCGTCCGGTGACCGTCCGAGGCATTGAATTCACCGCTCCGGTGGCCTGCTGATCGGATCGGTCACAAAAAAAGCTCGAAATATCAGCCAGATCGTGCGACACACCGGCTCAATTGGCGGATGGCCTCACGCGAATCCCTCTACCGTGTGAGGCGTGAGCAGCAGCGGCCTGATCTACGCAGTCATCGTCGGGGCCTGGGCCGCCTACTTGGTGCCGATGTGGCTCCGTAGGCAGGACGAGCTGAACGAGGCCCGTCCGACCGAACGCTTCAGCACCGCCATCCGGCTTCTGTCCGGACGGGCGGGCATGGAGCGCCGGTACGCCAAGGACCTGCGGGCGCGCTCCGCCGAGGAGGAGCCCGACGCCGACGCGCCGGACATCCCCACCGACTCGGTGGACGTCCGGGCCTTCGCCATGCCCCCGGACCGGCCCCAGGTCGCGGCGACGGTCCAGGAACGCGAGCAGGCCCGCCCGGAGCCGACCCGCGAGCAGGTCGCCGCCCAGGCGGCCCGCGAAGTCCGGGAAGCCCGCGAGCACTCCGCCAGGGCGGCCCGTGAGCAGGCGGCCGGACCCGTGCAGGAATCCGGCACCGCGCCGGCGCACCCGCGCGTGCCCGAGACGCGGCGCGCGCCCTCCGCGCCGGCGGCCCCCGCCGCCGAATCCGCGCAGGCGCAGGCGGCCGCGGCGCGCGCCCGGCGCTCGAAGGTCCTCGCGCGCCGCAGGCGCACCACCGTCGTCCTCTTCCTGGCCTTCACCCTCGGCGCGATCGTCGCCGCCGTCGGCGGACTCGCGTTCCTGTGGGCGCCCGGCGTGCCCGCCGTCCTGCTCAGCGGATACATCGCCTACCTGCGCTCCCAGGAGCGCCGTCGGTTCGCGTACCAGATGGACCGCAGGCAGGCCGAGGCCGCCGCCCAGCGGCTGCGGGAGCGGCAGCCGCGCCGGCGGGCGTCCACCTCGGCCGCGCACGGCTCCGCCTCCGTCGACCCCGGCCTCGACGCCGGCGCAGAGGAGCCGCACGAGGGCCCCGAGGCCGAGACCGAGACCGACCCGGGCCTGGTGGCGCTCGCCGCGGACCGCAGGGCGCTCGTCGAGCAGACCGACCACGCCGAGTGGGTCGACCAGCAGCGCGAACGCCAGCGGCGGCCGGGCCACGGCGACAGCTGGGACCCGGTGCCGGTGCCGCTGCCGACGTACGTGACCGCGCCGGTTGCGCCGCGGGCCACCTCCGACGTGGACCTCGGGGCGCCGGACACCTGGAGCTCGGCCCGGTCCAGTGCCGTCGCGCCCGAGCACGAGGCGGCCGACGAGACACCCGACCGGGACGCCGCGGACGGCGCGGACGGCGCGCAGGACGTGCCGGACGGGGACGCGGAACGGGCCGAGGACGGCGAGCGCAGCGACGCGCGCCGCGCCGCGTCGGCCCGGCGCTCGCGCGAGCGGGGCCGCACGCCGCTGTTCGACCAGTACGAGGACGGCGAGCGGCCGCGGGCCGCCAACGAGTGAGCGGTGACGCGGGTCCGGCCACGCGTGGGCGACGCCGTATCCGCGGTGGTCGGGGGCCCGGGGAGCGGATTTCCGAGCACCCCGGCGGGGATGCTAGAGTTTCACTCGTTGCAAGGGCCTGTGGCGCAGTCCGGTAGCGCACCTCGTTCGCATCGAGGGGGTCTGGGGTTCAAATCCCCACAGGTCCACGCATCATGAAGGCCCGTTCCTGATATCAGGAGCGGGCCTTCTGCCATGTGCCGGTGTGGCACGGGAGCTGACGCGGAGCACCTGCCGGTGAGGCCGGCGGGGGCTCCGCCGGGTGCGGGCGTCAGCCGTGCCGGGGCGGGCGGGTCGGCCGGCGGGTCGTCCCGCCGAGGAAAACGCGCCGGCATCGGCGCGCCCGCCTTCACCCGCGCCAAGCGCCAGTTGAAGGAAGAAGGCTTCGTCCACGAGCGCCGCGTCCGGGGTCCCGGCGGCCACTGGACCACCCAACAGCTCGTTTCCGACGTGCCGTTGAACTCCTCGACTCCGGCGACGGCACCGGAGTCGGCCACCTCCTCAAGGACCGCGTCGGTCAGGTCGAGCAGTTCGTCGACGCGCTCACGGACGCCGCCTCGGGCGGCACGGCCGTCGACCCCGAGGTGGTACGACAGTTGCTGCACCGCCGCCGCGCCCCGCCGGCCCGGCTCACCCCGCGCGGACGGGAGGTCCTGGCGCCGGTCGCGGAGGGCGGGGCCGACGGTGCGATCGCGAGGACGCCGGTCGTCTCCGAGGCGGCCGTCGGCAAGCACGTCGGCAGCATCCTCACCGAGCTGGACCTGCCGCCGGCGGACGCACCCACCGCAGGGTGCCGGCGGTCCCGGCCCACCTCAGGAGCTGAGCGGCTTGGCGTAGCAGCGGCTGGCCTCGTGGAAGCGGTAGTAGCCGAACTTGGCGCACGGCTCGTAGCCGCTGGAGGTGTACAGCGCGATGGCCTCCGGCTGCTGGGTGCCGGTCTCCAGCACCATGCGGAGCCGGCCGGCCGCGCGGGCGTCCTCCTCCAGTTCGGCGAGGATCCGGCGGGCCAGCCCGCGCCCCCGCGCCTGCCTGACCACGAACATCCGCTTCAGCTCGGCGTCCCCGTCCCGGTTCCCCTCGCCGTTCTCGTCCTGGCTGCGCCAGCCGCCCGTGGCGACCGGCCGGTCCAGCTCGTCGTAGGCGATGAGGTACACGCCGCGCGGCGGGTCGAAGTCGGCGGGCGCCAGCACCGTGGCGTCACCGCCGTCGCCGTAGCGTTCGTGGTACTCGGCCTGGACCTCGTCGTTGAGCTTGACGGCGTCCGGGTGGTCGAAGGCGACGCGGCGTATAATCATGCTGCTCAAGGTACATCCATGCATCGATAGTCGGCGGTAAGGGAAACGGACCTCGTCCAGTGTGCCGGTATCGTGCCGGGGTGCTGACCGTGACCTCCGTGAACGTGAATGGGCTGCGGGCCGCCGCGAAGAAGGGTTTCGTGGAGTGGCTCGCCGACACCTCCGCCGACGTGCTGTGCCTCCAGGAGGTGCGCGCCGAACCGCAGCAGCTGCCCGAGGCGGTCCGCGCCCCCGAGGGCTGGCACGTCACCCACGCGCCCGCCGCCGCCAAGGGCCGCGCGGGCGTCTCCCTCTGCACCCGCCGGGAGCCGGACGCCGTCCGCGTCGGCTTCGGCTCCACCGAGTTCGACACGGCCGGCCGCTACGTCGAGGCCGACCTGCCGGGTGTGACGGTCGCCTCCCTCTACCTCCCGTCCGGCGAGGTCGGCACCGACCGCCAGGACGAGAAGTTCCGCTTCCTCGGCGAGTTCCTGCCCTACCTCAAGGACCTGCGCGAACGCGCCGCCGCCGACGGCCGCGAGGTCCTGGTCTGCGGTGACTGGAACATCGCCCACCAGCAGGCCGACCTGAAGAACTGGCGCTCCAACACCAGGAAATCCGGCTTCCTCCCCGAGGAACGGGACTGGCTGACCCGGGTCCTCACCCCGGCGGACGGCGGCTACGTCGACGTGGTCCGCGCCCTGCACCCGGACGTGGCCGGCCCGTACACGTGGTGGTCGTACCGGGGGCGGGCCTTCGACGGCGACGCGGGATGGAGGATCGATCTTCAGGTGTCGACCCCCGGCCTCGCGGCCAAGGCCGTGAAGGGCCTGGTGGAGCGGGCGGCCACGCACGGCGAGCGGTGGTCGGACCACGCGCCGGTGACGGTGGTCTACGACCTCTGACGGCCGCCCCGGCGGTGCGGGCCTACGGCCGCCGCAGCCGCCGGTCCAGCGCCAGGGACAGTTCCGCCTCGACCACGCTGCGCGCCAGCGGGCGCAGGCGGGGCAGGGCCTGTTCGTCCGCGTGGCGGAGGATCAGGTCGGTGAAGAGTTCCGCGAGGGCTTCGGCGTGGTCGCGGACGCGGGCGCCCGCGGCGAGGACCTCGGCGAGGGGGATGCCCTCGCGGACCAGGGCGGCGGAGACGTCCAGCAGGCGGCGGCTGATGTGGACGATCTCGTCGCCGTCGGTGCCCAGATAGCCGAGGTCGAGGGCGGCGGCGAGGTTCTCCGTGGTGACCTGGCCCTCGAACCGGGCGGCGAGTTCCTCGGGGGTGAGGCGGACCGGTTCCTCCTCGGTGGGGCCGCCGACGCCGAGCAGGTCGGCGACGCCGCGGCCGTGGTCGAGGGCGTCGGCGAGTTCGGCGATGCCGGTCAGGGTGTGGCCGCGTTCCAGCAGGGCCGCGATGGTGCGCAGGCGGGCCAGATGGTGGTCGTCGTACCAGGCGATGCGGCCCTCGCGCCGGGGTGGCGCGAGCAGTTTGCGCTCGCGGTAGAAGCGCAGGGTGCGCACCGTGATGCCGGCCTCCCTGGCCAGCTCCTCCGTCCTGTACTCCCGCTTGTCCGTCACCCGGGAAGCCTATGTCGTACCGCCGGTAACTTGCTTCCTCCGCCCCCTACCCATCGGTACGGAGCTGCTCTACGCTCCGATTGTGCCAGTGTTCACTGGCAGGTTCGCATCGTCACGGGTGCGCAGAGTTGTCGCAGTGTCGCGAGGCAGGGAGGCATCGGGATGGCCGAGCACGAACATGTGCGGGTGGCGGTGATCGGGTCCGGGTTCGGCGGACTGGGGGCCGCGGTGCGGCTGCGCCGGGAGGGGATCACCGACTTCGTCGTCCTGGAACGGGCGAGCAGCGTCGGCGGCACCTGGCGGGACAACAGCTACCCGGGATGCGCCTGTGACGTGCCGTCCCACCTGTACTCCTTCTCCTTCGCGCCCAACCCCGACTGGCCGCGCACCTTCTCCGGGCAGGAACACATCCGTGCCTACCTGGAGCACGTCGCCGACGTCTTCCGGCTGCGCCCCCACATCCGCTTCGACGCCGAGGTCGAGCGGATGGCGTGGGACCCGGAGCGGCTGCGGTGGGACATCGAGACCGCCGCGGGGCGGCTCTCGGCCGACGTCGTCGTCTCCGCGACCGGGCCGCTGTCCGACCCGAGGATCCCCGAGATCCCGGGCCTGGACTCCTTCCCCGGCAAGGTCTTCCACTCCGCCCGCTGGGACCACGACTACGACCTCACCGGCAAGCGCGTCGCCATGGTCGGCACGGGTGCCTCGGCCATCCAGATCGTGCCCGCGATCCAGCCGAAGGTCGGCCGCCTCACCCTCTTCCAGCGCACCCCGCCGTGGGTGATGCCCCGCATGGACCGGGCGATCAGCGGCGCCGAGCGCTGGCTGCACAAGCAGTTGCCGTTCACCACGCAGGCCCGCCGCGGGCTCCTGTGGGGCATCCGTGAACTCCAGGTGCAGGCCTTCACCAAGCGCCCGGACGAACTCGGCTTCGTCGAGCGGCTGGCCAAGCGGAACATGGCCCGCGCGGTCGAGGACCCGGCCCTGCGTGCCAAGCTCACCCCGGACTACCGCATCGGCTGCAAGCGGATCCTGCTGTCCAGCGAGTACTACCCGGCGCTCACCCGCCCCAACGTGGACGTGGTGGCGAGCGGGCTGCGCGAGATCCGCGGGAACACCCTCGTCGCCGCCGACGGCAGCGAGGCCGAGGCCGACGCGATCGTCTTCGGCACCGGTTTCCGCGTCACGGACATGCCGATCGCCGAGCGGGTCGTCGGCGCCGACGGGCGGACCCTCGCGGAGAGCTGGAAGGGCGGCATGGAGGCCCTGCGCGGCGCCTCGGCGGCCGGGTTCCCCAACTGGATGACGATCATCGGCCCCAACACCGGCCTCGGGAACTCCTCCATGATCCTCATGATCGAGTCCCAGCTGAACTACATGGCGGACTACCTCCGCCAGCTCGACGTCCTGGGCGGCCGGGCCGCCCTCGACGCGCGCCCGAGCGCCGTGCACGCCTGGAACCGGCGGGTGCAGGACCGTATGACGCGCACGGTGTGGAACACCGGTGGCTGCACCAGCTGGTACCTCGATGCGAACGGCCGCAACACCACCATCTGGCCGGGCACCACGGGCGAGTTCCGCCGCGCGACCTGGCGGGTGGACCTCGCCGAGTACGAGATCCTGCGCGCCCCGGCCGCCCGGGAGACGGCCGCCACGACTGTCCCGGCCACCCCGGACGCGGCGGACCGCGGCGAGCGGCCGGGGGTGACCGCGTGACGGCCACCGTCGCCCTCGGCCCGTACGCCCCGCCCGCCCCGGCCCGTGTCCTGACCGCGCGGTCCGCCGACGGCACCGAGCTGCACGTCGAGGTGCACGGCCCGGACTCCGCCCCGGCGGTCGTCCTCGCGCACGGCTGGACCTGCTCGACCGCGTTCTGGGCGGCGCAGATCCGCGCCCTGTCCGCCGACCACCGGGTGATCGCCTACGACCAGCGCGGTCACGGCCGTTCCCCGGCGAGCCCGGTGTGCAGCGTGGACATGCTCGCCGACGATCTGGAGGCCGTGCTCGGCGCGACCCTCGCGCCGGGCGAGAAGGCCGTGGTCGCCGGGCACTCCATGGGCGGCATGACCATCATGGCCGCCTCCGCCCGGCCCGCGTTCCGCGAGCACGCGGCGGCCGTCCTGCTGTGCAGCACGGGCAGTTCGCGGCTGGTCGCGGAGTCCACCGTCCTACCGATGCGGCCGGGCCGGCTGCGGACCTGGCTGACCGGGCACGTCCTCGGCTCGCGGGCCCCCCTCGGCCCGGTCACGCCCCTCGCCCGCCGGATCCTCAAGTACGCCACGATGGGCGCCGGTTCGGCCCCGCACATGGTGGAGGCCTGCGCGCGGATCGTGCACGCCTGCCCGCGCCGGGTCCGGCATGCCTGGTCGAACGTCCTCGACCTGCTCGATCTCGACCACGCCGTAAGGGAGTTGCGGGTGCCGACGGCGGTGATCGTGGGGTCGGCGGACCGGATGACCCCGCCGGTGCACGCCCGCCGGCTCGCCGAGGCGCTGCCGGTCTGCGCCGGCCTGACGGTGCTGCCCGGACTCGGTCACATGACGCCGGTGGAGGCACCGGAGCCGGTCACCGGCACGATCCGGGACCTCGTCACCACCCACACAGCCACGAAGGAGGGCGCATGAGCAAGGTGAGTCTCGAAGGACAGGTCGCGGTCGTCACCGGCGCGGCACGGGGCGTCGGCGAGCTGCTCGCGCGCAAGCTCTCGGCGCGCGGGGCGAGCGTCGCGCTGGTCGGCCTGGAGCCCGACGCGCTCAAGGCGGTCGCGGAGCGGCTGCACGGCGACGCCGACCACTGGTACGCCGACGTCACCGACCACGTGGCGATGGCCCGCGTCGCCCAGGAGGTGAAGGCGCGCTTCGGCAAGGTGGACATCGTGGTCGCCAACGCGGGGGTGGCCGCCGGCGGCCCGTTCGCCGACTCCGACCCGGAGGCCTGGCGCCGGGTCGTCGAGGTCAACCTCATCGGCTCGGCGGTCACCGCCCGCGCCTTCCTGCCGGTGCTGACGGAGAGCCGCGGCTACCTCCTGCAGATCGCCTCCCTCGCGGCGATCACCCCGGCCCCGATGATGACGGCGTACTGCGCCTCCAAGTCGGGTGTGGAGGCGTACGCGCACTGCCTGCGCGCCGAGGTCGGCCACAAGGGCGTGCGGGTGGGCGTCGGTTACCTGTCCTGGACCGACACCGACATGGTGCGCGGCGCCGATCAGGAGGACGTGATGCGGGAGTTGCGGCAGCGGCTGCCCTGGCCGTCGAACAAGACGTACCCGCTCGGACCGGCCGTGGACCGGATCGTCGCCGGGATCGAGCGGCGTTCCCCGCACGTGTACGGACAGTGGTGGCTGCGCGGGATGCAGGGGATCCGCGGATATCTGCCGGGGATCGTCGGGACGGTCGGGCAGCGGGAGATGAGACGGTTCGAACCCCGGCTGCGGGGCATGCGGACGGGCCTGGTCGGAGCGGGGGGCGCGGCCGACGAACAAGCCCGCGCTACGCAGCGTAGTTGATCGAAATGCGCGGAATGTCCTGCCGTGTGAATCTGGTCGAGGCCCGACCAAGGGCCGATCCCCCTCACCCTCATCCGGGAGTGAACCCACATGGGTATGAAGGACAAGTTCCAGGACCAGGCCGAGCAGTGGCAGGACAAGGCCAAGCAGAAGATGGACGAGACGAAGGAACGGGCCACGGAGCGCGGCCGCCAGCGTGGTGAGCGCGAGCGCGAGCAGGACCCGCAGCGCACGGTCCGGGACGAGGAGGACCGCTACGACGCGGACTTCGACCCCGAGGCCATGCGGTAACGCCGGCCGCCGGGCTTGAGCGTAAAGGGGTGCCCTCCGTCAAGGGGGGCACCCCGCGTTCGTGGAGATGCGGTGCGTCGTCGGGGCGGCCGGGTGGGTGGCCGGTCGCGCGGTTCCCCGCGCCCCTAGGGGAGTTGCGGTCGCCGTCGGCACAAGAGGGTGCGGCAACCATGCGGACACGTGGCAGGGCATCCCGCCCGGGGGCGCGGGACTGCGCCGATGTGCGGCTCCGCCGCGTGGGCGCGCCCGGCCCCGGGCGCCCGCACCCGGATCGCGGCCCTCAAAGCCCCCGGCGGGGCAGCCGCGGACGGGACCGGTCGGGCGCGTCGGCGAGACTCGGCGGGGACGCCGGCGGCTCCGTCTCCAGCAGGGCCAGCGCCAGCGACACCGCGTCGTCGAGCTGCGCGTACCGCCCCTCCGCCCAGTCCAGCGGGGTCCGCAGCGCCTCCAGGTCGGGGGCCACGCCGTGGTTCTCCACGGACCACCCGTAGGCGTCGAACCACGCCGCGTTCATCGGCACGGTGATGACCGACCCGTCGCCGAGCCGGTGCCGCCCGGTCATGCCGACGACCCCGCCCCACGTCCGCTGCCCGACCACCGGCCCGAGTCCCAGCAGCTTGAACGCGGCCGTGATCATGTCGCCGTCGGAGGAGGTCGCCTCGTCGGCGAGGGCGACCACGGGGCCGCGGGGCGCGTTGGAGGCGTACGACACGGGCTGGGCGTCGCGGGTGAGGTCCCAGCCGAGGATGGTGCGGGTCAGCTTCTCCACCACGAGTTCGCTGATGTGCCCGCCCGCGTTGCCGCGGACGTCCACGATCAGCGCGGGCCGGGACACCTCCATCCGCAGGTCGCGGTTGAACTGGGCCCAGCCGGAGCCGCCCATGTCGGGGATGTGCAGATAGCCGCACCGCCCGCCGCTCAACTCCCTGACGACCTCGCGCCGTTTGGCGACCCAGTCCTGGTAGCGCAGCGGCCGTTCGTCGACGAGGGGGACGACGGCGACCCGCCGGGTCCGCCCCCTCTCGCCCTCGGCGGGGGTGAACGTCAGCTCCACCGTCGTACCGCCCGCTCCCGCCAGCAGCGGGAAGGGGCCGGCGACCGGGTCCACCGGCCGCCCGTCGACATGGGTGAGCACCGCGCCCTCGCGGATGCCGGTCCCGGCCAGCGGTGAGCGCGCCCTGGAGTCGGAGGAGTCACCGGGCAGGATCCGCTTGACCGTCCAACGGCCTTCCCGGCAGACGAGGTTGGCGCCGAGGAGCCCCTGCCGGCGCTGGTAGTGCGCGGGGCCCTCGTTGCGGCGGGCGGCGGTGACGTAGGCGTGGGAGGTGCCCAGTTCGCCGAGGACCTCCCGGAGCAGGTCGGCGAACTCGTCGGGGGAGGCGACCCGTTCGACCAGTGGCCGGTACTGGTCCAGGATCGCGTCCCAGTCGATGCCGCACATCCCCGGGTCCCAGAAGTAGGCGCGGATGAGCCGGCCCGCCTCCGCGTAGGCCTGCCGCCACTCGGCGCCCGGGTCGACCTCGTGGAGGATGCGGCGCAGGTCGATCCAGACCGTGGAGTCGAGGTCGCCGGACTCGGTGGCGGGCACCGCGCGCAGCTCGCCCTCGTCGACGACCACCAGCCGGCTGCCGTCGCCGCTGACCGCGAACCAGTCGAGGTGCCCGACGAGTTCGGACCTCTTCGCCTTGCCCAGGTGGAAGTGCTCCAGGGTCGGCCGGCCGCTGGTGTCGTCGGGGTTGGCGAAGGTCTCGCCGAGCGCCCCGGAGATCGGCCAGCGCAGCCAGACCAGACCGCCGCCCGCGACCGGGAACAGGGCCGAGTACTTGGAGGCGGGCACCGGGAACGGTGTCACCCGGCTCGCCAGCCCCTCGACCTCGACGCTCACCGTGCCGTCGCCGCCCTCGTCCTCGACCGGGTCGAGCCCGCCGGCGGCCGGCCGTCCCTCGGGGGTGAGGGCGAAGGGGGACGGGGTCGCGGAGTTCAGCGGCACCAGGTAGGGGCGGCAGCCGAGCGGGAAGGACAGGTCGCCGGTGTGGACGTCGTACACCGGGTCGAAGCCGCGCCAGGAGAGGAAGGCGAGATAGCGGCCGTCGCGGGTGAAGACCGGGTTCTCGTCCTCGAAGCGCCCGTTCGTCACGTCGACGATCAGTGCGTCGCCCCTGCCGGGTCCGGAGATCCGGGCCATCTTGATCTGCCGCAGCGACCGCCCGATCCCCGGATGCGACCAGGTCAGCCAGGCCCCGTCGGGAGAGAACGCGAGATCGCGCACGGGCCCGTTGACCGACCGGACCAGCTCGACGACCTCGCCGCCGGAGCCGCCGGAGCCGCCGGAGCCGCCCGAGCCGTCTGTCCCCCCGCTCTCCCCGGTCTCCCCTCCTTCCGAAGGCTCCCCCGTCCCCGTCCCCGTCCCCGTCCCGCCCGCGTCCGCCGTCTCGTCGGACACCGTCACCAGCAGCAGGCGGCCGTCGTGCGAGGCGATCGCCAGTCGTTCGCCCGCCGGGTCGGAGACCATCTCCAGCACCCGGCCGAGGCCGCCGGAGGCCGGTCGCCGCGGCGCGCGGTCGCCGCTCGCGCGCGGCAGGTAGGCGATCTCGACGGCGTCCTCGCCCTCCGCGTCCGTCACGTAGGCGACCTGCCCGCCCGAGCCGAGCATCTCGGGGAGCCGGATCCGTGCCCCGGGCGGGTCGGTGATGGTCCGCGCGGGCCCGTCGCGGTGGGTGAGCCAGTACAGGCTGCCGCGCACGACGACCGCGCTCGCCCGCCCGGTCTCGTCGACCGAGATCCCGTCCACGTGCTGCGCGGCCGGGATCGGGTAGCGCCGCCGTCCGGTCCGCGGCCCGCCGAGCCGTACGTCGATCCGGCGCGGCTCGGAGTCCGGGGACAGGTCGTCGACGATCCAGAGGTCCCCGGCGCACTGGTAGACCACGCGGGTGCCGTCGCTGGCGGCGTTGCGGGCGTAGAAGGCGTCGTGGTCGGTGTGCCGGCGCAGGTCGGAGCCGTCGTGGGCGCAGGAGTAGAGGTTGCCGACGCCCTCGTGGTCGGAGAGGAAGGCGACCCGGCCGCCGACGAGCATGGGGGTGGCGAGGTGGCCCTCCAGGCCGGCGAGCAGCCGTTGTCCGTGCAGCCAGAGCCGGCCCGTGGCGCCGCCCCGGTACCGCTTCCAGGAGGCCGGCTCGTGCGGCGGGGTGCCGGTGAGGAGCAGCGTGCGGCGTTCGCCGCCGAGGTCGGCGCTCTGGAGGTCGGTGACCGGGCCCCAGGGGAGTTTGTGGCCCGGGGAGCCGTCGGGGGAGATCTTGTAGGCCCAGGTGAAGTGGGAGAAGGGTTCGCCGTGGGAGGCGACGGCGAGGATGTCGCCGTCCGGCGTCCAGCCGCAGACGCGGGTGTCGGGGCTGCCCCAGTACGTCAGCCGCCGTCCGGGACCGCCGTCCACGGGGACCAGGTGGATCTCGGGCACGAGGCTGCGCCAGCTCGTGTAGGCGACCTGGCCGCCGTCCGGCGAGAAGCGGGGGTGGCCGGCCTTGGTGCGGTCGGCGGTGAGCCGCCAGGCGCGGCCGGGTCCGTCGAGCGGGGCCAGCCAGAGGTCGTCCTCGGCCACGAAGCACAACTGGTCACCGCTGAGGTGCGGCAGGCGCAAGTAGGTCACGTTCCCATGCTTTTCCGGCGCCGGGGGCCGGGCAACTCATGGGTTCCTGACCGACGTGAGCCAGGACACGTACGAAACCGTTTCGTTTCGCAGAGGGGCAGGGTATCTTCTTGGTGTACGGGACGAGTCCGTACCGGAGCCGGAAGGTGAGTGGCATGACTGAGGTCGCGACGGCGCGTCGCAGTCGCATCACGCCCGAGCGCGAGGCCGAGCTGTACGCGGCCGTGCTCGACCTGCTCCGAGAGGTCGGCTACGACGCCCTCACCATGGACGCCGTCGCCGCCCGCACCCGGTCCAGCAAGGCCACGCTCTACCGCCAGTGGGGCGGCAAGGCCGATCTGGTCGTGAAGGCCATCAAGCACACCAAGCCGGATCACGGCGAGGGGATCGACACCGGCTCGCTCCGGGGCGATCTGCACGCGCTGATCCGGCTCGAGGACGACTGCACCATCGAGCAGAACTCCGCGCTCATGCGGGGCGTCGCCATGGCGATGCACAACAGCGCCGACCTGCGCAGGGCGTTCCGGGCCCAGCTCGTCGAGCCCGAGATGGCGGGTTTCCACCAGGTGATCCGGCGGGCCGTCGACCGGGGCGAGGTCCGTGCGGACTGCCCCGCGCTGGAGTTCCTCCTGCACATGATGATCGGCGGCTTCGCCACCCGGGCCCTGCTCGACGACCAGCCGCCCACCCAGGCCTTCCTCACCTCGTACATCGACGCCGTGGTCCTCCCCGCCCTCGGCATCCCCGCCACCTCCTGACCGTCCCCGCGGTCCACCCCTCCTGACGCCACCGCTCACGTCGTCGGGCCGGTCACCCCTGCCTCCCCGCCGGGGCGACCACCCCTGCCCCTCCACCCCACGACCTGACCGGGAGTACGCCTCCATGGCCACGTTCCTCTACCGTCTGGGCCGGCTCGCCTTCCGGCGACGGCACCTCGTCGCCCTGATATGGGTCGCCCTGCTGACGCTCGCGGGCGTCGGCGCGGCCTCCGCGCCCGCACCGGGCACCACCTCCTTCTCCATCCCGGGGACCGAAGCGCAGAAGGCCTTCGACCTGCTGGAACAGCGGTTCCCCGGTGCCAGCGCCGACGGCGGGACCGGCCGCATCGTCTTCAAGGCGCCCGAGGGCCAGAAGATGACGGACGCCGGCAACAGGGCGACCGTCGCGAAGACCGTCGAGGAACTGGGCGCCGGCTCCGAGGTCGTCTCGGTCACCGACCCGTTCACCACGAACGCCGTCAGCAAGGACGGCACGGTCGCCTACACGTCGGTCAAGTACGACGTCCCCGGCATGGAACTGGCCGACACCACCAGGGACGCCCTGCAGGCGGCCGGGGACGACGCACGGGCCGCCGGACTGACCGTCGACATCGGCGGCGACGCCCTCCAGGCCGGGGCCGAGCCCGGAGCGGCCGGTGAGATCGTCGGCATCGCCATCGCCGCGGTCGTCCTCGTCGTCACCCTGGGTTCGCTGGTCGCGGCCGGACTCCCGCTGCTGACCGCGATCATCGGCGTCGGCATCGGCGTCTCCACCATCACCGCCCTCGCCGAGGCGCTCGACCTCGGCGACACCACCTCCACCCTCGCGCTGATGATCGGCCTCGCGGTCGGCATCGACTACGCGCTGTTCATCGTCTCCCGCTACCGCGGCGAACTCGCCGACGGCCGGGACCGGGAGGAAGCGGCCGGCCGCGCCACCGGCACCGCCGGGTCGGCCGTGGTCTTCGCCGGTCTCACCGTCGTGATCGCCCTGGCGGGCCTCGCGGTCGTCAACGTCCCGATGCTCACCAAGATGGGCCTCGCCGCCGCGGGCACGGTCGTCGTCGCCGTCCTCATCGCCCTCACCATGATCCCGGCGCTGCTCGGCTACGCGGGCCGCAGGATCCGCCCGGTGGGCGAGAAGCGCGAGCGGCGCGGCACCGGCCCGGCCGCACGGACCGGGAAGGCGGCGGCGTCCCGGCCGGCGACCCCGGCCAGGCCCGGCCTCGGCACCCGCTGGGCGAGCTTCGTCGTCCGCCGCCCGGCCGCCGTCCTGCTGCTGGGCGTGGTCGGCCTCGGGGCGGTCGCCGTCCCGGCCACCCAGCTCGAGCTGGGCCTTCCCGACGACGGCTCGCAGCCCACGTCCACCACGCAGCGCCGGGCCTACGACCTGCTGTCGGAGGGCTTCGGACCCGGCTTCAACGGCCCCCTGATGATCGTCGTGGACGCCCGGGAGAGCGACGACCCGCGGGGCGCTGTCAGCACCGTCACCGACGGGATCAAGGGCCTCGAGGACGTCGTGACGGTCACCCCGGCCGCCTTCAACAAGGCCGGCGACACCGCGACCATCACCGTGATCCCGGACTCCAAGCCGTCCTCGGCCCGGACCGAGGACCTGGTGCACGCCATCCGTGCCGAGGGCGCCGGCGTCAAGGCCGACAACGGCGCGGAGGTCCTGGTCACCGGCACCACCGCGATGAACATCGACTTCTCGCAGAAGCTCAACGACGCGCTGATCCCCTACCTGGCACTGGTGGTGGGCCTCGCCTTCCTCCTCCTCATCGTGGTCTTCCGCTCCGTCCTGGTCCCGCTGAAGGCGGCCCTCGGCTTCCTGCTCAGCGTGCTCGCCGCGCTCGGCGCCGTCGTCGCGGTGTTCCAGTGGGGCTGGCTCGGCGGCCTGCTCGGCGTCGAGGAGACCGGCCCGGTCATGTCGATGATGCCGATCTTCATGGTCGGCGTGGTCTTCGGTCTCGCCATGGACTACGAGGTGTTCCTGGTGACCCGCATGCGGGAGGCCCACGTCCACGGCGAGACGCCGGCCCAGGCCGTCGTCACCGGATTCCGGCACAGCTCACGGGTCGTGGCCGCCGCCGCGATCATCATGATGGCCGTCTTCGGCGGCTTCATCACCGCCGGCGAGCAGATGATCAAGATGATCGGCTTCGGACTGGCGATCGCCGTCTTCTTCGACGCGTTCGTGGTCCGCATGGCGATCGTCCCGGCCGTCCTGGCCCTGCTCGGCGAGAAGGCCTGGTGGCTGCCGAGGTGGCTGGACCGGGCCCTGCCCGACGTGGACGTCGAGGGCGAGGGACTCAAGGCCCTCGACTCCCGCGACGCGGACCCGGACCCCGGCAAGGACCGGGAACTGGTCCGCGCATGACGCCGCGCTGAGCGGGCGCGGCGGAGAAGGCCGGTGAGGGCCCCGTGGGGACGGGGCGCCCTCACCGGCCCTTTGTCCGCCCCGCCCGTTGTGACCCACTTTCGGGTGACGCCCGGTCACCGGGAGGGCCCGCAGGGCAGACCTGGCAACGGTCCCGTGCCTTCACCGCATAGATGGACATAGAAGGCTACTGTCACCGGAATATGGATGATTCGTAACGTGAGGCGTCAATCGGCTGCTTGCGGGACGTGTGGTGGTCAAGTGTGGGTTCTGCGGCCGATACGGTCGCAACTCGCACGAAAAATAGGAGACCTTGTGTCTGCTTCCGTTGTTTCCGCCCGTCGTCTCGCCGCCGCCGGCCTCGCGGCCGCCGCCGTGGTCGGTGCCGTGGCCCTGCCGGCGTCCGCCGCCGACCACTCGCGCGCCGATCGGCCGAAGGTGGAGATCAGCGACGTCCAGTACGACGCGCCGGGCGGCCGTGACGACCGCTCCAACCGCTCCCTGAACAGGGAATGGGTCGAGCTCACCAACACCACCCGCCACGCGGTCAACCTGGACGGGTGGAGGCTGTCGAACCGGGACGGCCGCGTCTACACCTTCGACGACTACCGCCTGGCCCCCCGCGCCACCGTCAGGATCCACACCGGTGAGGGCCGCGACACCCGCACCGACCTGTTCCAGGACCGCCGCCGCGAGATGTGGGACAACCGCGCCGACACGGCCACCCTGCGCAACGACCGCAACCGCTTCGTCGACGCCGAGTCCTGGGGCGGCCGCTACGACCGCGACGACCGTCGCCACGGCGGTGACCGCTACGACCGCGGGGACCGTCACCACGGCGGTGACCGCTACGACCGCCACCACGGTGGCGACCGCCACGACCGCGGCGACCGTCACTGACGCACCCTCACCGGCGGCGCGGCCCCCCCCCCCCAACCGGGGGGGGGGGCCGCCCCCCCCCCGGGGCGCGCCCCCCCCCCGGGGCGGCCGCCCCCCCCCCCGGGCGGGGGCCCCGGGCGCCGGCCGCCGGCGGGCGCGCCGTGCCCCCCCCCCCCCCGCCCCGCCGCCCCCCCCCCCCGCCCCGGCGCCCCCCCCCCCCCCCCCCCCGCCCTGACGTGCGCGGCCCCCTCGCGAGGACGGCCCGCCACGACGGGCGGCGTATGCGACGGGCGGCGTACGCGGCGGTCGATCCGTTCGCCCGCCCGTTCCCCGCACCGCTACCGTGCGGTCCATGACGACGACAGCCGCCACTGACGCCGACGAGCCCGGAAACTCCACGGCCGCCGGGACCGCCGGGACCTCCGGAGCCCACCCCCGTTTCGCCGAGGCCCTGGACGCCCTCGGACTGGGCGACCTGCACCCGCGCATCCGCCGCTTCCCCGACGCGACCCGGACCGCCGCCGAGGCCGCTCTCCTCGTGGTGGGCATCGGCCTGATGCTGCACACGGGGTGAGGGCGGCGGCGGGCGAAGCCGGCCCTACGGCCGTGCGTACGGCCGCGTCATGATCTCCAGGTTGTGGCCGTCCGGGTCGGCGAAGTACGCGCCCCGGCCGCCGAACAGGCGGTTGGTGCGGCCGGGTTCGGTGTGCCGGGGATCGGCGTAGTACGTGACGCCGACGGCGTCCAGGCGGGCGATCATCGTGTCGAACTGCTCCTCCGCCACGAGGAACGCGTAGTGCTGGGACTGGATCGGCTCGTCGCGCTTCTCGTAGAAGTCGAGGGTGACGCCGTTGCCGAGGTCGACCGGCAGGAACGGGCCGAAGGGCGCGCCGACCGGCAGGCCCAGGATCGCGGCGAGGAAGCCGGCCGAGAGCTGCCGGTCATGGGCGTGCACGGCGAGGTGGTTCAGCTGGGGGAGCGGGGTCCGGGCGGGCATGGTGAGGGAAGGTCTCCGGTCTCGGTGTCCAGGGTGGTGCCCTCGCGGGGGAGGGCGGGAAGGAAGGACGCGGAGACAGGACGGCGGGCCCCTGGCCCGCCTCGCGCTCACGCCGGGGCCGGGCGCCTCACTCGTGCACGGCCCATGGCCGACCCGGCAGTCACCCGAGGGACGGTAGTGGCCGTACCGGTCGGCCGCAATGACGTTTCCGGCCGGGCCGGATCACCGGTGTCCCCGCGACGCGAACCGACGCGGGACGCGGAGGTGCGCGAGGCGCTCGCCGAGGACTTCGGCACCGGCGTACCGGACGACTGCCCGAGCCTGCTGCCGGGACCCGAGTGGATGCGCCCCGGCGCGTCGAGGCGCACCCTGGAAGCAGGTGTTCCGGAGGTGATCGTCATGATGCACACCACAGTCGGATGGCACGTCGAGTTGGAGTTCGAGGAGGACGATCAGCACACGCGCGCGGTCGCGCTGGTCAGGTTGCCCGACGGGTCGGAGGTCCGGGCCCACGGGCACGCCAGCCGCCACCGGGTCGACCCCAACCAGCCGCGGGTGGGCGAGGAGATCGCCGGCGCCCGTGCGCTGAACGAGATCGCCATGCAGTTGCTGACGAAGGCCCACATGGAGATCGACGACGCGTCGGGAAGGACCTCGCACCCGATCCACGTGTGAGCGGATGCAGCGGACCCGGCGGACGCGGCTGACCCGGCGGACGCAGCGGACTCGGCGGACGAGGGGGGACGGCCGTCAGCCGCCGGTCGTCGCCGTCCGTACGGCCCGTACGAGTGCCTGCGCCCGCGGATCCGCCGTCACGCTCGACCGGAAGCCGTTGGTGACGTAACCGAAGGCGATGCCCGACTCCGGGTCGGCGAAGCCCAGAGGGCCGCCGCGGCCGGGGTGGCCGAAGGAGGCGGGGGACAGCAACGGCGACGCGGCGCCGTGCAGCATGTAGCCCAGGCCGAAGCGGGTGTGCACGACGAGCACCCGGTCCGCCCCGGCCGACCGCTCACCGCGTGCCGCGGCCGCCGTCTCCGGGGCGAGGAGGCGGCGGCCGCCGTCGGCCCCGCCGATCAGCGACGCGTAGAAGCGGGCCAGGCCGTCCGCCGTGGCGATGCCGTTGGAGGCGGGCAGGGCCGCCGCCCGGTAGGCGGGGTCGTTCTCGTCGGCCTGAGGGGTGATGGCGGCGAAGGCGCGGCGGGTGAGCGAGTCGGGGTCGGCGTAGGCGTCGGCGACCGCGCGCTTGGGGCGCGTGCGCAGCGCACCCGCCTGCGCGGGCGCCTCGGTCCGCCCCACGCGTCCCACGCGCGCCCGCTCGTGCTCCGGCAGGCCGAGCCACAGCTCGGCCCCGGCCGGTGCGGCGATCTCCTCGGCGACCCAGGCGCCGATCGTCCGCCCGGTGACCCGTCGCACCAGCTCGCCGGTCAGCCAGCTGTAGGTCTGCGCGTGGTAGCCGTGGTCCGTCCCCGGCTCCCACGCCGGTGCCTGCGCGGCGACCGCCGCGGCGCCGAGATCGGGGTCGGCGGCCTCGGCCGGCGTCAGCGGCCGGTCCAGCACGGGCACCCCGGCGCGGTGCGCGAGCACGTCCCGCACGAGGGTCCGGTCCTTGCCGGCCGCCTTGTACTCCGGCCAGTACGCCCCCACCGGAGCGTCCAGGTCCAGCTCCCCGCGCTGCCACAGCATCAGCAGGGCGGCGGCGGCGACACCCTTCGTCGCGGAGCGCACGATCTGCGCGGTGCCCCGCTCCCAGGGCGCCCCGCCGTCGACGTCCCGGCTGCCGCCCCACAGGTCGACGACCTTGTGCCCGTCCCGGTAGACGGCGACGGCCGCGCCCCGCTCCCCGAGCGTGTCGAAGTTGCGGGCGAACGCCTCCCCGACCGGCTCGAAGCCGGCGGTCACCGTGCCGTGCACATCCACGTCCGTACGTCCTCTCGGCTCACCTGCGACCGAGGGGACAACGCCCTCGCCGGGCCCGCGATTCCGGTCTCCGGTCAGCCCAGCAGAATCGTTACGTCGATGTTGCCGCGGGTCGCGTTCGAGTACGGGCACACCTGGTGCGCCGCGTCCACCAGCTGCGCTGCGAGGCCCGCGTCGAGCACGGGCAGCGAGACGCTGAGGGCGACCGCGAGGCCGTAGCCGAGGGTCCGGTTGGGGCCGATGCCGACCTTCGCGGCGACGGTGGAGCCGGTGAGGTCGTATCCCGCCCGGTTGCCGACCAGGATCAGCGCGTTGTGGAAGCAGGAGCTGTAGCCGGCCGCGAAGAGCTGCTCGGGGTTGGTGCCGTCGCCGTCGCCGCCCAGTTCCGGCGGCATGGCCACCTTCAGGTCGATCCGGCCGTCCTGGCTGGTCACATAGCCGTCCCGGCCGCCGTGGGCGGTCGCCTCGGCGACATACATGATCTTCGTCGGACGGGTGTCGATCGCGTCGACGGTGCTGACGGTGTCGACGGCGGCGCCTTCGGTCACTGCGGGACCTCCCCGGAACTGTGCCCAATTACATCGTGCACAAGGTACCTGTCGGTGGAGAACGGCTCGGCCGAGGGGGCGGTAACCGCAGGTAAGAGCGTCGCCCCGAGGTCCCGGCGGCCTCGCGCCGAGGACTCGAAGGACTCGGAGGTCCCGGAGGTCCCGCGGAGGGCCCGGGGGTCTCGCTCCGAGGCTTCAACAGCCCCGCTCCGAGGCTTCAGCGGCCCCGCTCCGAGGCCTCAGCGGCCCCGCTCGGCCGCCCCCTGCGCCTTCTCCGCGAGCCCCCACAGCTCCTCGCGCAACCGCACGGCCTCCGCCGCGCCGAGCCCGGTCGACGCGAGCAGCGCGCCGGGCACCCGTTCCGCG
This sequence comes from Streptomyces sp. NPDC088766, assembly GCF_044750845.1. Classification (NCBI taxonomy): domain Bacteria; kingdom Bacillati; phylum Actinomycetota; class Actinomycetes; order Kitasatosporales; family Streptomycetaceae; genus Streptomyces; species Streptomyces sp. NPDC088766. The sequence goes on along the minus strand of NZ_JBIVKQ010000016.1, from coordinate 47,682 downwards.
CGCTCCCTCAGTTGCTCCCCGCGCCCGGTGCAGGCGACGAGCACCGAGCGCTCGTCGCGCGCCGAGCGTTCCCGGTGCACGAGCCCGGCCGTCTCCAGCCGCTTCAGCAGCGGCGACACCGTGCCGTAGTCGAGCCGCAGGGCCGCCGCCAGGTCCTTGACCGTGGTCTCGCCGCGTTCCCACAGCACCAACAGCACCAGGTACTGCGGGTAGGTGAGGCCGAGGTCGTCGAGGAGCGGCCGGTAGGCGGCCGTCACCGCCCGCTGGGCCGCGTAGAGCGCGAAGCACAGCTGCTCGTCCAGCGACAGCGGGCCGTCGCCCGCCCGCTCCTGGTGGGTCACGCGCGCGTTCGTCACGCTCCCATTGTCACGGAGCGCGGGTCGAATCCGAACGGCAGCTCCAGACGGTGCGCCCGCATCAGCGCGTCGTCGGCGAGCAGTTCGCCCGTGCGCCCGTCCGCCGCGATGACGCCCTCGCTGAGGATCAGGGAGCGCGGGCACAGCTCCAGGGCGTACGGCAGGTCGTGCGTGACCATCAGGACCGTCACGTCGAGGGAGCGCAGGATGTCGGCGAGTTCGCGGCGGGAGGCCGGGTCGAGGTTGGAGGACGGCTCGTCCAGGACGAGGATCTCCGGCTCCATCGCCAGCACGGTCGCGACGGCGACCCGGCGGCGCTGCCCGAAGGACAGGTGGTGCGGCGGACGCTCCTTGAAGCCGGCCATGCCGACCTGCGCGAGCGCCCGGTCCACGCGTTCCTCCAGCTCCGCGCCCTTCAGCCCGGCCGCCGCGGGCCCGAACGCCACGTCCTCGCGCACGGTCGGCATGAACAGCTGGTCGTCGGGGTCCTGGAAGACGATGCCGACCTTGCGCCGGATCTCGGCCATGTGCCGCTTGCCGACGGGCAGCCCGGCCACCGTCACCGTGCCGGCGCCGCCGGTCAGGATGCCGTTGAGGTGCAGCACTAGGGTGGTCTTGCCGGCGCCGTTCGGCCCGAGCAGCGCCACCCGCTCCCCGCGCGCGATCGAGAAGTCCACGCCGAACAGGGCCTGGTGGCCGTCGGGGTAGGCGAAGGCGAGGCCCGAGACCTCGAGGGAAGCAGTCACAGGGTCCATCCCAGCACGCAGACGACGAGGGCGGCCAGCGGCAGGGTCAGGGCGTACGACCACTGCGTGCGCGAGGCGGTCACCTCGTCGATCACCGGCATGGCACCGGCGTACCCCCTGCTGATCATGGCCAGGTGCACGCGCTCCCCGCGTTCGTAGGAGCGGATGAACAGGGCGCCCGCGGACTTCGCGAGGACGCCCCAGTGCCGGACGCCGCTCGCCTCGAACCCGCGGGACTCCCGCGCGATCCGCATGCGGCGCATCTCGTCCGTGATGACGTCGCCGTAGCGGATCATGAAGGAGGCGATCTGCACGAGCAGCGGCGGCAGCTTCAGGCGCTGGAGGCCGAGGAGGAGTTCGCGCAGTTCGGTGGTGGAGGCCAGCAGGACCGAGGCGGCCACGCCGAGGGTGCCCTTGGCGAGCACGTTCCAGGCGCCCCAGAGCCCGTCGACGCTGAGGGACAGCCCCAGGACGTCCACCCGCTCGCCCTCGGCCACGAACGGCATCAGCACGGCGAACGTGACGAACGGCACCTCGATCAGCAGCCGTTTCAGCAGGAAGCCGGCCGGGACGCGCGCCCGGAACGCGACGACGCCGAGCAGGACGGCGTACAGGCCGAACGCCCACACCGCCTCGCGCGGCGTCGAGACCACGACCACGACGAACGCGAACGTGGCGGCGAGCTTGGTGTGCGGCGGCAGGGCGTGCACCGGCGAGTGCCCGTGCCGGTAGAGCCGGTGGGCGTGCCCGGCGCCCATGTCAGACGTTCTCGACGGCGGTCGGGGACGCGTCGGCGCCGCGCCGGCGGCGTACCGCCCAGAACACGGTGCTGCCCGCGACGACGGTCGCACCGACGCCGATGACGCCCGCGAGTCCGCCGGACAGCCGGGCGTCGTCGACGTCCTCGACGCCGTAGTCGGCGAGGGGGGAGTCCGCGGCGGCGTGCTCCTCGGTCCTGTCGTCGATGCCCTTGTCGGCGGCGACCTTCTCCAGGCCGTCCGGGGCCGAGGAGGCGTAGAAGCTGACGAAGCCGGCGAGGACGAGGGAGGTGACCAGGCCGGTCACCCACAGCGTGCGGCGGGAGGCGCGCGCCGCGACGGGCGCCGTGCGCGCCCCCTCGGCGGCGGGCACGTCCACGAGTTCGCCGTGCACCCGCAGCTGGAGCCGCTGGCGCAGCCCGCGCGCCCCGTACACGAGATCCGGCCGTACGGCGATGACGGCGCCGACCGTCAGCGCGGTGATCGCGGCCTCACCGACGCCGATCAGCACGTGCACGCCGACCATCGCGGTGGCCACCTTGCCGATCGCCACGTCGGTGGTGCCGCCGACCGCGTACACCAGCGTGAAGGCGAGGGCCGCCGCCGGCACGGACAGCAGCGCGGCGGCGAAGGAGGCGACCGTGACGGAACGGCGGGTGCGCGGCAGGACCTTCAGCAGTCCGCGGAAGACGGCGTAGGCCACCACCGTCGTCACGACCGCCATGTCGGTGATGTTCACGCCGAGCGCGGTCAGGCCGCCGTCGGCGAAGAGGATGCCCTGCATCAGCAGGACGACCGACACGCACAGGACCCCGGTGAAGGGGCCCACGAGTATCGCCGCGAGGGCACCGCCGAGCAGATGGCCGCTTGTTCCGGCCGCGACGGGGAAGTTGAGCATCTGTACGGCGAAGATGAAGGCGGCCACCAGGCCGGCCAGCGGTGCCGTGCGTTCGTCGAGTTCGCGGCGCGCCCCTCGCAGGCTCACGGCGATGGCGCCCGCGGCGACGACTCCGGTCACGGCGGAGGTCGGGGCGTTGATGAATCCGTCGGGTACGTGCACCGTTCGATGATAGTGGCTTAATGCGAATAGGTTGCAAGAGCGAGGGAGTCCTGCTGTGGGACACACGGTGAAGTTCGTGTATCGCACATGTGAGATGCGCCCGGCCCGCCGGGCGGGGCCCGGAAAATGTGCGACATTGGAAAAGGGGTGGACGCACAGATTCCGCACAGGTCACGCAGAGTGAGAGGGCGGCAGATGTCTGTAGTCGAGCAGTACGCGCGAGCCCACATCGTCACGGACGCGGACCTGACCGAGGAGGAACGGAGCGCCGTTCCCGTCGCCCTGCACTACGACCCCGACGACGACCCGCGCACCGTCCGTGTCGGACTCCCCGGCGGCCGTGAGTGGAGCATCGCCCGCACTCTGCTGGAACAGGGCCTGCGCACCCCGGCCGGCAGCGGAGAGGTCCGCGTCTGGCCCTGTGGGCGTGTCCAGGCCATCGTCGAGTTCCACTCCGCGCAGGGCGTCTCGGTCGTGCAGTTCGAGTCCAAGGAACTGCTGCGCTTCCTGCGCCGCACCTACACGGCGGCGAGCGCGGCGGGCCGGCAACTGACCCGCTAGCCGCCCGGCCCGGCCCGGCTCGGCCGTTCCGGCTTGGCTCGGCCGTTCCGGCTCGGCTCGCCCGTTCCGTCCGTCCTAGGCGCCCGCCTTCAGCAGTGCCGCCACGATCGGTCCCGCCGACTCGCTGCCGTGACCGCCCTTCTGCACCACGCCCGCCGCCGCGAGGTCGCCGCGGTAGGCCGTGAACCAGCCGTTGGGCTGCTTCTGCCCGTCGACCTCGGCGGAGCCCGTCTTGGCGCCGTAGTCCGGGCCGAGCCCGGCCATCGCTTTGGCCGCCGTGCCGTGCGCGGCCGTGTAGTTCATCAGCTCCCGCAACTGCGACAGCGTGTCCGCGGACATCGTGCGCGAGGCCTTGGCCAGGCTGCGGCCGTCGACCGACGGGGCGACCAGGTACGGCTGGTGGAAGGTGCCCGACTTCACGGTGGCCGCCACCGACGCCATGTTCAGCGGGTTCATCCGCACCCCGCCCTGGCCGATCAGCTCCGCCGCCTTCTGGGCCGCCTTCTGGACCGGCACCGAGCCGTCGAAGGTCGGCACGCCGATCGCCCAGTCGTTCGACGACAGGCCGAAGACCTGCTGGGCCTGCTTGGTCAGGCTGTCGTCGTCGAGCTTGCCCGCCTGGCTGATGAAGGCCGTGTTGCATGAGCGCGCGAAGCTCGCCTTGAAGGAGCCGCCCTTGATCTCGAACTTGTCGTCGTTCTGGAACTTCCAGCCGCCGTAGCTGAAGTACTTCGGGCACGGATGCGCCTTGTTCGCCGACGCCAGGCCCTTCTCGATGAGCAGCGAGGAGGTGATGACCTTCATGGTGGAGCCGGGCGCCAGCGAGCCCTGGAACGCCGTGTTGAAGTTGGGGTTGCTGTTGGCCACGGCCAGGATCTCGCCGGTGGAGGCGCGGGTCACCACGACCGACGCCCGCGCGGCGCTCGCGACCTGCTTCTCGGCGGCGGCCTGGAGGGACGGGCTCAGTGTCGTCCTCACGGTGCCGGGGGTGCCCTCGCTCAGCTCCAGCAGCGTCTTGTCGGAGGCCTTCCCGGCCTTCGACGCCTTGCCGCGGACCACCCGCAGCTCGACCCCCGCCGTGCCGCCGGCCTTCTTGCCGTACTTCTCGCGCAGTCCGTCCAGGACGGTGCCCAGGGACGGGTACTTCTTCGCGGTCAGCTCACCCCCGTCCCGGTCGAGCGCCTTGACCGGCGGATCGCCCGCCTCGCCGGTCACCAGGGTGTCCCCGTCGGCCAGGTCGGGGTGGACCACGGACGCGTGCCAGTCGACGAGCGGCTTGCCGTCCTTCGCCCGCCGCACCACGGTCAGCGCGCTGTCGTACGCCACCGGCTTCGCGGTCTTGCCGAAGGTGACCGTGCCCTTCACGGCGAAGGGGACCTTGACGCCGGCGCGCGGGCCGGCCGTGAGGGTGGCGCCGGTGATGCGGGCGTCCTTGGTCCAGCCGGTGAGCAGGGCGGTGGCGGCCGCCGGATCGTCGGTGGCCGCGGCGGCCTCGGCGACCTCGCCCTGCTGCCAGGCCGACAGGAACGCCCTGGCGGCGGTGGTGACCTCGGTCGCCGACAGCGGACCGGTCGGGACCTTTGGTTTCCTCGCCGCCGCCGAACCGTCCTGGGCCGCAGCTCCGCCGCCGTACAGTGCGTAGCCGCCGAGACCCGCGCCTGCGACGACGACGGCGATCACGCCGCCGACCACGGCCGGCCGCTTGCTCCGTCGCTCGGCGACGCGCCTTCTCTTGCCCACAGCCCGCGATCCTCCGTGCTCTACGGGGGGCCGCCTCGCCCCACTGTCCCCGCTGGACTCTCCCGCCGGGTGGGTCGCCCCACCGACGGTGCGAGTCCTCCCCACCGGCACCAACGACGGCGCCCAGCCTAGGGCCTCTCGTCGGGACCGGGCCGGATCAGGGAGCGGGGTCCGGCCTGGTCCCGACGAAAGACCCTGGGGTCCCCGCCCGCGGGGTGACGCCACACGTGTGGCGTCACGTGTGGCGTCACCCACGCCGTACGGGTGTCCTCAGGTGCCCGACCGCAGTACGGCCGCGACGATCGGTCCGGCCGCGTCGGTGCCGTGACCGCCGTCCTGGACCATCGCCGCGGCGGCGACGTCGCCCCGGTAGCCGGTGAACCAGCTGTCGGAACTCGCCTTCCCGTCGACCTCCGCCGAACCCGTCTTCGCGCCGATCCGGCCGCTCAGACCGGACATCACCCCGGCCGCCGTGCCGCTGGTCGCGGTGCGGTTCATCATGGCGCGCAACTGCTCCACGGTGCCGGCCGGCAGTCCGCGCGCGTGGGCGAGTTCGCGGCCGTCGAGGCTGCGCGGCACGATCACCGGCTGCCGGAAGGCGCCCGTCATCGCGGTCGCCGTCACCGACGCCATGTTCAGCGGGTTCATCTGGACCCGGCCCTGGCCGATCATGTCGGCCGCGGTGTCCGGGCCGCCGGAGGCCGGGACGGACCCGTCGAAGGAGGGGACGCCGGTCTTCCAGTCGAGGCCGATCCCGAAACGGTTCCGGGCCTCGTCGGTCAGGGAGTCCACCTTCACCTCGTCCGCGTACTTCACGAAGGCGGTGTTGCAGGAGCGCGCGAAGCTCTCGGAGAGGGTCGCGTCCTCGTCCGGGGGCGTGTTCTTGATGTTGTGGAAGGTCTGGCTCTGCCAGGTCGCCTCGGCCGGGCAGGGCGCCGGGCCGGTCGCGGTGGTGATGCCGTTGTCGATGAGGGCGGCCGCGCTGATGATCTTCATGGTGGAGCCGGGCGCCACCTGCCCCAGGAAGGCCGCGTTCCAGCCGTCGTTGCGGTTGTTGGCGACCGCCAGCACCTCGCCGCTGCTCGGCCGGACGGCCACCACCGACGACTCGGGGTACTTCAGGACCGCCTTCTCGGCGGCCGCCTGCGTGCTCGCCCTGAGCGTGGTGGGCAGCCGGCCCGCCCTGCCCTCGGCCAGCGTCAGCAGCGGCGTGTCCGCGGAGTCCGGGGCGGCGTGGCGGATCGCCAGTTCGACACCGGCCGTGCCGCCCGCCTTGTCGCCGTACTTGGCGCGCAGTTCGTTCAGCATCGGCCCGAGCGAGGGGTACTTCTCCTTCGTCAGCACCTTGCCGTCGCGGTCCACGGCCTCGATCGGCGGCGCCGCCGACTCGCCCGTGACCAGCGTGTCGTCCATGTCCCTGAGCTGCGGGTGCACGACCGACGGCTGCCAGTCCACCAGCGCCCTGCCGGTGGTCACCCCGCGCACGACGGTCAGCCGGCTGCCGTAGGCGAGCTGCTCGGACTTCCCGCCGTACGACACCGTGGCCTTCACCGTGAACGGCACGCTGCGCCCGGCCGGCGCGCCCGGGGTGATCCTCACACCGGTGATGTGCGCGGCCTGGCCGTAGGAGGTGAGCAGCGGCCCCGCCTTGCCGGCGTTGTTCGTGAGCGCCGCCGCGCTCGCCGCCTGCCCCTTCTCCCAGGCCGCGAAGAACGCGGCGCTGGTCTCCTTCACCTCGGCGGCGCTCGGCGGCCCGGTCTTCACGGGCTCCGGCCCGCTCGCGCCCGGTGCGCCGCCGTCACCGTCCAGCGCGTTCACGATGTTGAAGGCGCCGTACCCGGCCCCGCCCACCATGACGGCGAACACCGATCCGACGACCGCCGCCTTGGCCCCCTTGCGCATGACCGTCCTCCCCGTTGACCCGACAGGTCTTTCTGAACGCGTTCAGAAAGCTCCCCCAGGGGTCACAGTAAGCGGAAGAGAGCTCCACGGGACAGGAGTTGCCGCAATCGTTAGACCCACGTGTCCAACCACATACGTGAACGCCAGTCGTCGATCGGGATCGCGGTCCCCGTGTAGATCGGCCAGAAATAGATGAAGTTCCACGCGATCAGCAGCACCAGGACGCCCGCGCCCGTCGCGCCCACCACCCGCCGGGTGTCGCTCGACCCCGGCCGGCCGACGAGCGCCCCGGTCATCATCGCCACCGCCAGACACAGGAACGGCAGGAAGACGACGGCGTAGAAGAGGAAGATCGTGCGCTCCTGGTACAGGAACCACGGCAGGTACCCGGCCGCGATGCCGCACGCGATCGCGCCCGCCCGCCAGTCGCGGCGGAAGAACCAGCGCCACAGGACGAACAGCACCGCGAAACAGGCCGCCCACCACAGCATCGGCGTGCCGATCGCCAGCACCTCGCGCGCGCACTTCTTGCCCGCGTCCACCGGGCAGCCGTCCGTGCCGGGCGCCGGGGACTCGTAGAAGTACGACACCGGACGGCCCAGGACCAGCCAGCTCCACGGGTTCGACTGGTAGGTGTGCGGCGAGGTGAGGTGGGTGTGGAACTCGTAGACCTCGTGCTCGTAGTGCCACAGGCTGCGCAGCCAGTCCGGGAACAGCCAGGTCCAGCTGCCGCCCTTGCCGTCGGTCGCCGCCCAGTTGCGGTAGTAGCCGCCCGAGCCGCTGTCCGAGGAGAGGATCCAGCCCGTCCACGACACCAGGTAGGTGACCAGCGCGACCGGCACGGTCGCCAGGAACGCCAGGCCCGTGTCCCGCTTCAGCACCACCCGGTACGGGTGCCGGGCCCCGGCCACCCGGCGTGCGGCGACGTCCCACAACACCGTCATCAGGCAGAACGCGACCATGATGTACAGGCCGTTCCACTTCGTGCCGATCGCCAGCCCCAGCATCACGCCCGCCGCCCAGCGCCACGGGCGCAGGCCCAGGCGGGTGGTCTCGGCGACGTGCGCGTCCGGACGGCAGCGGCCGTCGGCGTCCGTCGGCAGCGCGGCCGCCAGCCTCGCGCGCGCCCGGTCCCGGTCGACCACCAGACAGCCGAACGTGGCCAGCACGAAGAACATCAGCACCCCGTCGAGCAGCGCGGTGCGGCTCATCACGAAGTGCAGCCCGTCCACCGCCATCAGCGCGCCCGCCAGACAGCCCAGGAACGTGGAGCGGAACAGGCGGCGCCCGATCCGGCACAGCAGGAGGACGGACAGGGTCCCCAGCAGCGCCGTCATGAACCGCCAGCCGAACGGATCGAACCCGAAGACCAGTTCGCCCAGCCCGATGACGTACTTGCCGACCGGGGGATGCACGACGTACGCCGCGTCCGTCGGGATCGTGACGTGGCCGCCGCTGTTCAGGATGACGTCGTTGGCGTTCTTGTCCCAGTTGACCTCGAAGCCGCGGTGGACGAGCGCCCACGCGTCCTTGGCGTAGTACGTCTCGTCGAATATCACCTTCCTCGGGCTGCCCAGGTTCCAGAACCGCAGCACGCCCGCCACCAGCGTGACCAGCAGCGGACCCAGCCAGCCCGACCAGCGGGTGATCCGGCCCGCGAGCCCGGCCGGCACTCCGAGCGCCTGCCAGAGCCGCGGGCCCGGCTCGGCGAACGGCGGCACCAGCCGTTCCCGGACGTCGCCGTCCGACGCCGCCGCGTAGCCGAACCGGCGCAGCCGCGACTGCCACCCCGGCCGCCGGTCCTGCGGTGCCTGGTCCTGCCGGTAGTCCGTGGAGTCCGTGGAGGACGCGGTACTGGTCACCGCGCCATCGTAGGGAACGGGGCTGTGGGAGTCCCGTGCATGGGCCTGTTCGACCGGCCACGCCGGGCTCCGGGCGATCCGGCCCGGCCGGTCGGACAGGGCCCCTCGCCCCCTGCGAGGATGGAAACGTGACAGTCGCACCCGGAACCCTGGTCCTTGCCGGCACGCCCATCGGGGACATCGCGGACGCCCCGCCCCGGCTCGCGGAGGAGTTGGCCGGCGCCGACGTCATCGCCGCCGAGGACACCCGCCGGCTGCGCCGGCTCACGCAGGCGCTGGGCGTGACGCCCAAGGGGCGCGTCGTCTCCTACTTCGAGGGCAACGAGTCCGCCCGCACCCCCGAGCTGGTCGACCACCTCCTCGGCGGCGCCCGCGTCCTCCTCGTCACCGACGCCGGCATGCCGTCCGTCTCCGACCCCGGCTACCGGCTGGTCGCCGCGGCCGTCGAGAAGGACGTCCGGGTCACCGCCGTACCCGGCCCGTCCGCCGTCCTCACCGCGCTCGCGCTGTCCGGCCTGCCCGTCGACCGCTTCTGCTTCGAGGGCTTCCTGCCGCGCAAGGCGGGGGAGCGGCTGTCCCGGCTGCGCGAGGTCGCCGAGGAGCGCCGCACCCTCGTCTACTTCGAGGCCCCGCACCGGCTCGACGACACCCTCGCCGCGATGGCCGAGGTGTTCGGCACCGACCGGCGCGCCGCCGTCTGCCGCGAACTGACCAAGACGTACGAGGAGGTCCGGCGCGGCCCGCTCGGTGAGCTGGCGCAATGGGCGGCGGAGGGGGTGCGCGGCGAGATCACCGTCGTCGTGACCGGCGCGCCCGAGCGCGGCCCCGGCGAACTCGACGCGGCGGAACTGGTCCGGCGGGTGCGGGTGCGCGAGGAGGCCGGCGAGCGGCGCAAGGAGGCGATCGCGGCGGTGGCCGCGGAGGCCGGGGTGCCCAAGCGGGAGGTCTTCGACGCGGTCGTCGCGGCCAAGAACGCCGCGGGATGAGAAGCCTCCCGGGCCGCCCGGCGGGAGGTATGCCCAGCAGGCGGTAAAGAAGTGTCGCCGACGGCAAAGCCCACGAGTCGCCCCCCGTCCCGCTTCGGCAAGGAACGCCCAAAACGGGCCCAACACTCGACAGGTCGGCTGCGCCCGCCCCGGCGGAGCGGTCCACTGGACGGCAGGGACGCATCCGTCCCGGCTTCCAGCGGACCAGAGGAGCCTGCATGAGCGAGACCAGCGGGATCGACGGGATCACCGGGCGGAGCGGCGGCCCGCGCGCGGCGATCCCCGTCGTGCACGAGTCGTACTCCTTCGCCTGCATGCGCTGCGGGCACGGCTGGGAACAGTCGTACGAGATCGAGCACCACACGGACGCGGAAGGCAACGAGTCCGTCCGGTACGTGGCGAACGGACGCCCGGTGCCGTCCCCGCTGAGCCGCCCCGCCTGCCACAACTGCGACGGGCACCTCCTGCGCATCATGCGGGCCGGCCAGGTCTCCTCCGTGCTCGGCGCGGTCCGCCCCCGTCCGGCGCCGGCGGCCGGCCCGGCGGAGGCGCCGGTGGCCGCAGGCCCCGGGGAAACCCGCCGGCAGCACCACTGGCACCTGTCCGACCTCCTGCACCCCTTCCAGCGCCGGGCCAGCTGAGCCGGCCGGCGGCCGACGGCCGGGCGTGCCCCTTCCGTAGGATCGGGGCATGCCTTCGAACGCCGACAAGAACGCGGCGCCGCCGCTCCCGGCCCCCCTGCGGGTACCGGTCGCCGACTCCCACACCCACCTCGACATGCAGTCCGGCACGGTCGAGGAGGGCCTCGCGAAGGCCGCGTCGGTCGGCGTGACGACGGTCGTCCAGGTCGGCTGCGACGTCGCCGGCTCCCGCTGGGCGGCCGAGACGGCGGCGGCGCACGACAGCGTCCACGCGGCGGTCGCCCTGCACCCCAACGAGGCGCCCCGCATCGTCCACGGAGATGCCGACGGCTGGTCGCGGCAGGGGGCGCGCGCGGCCGGCGGCGCCGGGGCGCTCGACGAGGCGCTCGCCGAGATCGACCGCCTCGCCGCGCTCCCCGAGGTCAAGGGCGTCGGAGAGACCGGCCTGGACCACTTCCGCACCGGCCCCGAGGGCAAGGACGCGCAGGAGCATTCCTTCCGCGCCCACATCGAGATCGCCAAACGGCACGGCAAGGCCCTCGTCATCCACGACCGCGACGCCCACGCGGACGTGCTGCGCGTGCTGAAGGAGGAGGGCGCCCCCGAGCGCACCGTCTTCCACTGCTACTCCGGCGACGCCGAGATGGCGGAGATCTGCGCCCGCGCCGGCTACTTCATGTCCTTCGCGGGCAACGTCACCTTCAAGAACGCCCAGCACCTGCGCGACGCCCTCGCCGTCGCCCCGCTTGAGCTGGTCCTCGTCGAGACCGACGCGCCCTTCCTCACCCCGGCGCCCTACCGCGGACGGCCCAACGCCCCCTACCTCGTGCCGGTCACGGTCCGCGCCATGGCGGCCGTCCGCGGCATCGACGAGGACACCCTGGCGGGCGCCCTGGCCGCCAACACGGCCCGCGCCTTCGGCTACTGACCCGCGGGCACCGCATCCGAACACCACCCTGGGTAGCCGCGTCGCTTTGGAGAGTGACGGCCGCTCCGCTAGGTTCTGGGGGCCCGATCCGGACTCCTTCGGACCCAGGACCCCTGGAGCGTGTCTGCGTGAGCAACGTGCACCACCCACGCAACGCGTACGGCGCCGACGGCACGTACGTCGACGTCCACAACGCCGAGACCCTCACCCACGGGGTGTACGCGGCCCCCTGGGAGCAGGGCGCCGGCGGCACCCCCGACGGCACCCCCGGCGGCACCCCCGGCGGTCATGGGACGCCGGAGGCCCTCCAGGACACCTACCGGCCCGCCTACGAGCCGGCGGCGCCCACGGTGCCCGCGTTGCCCGCGGTGCCGCCGGAGGCGTCCGGGCCGGCGCTGCCGCGCCGGACGGACGGAGCGCGGTACGCCGGCGGCACCGGCACGGGGCGCGCCGCACGCCGGCGCAGGACGCGCGACGCCGAGCGCGCGGACTCCCCGATGCGCCGGCTGCTGCCCCTGCTCCCCCTGGTGCCGCAGGCGCTGGTCGTCGCCTTCCTCGCGGGCGGCACCACCGCCTTCGTCGCCAAGGACAAGGCGATCGAGCTGACCGTCGACGGCAGGCCGCGCACCCTGCACACCTTCGCCGACGACGTGGGCGAGCTGCTGGCGGAGGAGGGCGTGCGGGTCGGGGCGCACGACATGGTGGCGCCCTCCCTCGGCACGGCCCTCGACAGCGGCGACGAGATCGCCGTGCGCCACGGCCGCCCCCTCCGGCTCACGCTCGACGGCCATCGGCGCGAGGTGTGGACGACGGCCCGCACCGTGGAGGAGGCGCTCGGACAACTCGGCGTGCGGGCGGAGGGCGCCCACCTCTCCGTCTCCCGCTCCCGGCGCATCGGACGTGAGGGGCTGGCGCTGGACGTCCGTACCGAACGCGCCGTGACGGTCATGGCCGACGGCCGGGCCCGCACCGTCCGCACCAACGCGGCGACCGTGGGCGAGGCCGTCGAGGAGGCCGGCATCACCCTGCGCGGCCAGGACACCACGTCCGTCCCGCCCGGCAGCTTCCCGCGCGACGGCCAGACGATCACGGTCCTGCGGATCACCGGGGCGAGGGAGGTGCGGGAGGAGGCGATCCCGTTCCTGGTACGGCGCACCGACGACCCCGCGCTGTTCCGGGGCACCGAGGTGGTGGAGCGGGCCGGCCGGCCGGGGCTGCTGCGGGTCACCTACGCCCTGCGCACCGTCAACGGCGTCCGGCAGAAGCCGAGACGCATCCGGACCGAGATCGTGCGCGAGCCGCGCGCGCAGGTGGTCAAGGTCGGCACGAAGCCACGGCCGGCCTCCGTGCGGGGCGCCGACCACCTCGACTGGCAGGCGCTCGCGGCCTGCGAGTCGGGCGGCCGCGCCGACGCCGTGGACCCGTCCGGCACCTACGGCGGCCTCTACCAGTTCGACACCCGCACCTGGCACAGCCTCGGCGGCACCGGCCGCCCCCAGGACGCCCCCGCCGCCGAACAGACCTTCCGGGCGAAGAAGCTCTACATCCGCCGGGGCGCCGCCCCCTGGCCCCACTGCGGCACCCACCTCCAGAACTGACCCCCGGGCGGGCAGCGCCCCGCGCCCCCTCACCCACCGCCCTCACCCACCGCCCTCGCCGGACGCGTGCCGTCCAGCCGGGGCAGGCGCGGCCCGCCGCCGCGGCCCCCGGCCGGGGACCTGCAATCCGGCCCCCCGCACCCCCGTACCCTTGTCCCGTGACCAGCCCCACCCCCGACGCCCTCCTGGGCCCCGCCGACATCCGCGAGCTCGCGGCAGCCCTCGGCGTGCGGCCCACCAAGCAGCGCGGCCAGAACTTCGTGATCGACGCGAACACGGTCCGCCGTATCGTCCGCACCGCGCAGGTGCACCCCGAGGACGTGGTCGTCGAGGTGGGCCCGGGCCTCGGCTCCCTCACCCTCGCGCTGCTGGAGGTCGCCGACCGCGTCACGGCCGTGGAGATCGACGACGTCCTGGCGAGCGCCCTGCCCGCGACGATCACCGCCCGCATGCCGCTTCGCGCGGACCGCTTCGCGCTGGTGCACTCCGACGCCATGCACGTGACCGAACTGCCGGGCCCCGCCCCCACCGCCCTGGTGGCGAACCTGCCGTACAACGTCGCGGTGCCCGTGCTCCTGCACATGCTCGAGACCTTCCCGAGCATCGAGCGGACCCTCGTCATGGTCCAGTCGGAGGTCGCCGACCGCCTCGCCGCCGGACCCGGCTCGAAGGTGTACGGCGTCCCGTCCGTGAAGGCGAACTGGTACGCCGACGTCAAGCGGGCCGGCGCCATCGGGCGCAACGTCTTCTGGCCGGCGCCGAACGTGGACAGCGGGCTGGTCTCGCTGGTGCGACGGGCGGAGCCGATCAGGACCACGGCCTCCCGGCAGGAGGTCTTCGCCGTCGTCGACGCGGCCTTCGCCCAGCGCCGCAAGACCCTGCGGGCCGCGCTCGCCGGGTGGGCCGGGTCGGCGGCCGCCGCCGAGGCGGCCCTGGTCGCCGCCGGGGTGTCCCCGCAGGCGCGCGGAGAGGCCCTCACGGTCGAGGAGTTCGCCCGGATCGCCGAGAACAAGCAGGAGAACACCGCCGAGCACGAGCAGGAGAACACGGCGTGAGCGTCACCGTCCGCGTGCCCGCCAAGGTCAACGTCCAGCTCGCGGTGGGCGCCGCGCGCGCGGACGGCTTCCACGACCTGGCGAACGTCTTCCTGGCGGTCGGCCTGTACGACGAGGTCACCGTCACCCCGGCCGACGAGCTCCGCGTCACCTGCGAGGGCCCCGACGCCGCCCAGGTCCCGCTGGACCGCACCAACCTCGCCGCGCGCGCGGCGATCGCCCTCGCCGAGCGCCACGGCCGCACCCCGGACGTGCACCTGCACATCGCCAAGGACATCCCCGTCGCCGGCGGCATGGCGGGCGGCAGCGCGGACGGCGCGGGCGCCCTGCTGGCCTGCGACGCGCTCTGGGGCACCGGCGCCTCCCGCGGCGAACTGCTGGAGATCTGCGCCGAGCTGGGCAGCGACGTGCCGTTCAGCCTGGTGGGCGGGGCCGCCCTCGGCACCGGCCGCGGCGAGCGGCTGACGGCGCTGGAGACCGGCGGCACCTTCCACTGGGTGTTCGCGATGGCGGAGCGGGGACTGTCGACCCCGGCGGTCTTCCGCGAGTTCGACCGCCTCGTCGAAGGCCGCGACATCCCCGAGCCGGTCGCCTCACGCGACCTCCTCGACGCCCTCGCGAAGGGCGACGCGGACGCGCTCGCGGCCAACGTCTCCAACGACCTCCAGCCCGCCGCCCTCTCCCTCTTCCCCGAACTCGCGGACACCCTCGCGGCGGGGGAGGCGGCCGGCGCGCTCACCGGCCTCGTCTCGGGCTCGGGCCCCACCACCGCGTTCCTGGCGCGCGACACCGCCGCCGCGGAGCGGATCGCGCAGGCGCTGCGGACGTCCGGCACGTGCCGGAGCGTGCGCACGGCGTCGGGCCCGGCACCGGGGGCGACGGTGCTCTGAGCGGGACTCCGCTCAGAGCTCGTCGACGGCGGTCAGATCGATGGAGACGTCGTAGGGCTCGTCGACCTTGAGCCGGTCCCGGTGCATCCCCATGTGGACGTACGCCTTGGTGAGCGGGTCCAGTTCGTAGACGTGGACGACGGGCCTGCCGCCGGTCCCGCCCTGCTCGACGCGCCAGAAGTTCGGGATGCCGGCGGCGGCGTACTTCTGCGGCTTGGTCGTGCGGTCCCGGGACTCCGAGTCCGGCGAGACGACCTCCACGGCGAGGAGCACGTCCTCGGCGCGGTAGCCGGTCTCGTCCGGCCCGGTGACCGCGCCGGCGCGGATCACGCTGACGTCGGGTTCGGGGCCGTTGCGGTCGTCGAGGACGACGGTCATCTCGCGGCTGACCTTGAACGCGGCCGGCAGTCCGCCGCGCAGACCGGTGACCAGCAGGTCGATCACATCGGCGTGGAAAGCTCGCTGCGGACTCGCGAAGACCAGGCTCCCGTCGACCAGTTCGGTGTGCGGCGGGAGATCGGGCAGCGTGAACAGGTCGTCCACGGTGTAGCCGTCCTGCGGCGGCACCGGCCACTGGACGCGGTGCGGCACGGACTCGGCGGTCATGGTTCCTCCCATGGACGCGATCCTGCTGCCCGTCCTCCACGGTAGCGGCCCTTCCCCGATCACGTCATCACAAAGAGTGACCGAATCCTCGCTCCCCGTCCCCGGCCCCGCAGGCCCTAGGCTAGAAGGCTGACCGACCCCCATGCGCAGGAGAAAAATGGCCGTCAACCTGGTCAATGTCGAGAACGTCAGCAAGGTGTACGGCACCCGTGCGCTGCTCGACGGTGTCTCGCTCGGCGTCTCCGAAGGGGACCGGATCGGGGTCGTGGGCCGCAACGGCGACGGCAAGACCACCCTGATCCGCATGCTCGCCAAGCTGGAGGAGGCCGACACCGGGCGGGTCACCCACTCCGGCGGGCTGCGCCTGGGCGTCCTCACCCAGCACGACTCCCTCGACCCGGCCGCGACCGTGCGGCACGAGGTCATCCGGGACATGGCCGACCACGAGTGGGCCGGCAACGCCAAGATCCGCGACGTCCTGACGGGCCTGTTCGGCGGGCTCGACCTGCCCGGCTTCCCGCAGGGCCTGGACACCGTCATCGGGCCGCTCTCCGGCGGCGAGCGGCGCCGCATCGCGCTCGCCAAGCTGCTGATCGACGAGCAGGACCTGATCGTCCTCGACGAGCCGACCAACCACCTCGACGTCGAGGGAATCGCCTGGCTCGCCCGGCACCTGCGCGAGCGCCGCTCCGCGCTCGTCTGCGTCACCCACGACCGCTGGTTCCTCGACCAGGTCTGCACCCGCATGTGGGACGTGCAGCGCGGCGCCGTCCACGAGTACGAGGGCGGCTACTCCGACTACGTCTTCGCGCGCGCCGAGCGCGAGCGGATCGCCGCCACCGAGGAGGCCAAGCGGCAGAACCTGGTCCGCAAGGAGCTGGCCTGGCTGCGGCGCGGCGCCCCCGCGCGCACGTCCAAGCCGCGCTTCCGGGTCGAGGCCGCCAACGAGCTGATCGCCGACGTGCCGCCGCCCCGGGACAGCAGCGAGCTGATGAAGTTCGCCTCGTCACGGCTCGGCAAAACCGTCTTCGAGCTGGAGGACGTGACCGTCCAGGCAGGCCCCAAGGTGCTGCTGAAGCACGTCACCTGGCAGCTCGGCCCCGGCGACCGCATCGGCCTGGTCGGCGTCAACGGCGCCGGGAAGACGTCCCTGCTGCGCGCCCTGGCCGACGCCGCCCGCACCGGGGGCGAGGCCCAGCCGGCCGGCGGGAAGGTCGTCGTCGGCCGCACCGTCAAGCTCGCCTACCTCTCCCAGGAGGTCGGCGAACTCGACCCGAACCTGCGGGTCCTGGAGGCCGTCCAGCAGGTGCGTGAGCGCGTCGACCTCGGCAAGGGCCGCGAGATGACCGCCGGGCAGCTGTGCGAGACGTTCGGCTTCGGCAAGGAGAAGCAGTGGACGCCGGTCGGGGACCTGTCCGGCGGTGAGCGCCGCCGCCTGCAGATCCTGCGGCTGCTGATGGACGAGCCCAACGTCCTCTTCCTCGACGAGCCCACCAACGACCTCGACATCGAGACCCTCACCCAGCTGGAGGACCTCCTCGACGGCTGGCCCGGCTCGATGATCGTCATCTCCCACGACCGCTTCTTCGTCGAGCGCACCACGGACCGCGTCTTCGCCCTCCTCGGCGACTCCGCACTGCGCATGCTCCCGCGCGGCATCGACGAGTACCTGGAACGCCGCCTGCGGATGGAGGAGGCCGCTGCCGCCGCCGTGCCCGCCGCACAGCAGAAGGCGGCACCGGAGCGCAGCGCCGCCGACCAGCGCGCCGCCAAGAAGGAACTCCAGAAGATCGAGCGCCAGTTGGACAAGGTCTCCGAGAAGGAGGCCAAGCTGCACGCCCGGATCGCCGACAACGCCACCGACTTCGCGAAGGTCGCCGAACTGGACGCCGAACTGCGCACCCTGGCCGGTGAGCGCGAGGAACTCGAGATGCGCTGGCTGGAGTTGGCCGAGGACGCGTGAACCGACCGACGTGGCCGAAACGCGCGCACGGGGAGCCGGTGAATCCGCGGGCAGGCGGCGGACGTACGGGGCGGGCACGGCCACGCGACCCCGTGTGCGGTGACGGCGCGCGGTGGCGGCGCGCGCGCCGCGTGAAGGGGGCGTGAAGGCGCATAACGGCGGTATCACGGCCCGGTCCTCCCTTGGGAACAGGGGCGGACGCGGGCCCCTTCGCCGTCGGCCCCGGGTGATAGAAAGGGCCGTCCGGGACTTTCCGAGCACGAGTCCGGGCCCGTCACGAGCCTCAGGGCGTGGCTAAAAATCAGTGAGCGAGGGGGAGACGCTGATGACTCAGCCGCCCAACCAGCAGCCGCCGCAGGGCGGTTTCGGAGCACCGCAGGACCAGCCGCCCCAGCCGCCGCAGGGCGGCTTCGGCGCGCCGCAGATGCCGGCCCAGCCGCCGCAGGGCCCGCCCGCCCAGCCGCCGCAGGCCCCGCAGCCCGGTTACGGCTACCCGCAGCAGCCCCCGCAGCCGGGGCCGTACGCCCAGCCGAGCGGCCCTTACGGCGCACCGGCCGCACCGGGGCCGTACGGGCAGCCGCCGCAGCCGGGGCCGTACGGACAGCCGACCGCACCGGGGCCGTACGGACAGCCGGCCGGTCCCTACGGGCAGCAGCCCGGCCACGGCTACCCGGCGCCCCAGTTCCCCGGCGCCCCCGGCACTCCGCAGCCCGGTTCCCGCAACCCCTTCAAGGGCAAGCCCGCCCTGGCCGTCGGCGCCGCGGTGGCCGCGCTGCTGGTGATCGGCGGGACGGTGTTCGCGGTCACCAGCGGTGACGACGGCGGCGGCGAGAAGAAGCCGGTCGCCGGGCCCAGCGACGACGGCAAGCCGTCGGCGAGCGAGAGCCCCGTCAACCCCGGTGACGGCAGCGGCGACGGCGGCGAGGACCCCGAGGACTTCAACGCCGACCGCAAGTCCGGCGAGGCCAAGGTGCTCTGGTACAAGGAGGCGCCCGACGCGCCCGCCTCCGGCGCCGACGCCCCCGGCATGTGGATCACCTCCAAGACCGCGGTGAAGGCCGCCTATAAGGAGGTCGTCGGCTACGGCGTCGGTGACGGCAAGCCCGCCTGGGACACCATCGCCCTGCCGCAGAAGATCTGCGCGGTCACCCCGCGCAAGACGGCCACCGACAAGGTCGTCGTCGCGTACATGAACGGCACCAGCGACCGCGCCAAGTGCAACCAGCTCCAGCAGATCGACCTCGATACCGGGGCCAAGGGCTGGACGGGGACGGTTCCCGACGGCGCGCTGTTCGACAGCGCCATCACCATCGAGCTGTCCGTCGCGGGCAACACGCTGATGGTGGGCCGCTCGCAGTCGGGCACCGCGTACGACGTGAACACCGGCAAGAAGCTGTGGGAGAAGAAGAAGTACGGCGACGCCTGCTTCCCGACCGCGTTCGCGGGCGGCGCCAAGCTGATCTCCGTGGCCTCGTGCGACGCGACCAAGGCCGGCGAGCACGACGAGCTGCAGGAACTGGACCCGGCGACCGGCAAGGTCAGGTGGACCCAGAAGTTCGACAAGGGCTGGACGGTCGCACGCGTCTACTCCCTGGACCCGCTCGTCGTCTACAGCACCAACAAGGACAAGAACGCCTGGAACATCTCGACGCTCAAGCCGGACGGCACGTTCCGTTCGCAGGTCGGCGTCGACGAGGACTTCGCCCCCGAGTGCGGCTGGGCGATCCTCCAGCGCAACCTGACCGGCTGCAAGGGCACGGCCGCCGACGCCGACACCCTCTACCTGCCGACCAAGGCGACCACCGGGGCCAACGAGATCGTCGCGATCGACCTCGCCACCGGCAAGGAGAAGTGGCGGGTGAAGTCCCCCACGGACGAGTCGATGCTGCCGGTGACCGTCGAGGGCGGCAACCTCGTCGCCTACATCGAGCCGTCGTACGCCGCCGCCGGGCGGGTCGTGTCGATCCCCACCGCCGGTGCCACGCACACGCCGTCGACGCTGCTCCAGCTGCCGGAGAGCACGAGCCGGCTCGAGAACAGTTTCTTCTCCCGCGACCTCGCCTGGGCGGACGGCCGCTTCTACCTCTCCACCACCCGGCTGGCGGGCAACGACGACTCGAAGGAGAAGCTGATGCTCGCCTACGGCAAGTGAGGCGGGCGAACCCGGCCGTGGCGGTCCGCCACGGCCGGGCGGCCGGGCCGCCACCCCGGGCCGCACGGCCCGGAGCGCGCGGCCCTCTCGCCGTCGCCCGTCCACCCCGCGTCCGCGAGGTCCCGTACTCCCGTCCCCGTTTTTCCCCGCGTCACCCCGAGGTACCCACACCATGACCCAGCCGCCGCCTCCGCCCCCGAACCAGCCGCCCCAGGGCACCCCCGAGGACCAGCCCCCGCAGCAGCAGGGCACCTCCGGCGCACCCCAGGACACCCCGCCGAAGGACACCCCGCCTCAGGACGCGGCTCCTTCGCAGGGCACCCCCGCGGCTCCCGAGGAGCCGCAGCCGCAGGACGCCCCGCCCCCGCCGCAGGACGCTTCCGGTGCGCCCGCACCGCAGCCTCCGGCCCCGGCGGCATCCCAGATCCCGCCGCCCGAGGCATCCCAGCCCTCGGCCCCCGCGGCCCCGGCGGCTCCGCCCGCGGGCCCGCAGCTCAGCAAGTCCCCGCAGGCCGGGGCCGGTTACGGTTACCCCGGCCGGCCTCCGCAGGCCCCTGCGGGCCCGCCCCAGTCCCCGGCCGGCCCCGGCTACGGTTATCCGCAGGCGGCCCCGCCCGTCCAGCCGCCCCAGCCCCCGGCGGGCCCCGGCTACGGCTACCCCGGCCAGCCGGCTCAGCCGGGCCAGCCGAACCCGTACGCCCAGCAGCCCCCCGCCCCCTACGCCCCGCAGGCCCCCTACGGCCAGCAGGCGCCGTACGGCCAGCAGCCGGGCTACGGCTACCCGGGGCAGCCCGGTCAGCCGGCCACGCAGGGCTACCCGAACCCGCACGGCTACCCGACGCAGCCGGCCTACCCGGGCTACCCCGGCCGGCCCACCGTGCCGATGCAGGCGCCGCCCGCCGGGGGCGGCCGCAAGGTCAACGCCCAGGTCGCGATCATTGTCTCGGCCGTCGTCGCGATCGCGCTGATCATCGGCGGCGGCGTCTGGTACGCGAACTCCGGCGGCAAGAAGGACGACACCGCGAGCACCGCCGGTACGACCGGCGGAGGCGGCGAGGGCGGTGACGGCAAGGGCGGCGCCGACGGCGGCACGACGTCGGCCGGCGGCACCGAGAAGGTGCCCGGCGACCCGGCCTCCGAGGTCCTCTTCCAGATCCCGTCGCCCGCCGTCGCCAAGGACGACAGCGTCGTCGTCAGCGGCTCCTGGCTGACCGAGAAGGCGTACGTGAAGTCGGGCGTCGCCGAGATCGTCGGCTACGACCCCGACAAGGGCACGAAGCTCTGGACGATCAAGCTGCCCGGCCCGGTGTGCACGGCCAGCCGCAAGACCACGACGGACGGGAAGACCGCGGTGGTCTTCCAGCCGAAGATGCCCGCCAAGGACTCCTCCGCCGGGTGCAGCGAGGTCGCCGCGATCGACCTCGACGCGGGCAAGCAGCTGTGGCACAAGAACGTCACGGTCGGCGACTACCCGGTCACCTTCGACAACGTCACCGTCAGCGCGAACACCGTCGCCCTGGGCGCCACCGAGGGCGGAAGCGCCTTCGACATCACCACCGGCAAGCTGCTGTGGTCCCCCAAGGCGGCCGACACCTGCTACGACGCCGGCTACGGCGGCGGCGCGAAGCTGGTCGCGGTGCGCAAGTGCGGCAAGTACGACGCACGCGAACTGCACATCCAGACCATCGACCCGGCCACCGGGAAGGTGCTCTCGGAGTACAGGATGGCGACCGGCATCGAGTACGCGAGCGTCGTGTCGACCGACCCGCTGGTGGTGGCCGCCGACGTCGGCGACAGCGCCCAGGACGGCAGCGGCATCTCGGACTTCTTCTCCATCGACAACAAGACCGGCAAGCTGCTGACCAGGATCTCCGCGCCGGGCGAGCAGTTCGCGGCCCGCTGCGACGGCATCACCGAGATGGAGAAGTGCTCCGGCATCGCGGTCGGCCCGAACCGGCTCTACCTGCCGACGGAGGAGCACGACGGCACCGGAGAGTACAGCCGGACCAACGAGGTCGTCGCCTTCGACCTGACCACCGGCAAGCAGACCGGCCAGCGCGCCGACGCCGGCGACGGCTACGTCCTGACCCCGCTGCGCACGGACGGCGAGAACGTCATCGCGTACAAGCGTCCGCCGTACGACGAGGGCGGCCAGGTCGTCAGCATCGACGGCGGCACGTTCAAGCAGACCACGCTGCTCCAGAACCCGTCGACAAAGGCGGTGCGGGACGCGGAGAGCAGGATGCTGCCCGAGTACTCCGAGATCATCTACTCGCAGGGCCACCTGTACATGGCCGCGGTGTACGCGGACGACTCCGGCTCCGGCTCCGATGACAAGGACTACCTGGCGCTGGCGTTCGGCGCGACCGGCTGATCGTCCCGCAGCCGCCGTGACGGCCCCGTCCCCGTTTTTTGGGGGCGGGGCCGTACGCGTACCGCTCGACACCCCCGCATACGGGGAACTTCGACGATCCGGGGCCCTTCTCGCCGGTAGGGGGGCGAGGCGTCGAACAAGCGTGTAGCTTCCGGGGGCATGATGACGGGGTGCCGGGGGGCACCTTCTGTCTGTCCGCGCGTGCCTGTCGGCACGTGTGCCGGTACTGGCTTTGCCTGTGTGCCCGTGTGGGCATTCAAGGGGGGACTGGGGGTGGGGTTGCTCGATGGGAGTGCGGCTGATGGTGGTCGACGACCACCGACTGCTCGCCGAGGCGCTGGCCTCGGCGCTGAAACTGCGGGGGCACCGGGTGCTCGCCGCGACGGCGCCCGCCGCGGGCGCGGCGGAACTGGTGATCACCCGGGCGCCCGAGGTGTGCCTGCTGGGCACGGCGACCCCGGACGGGCCGGGCTTCTTCGACCCGGTCGTCCGCATCAAGCGGGAACGGCCCCAGGTGGCCGTCCTGGTCCTGGGCCCGGTGCCGAACCCGCGCGGCATCGCGGCGGCCTTCGCCGCGGGCGCCTCCGGCTACGTACGCCATGACGAGCGCATCGAGGGAGTGGAACGGGCGATCATGAAGGCGCGGTCGGGGGAGGCGGCGGTGGCCCCCCAGCTCCTGCAGGACGCCTTCAGCGAGCTGCTCGACCCCGCGGCCCAGCCCGACGACGAGGGGCAGCGACTCCTCCAGCTCCTGACCCCGCGCGAGGTGGAGGTCCTGGTCCGCGTCGCCGACGGCGAGGACACCCGCCTGATCGCCGCCGGCATGGGCATCGCCCCCTCCACGGCCCGCACCCACGTCCAGCGCGTCCTGATGAAACTGGAGGTGGGCTCACGGCTGGAGGCGGCGGCCCTGGCGGCCCGCACGGGCCTGCTGGACCGCGCGGGGCCGCTGACGCGGGGGCTCGTCGGCGGCGGGGAGGCGGGGCCGGAGTGATCGTAGGAACAGACCGGGAGACCTGGATGGACGTACTGCTCAGGCCCGCACGGGCGGCGGAAGCCGGCATGCTCACCGACTTGGCACTGCGGTCCAAGGCGCACTGGGGCTATGACGCCGAGTTCCTGGAAGCGTGTCGCGACGAGCTCACCGTCGCCGCGAACGAGGTCACACTCCGACGAACCACGGTGGCTGACGGAGACGGCCACATCCTGGGCTTCACGACTCTTGAAGGAGAACCGCCCACGGGCGTCCTGGGCATGATGTTCGTCGATCCGCGGGCCATCGGCCGGGGAATCGGCCGCCTGCTGTTCGAGCACACCGTCGCCGCCGGACGGGACCTGGGGTTCACCCGGATCACGATCGACGCCGACCCGAATGCCGAGCCCTTCTACCGCGCGATGGGCGCAGTCCGTACAGGAAGCATTCCCTCGGGCTCCATCGCCGGCAGGGTGCTGCCGCGGATGGTCGTCGCCGTCCGGGCCTGAAGCAGGGCTGAGGACTTCGGTCAAGGCCGTGATCCTCCGTTCCGGCGACACGGTGGCCAGTCTCAGAGGTGTACCGGCCGTCCCGGCGAGGGCGACGTGGGTAACTCCTTCGAGGGGCGCTCGCGCATGCTTCTCGACGGAGCCGACGACCGGGCTAAGGTCATACGTACGGCGCGATGATGGAGCACGAAGGAGGCATCCCGGTCATGACCGCCCATGCCGCAGAACCCGTACCGGCCGTCCCGCCCATGCCCGAGCGGACTCCGAAGGCGTTGCGCGAGGCCATCGCCCAGCACGCACCACAGCTGCTCGCCGACTTCGACGAGCACTGGAAGTGGGCCGTCGCGGACGCGTACGACATCAGCACCGTGCCCGCGTTCATGGCCAGGTGGTGGGGCGAGTACGCGATCGCCCGTGACGCGAGGCTCGATGCCCTGGTGAGGGACCTCGAACACCGGGCGGCCGATTCCACCGACCTCGCCGAGGCCAAGACGCTCCTCGAAGAGGTCTCCCACCTCCGCCACGAGGCGCAAAGGCTGGAGCCCGGTCGGTGACCGATCCAGGGTTCATGGGCCCGCCCTGGCAGATGGACTGGACCCTCAAGGCCCAGACGGCCCGTGATGTGCTGCCGGAGCGCGTGCGGAAGATGGTCGACGCGGCGCGCGCGGAGATGGTCACCGCGGCCGACCCCTACTACCGGGGCATCGATGCCGACGCACACCTTCCCGACGACATGAAGGTCCGGCCGGTCCGCTCCAGCGATCCGAAGGGCTCTCGCCTCTTCTTCTTCGACCACGGGCATGGCTGGCTCAGGTACACATTCGTGCGGCGGGTGGAGGACCCGCAGATCATCGTCGAAGAGATCTTCTGGCAGTGACCCGGCACGGATGCCGGGCCACGAACGGCAGCCGAGACCTGAATCATCCACCGGCAGATGCCGAAGATCTCCGACTCGGTCCGGACCCCGTTCATCGAGACCGGCGGCGAGACGCACGGAGGGCCCCGGCCACCACGCTTGTTACGGCCAGTCGGAGCCGCGCTCTCCGCCCGGCGCGCCGCTGACCGTGGTCCTGCGGGATCACCACAGCTCCCGTACGACTCGCTCTCCTGCCGTTGACCGGCTGACCAGCGCCTTTCGCTCCCGCTTCGTCGGCAGACCTCCGCGGAGGTCGAAGGTGACCGGCCGGTGAGGCATGGGGGATGACAGGGTGCCGAGGATTCGGCGACTGTCCTCTTTTGTCCGGAAAACGATTCTGCTCGACCGTGCAGAACGCGGGTATGGGGTTCGGCACCAGATCTGCCTCAGCTGACGGGAGCCTCCCTGGGGAGCTGGTCCCTTTTCCGCTCGGACCGAGAGGGACGGCTGTCATCCCAGCCACATCCCGTCGCGCATGATGACTCTGCCGCGCAGTTCCGGCTCGCCGCGCCAAGCGCGCACGCTCTTCGGCGCCACGCGTACATACAGAAAGGAGCCCTCCTCCGCCCGTGGGTCCCACCCGAACTTGGCGGCGAACGCCTCTGCCGCGCCTCCGGGCACATCCTGGTCCAGGAAGCACTCCGCCTCACCCTGGAGAAGCACCACGTCGAAGGTGTCAGGCAGCGCCAGGCGCACGCGCGGCTCCTCGCGGACGTTCCGCGCGGTCGCGGAAGTGGCACTGGTGCACATCCACACGGCTCGCCCGTCCCACAAGAACCACAGCGGCACCTGGTGCGGCCCGTGATCGGGGTGTGCTGTCGACACCCATACGTCCCGCTCGGTGACGAGCCGCCCCAGAACGTTGTGCTTACGCTCCGCCGTCTGACGACGGACGATTCCCGTGGTCTTCATGAGGCCCGACCCTAGCCAGCACGTACGAAGCGTGCCTGAGGCGCAGGACCTACTCCCGACGACTGATGGACTGCTCGGATTTTGGCTCGGGGCGGCCGACTTCGGCGCTCAGCTGGTCGTGCTGCGCCGACGGTCGCGCCCCGTGCGTATGCCTTCCAGGAGATACGCGAGAGCGCCGGGGCTGGTGGTGAGGGTGACGGCGGGGGTGTCGCTCTCGCGGAGGTGAACCGCTCCTGGGGAGGCGGAGAGTTCGACGCAGTCGTTGCCTTCGCCGCCGCCGGAGAAGGACGACTTCTTCCATATGAGGCGGGTGGTCATGGCTGCTCCTCACAGTTCCTTGGTGAGCCGGTGGATCAGATCGCGCGATTGTTCGGGACCGAGTGACGCGGCTTTAACCCTACGGAACAGCTTCCGGAAGTGCTCCAGTTGGGCTGCGGAGTCGATGAACGCGGTCCCGTGCGGAGCGTCGCGTACGACGGTGTCCAAGTGCGGCACCGCTCCACCGAGGTAGACCATGGCGCTCCCGGCACCGGCGAAGTCGTCCAGACCGAACGGGACGACGCGGACGGTGATGTGCTCCGCCTCGGACAGTTCCAGGACGCGTGCCAGTTGGGCGCGGTAGGCGGCCCGGCCGGCCACCCTGATGCGGAGCGCCGCTTCGTGGATCACGGTCTCGTAGGGAATCGGATCGGGGCGCTCGACGACGGTCTTCCGTCTCATTCGGTGGCTCACCCGGTGCTCCACCTCGCTCTGAGGGAACTCGGGGTTCATGTAGGAGAACAGGGCGCGTGCATAGGCCTCCGTCTGGAAGAGGCCGGGCACATGGATGACTGCCACGTCGTGGCGGAACGTTGCATGGTGGTCGAGTTCGGAGAGGTCCAGGTAGGCGGCAGGGAGGACACCTCGGTACTCCTCCCACCAGCCGCGTGTCCGGTCGGTGGCCATGTCGACCAGTGCATCGATCAACTCGGTTTCCGAGCAGGCGTAATTGGCCGCAAGTCGACGGAGGCGTTCCTCGCTGACGCCCGCCACGCCGGACTCGATCTGACTCATCTGGACCGAACTCACTCCCAGCATGGCCGCGGCTTCGGTCGCTTTCAGGCCTGCGGCATCCCGAAGTCTGCGCAGCTCGGCCCCGAGACGTGCCTGTCGGGCCGTGGGGTGGCGTCGGGTTGCCATGTACAAGTCCTCAACTTGTTCGCCGGGGTGACTCGTTCGGGCGTCAGATTACGGGAAGACTTGCATGGTCATAAATTTCAGACCTACCGTGAGTGGCGCGAACATCGCTCTGCGGAAGCGCACCGCTCCGTCCTGCCACGACGGTCGCGGCACTGCCACCGCGCCCTCACCCGCCCTCCTCCCACCCGGAGTTGACGTATGCCCGAAAGCACCCTCGATCCCTGGGAGTACTCCCTCCACATCCCCAATGACGTCAGGGCCGTCCCGGTCTGCCGCCGCACCCTGCGTCTGATCCTGACCGTGCACGGGCTGATCGGCATGGTGGACACCGCGGAGCTGATCGCCTCGGAGCTGGTCTCCAACGCCGTCCTGCACACCAAGGGTCCGGCGGCCCTGCGGATCCGCTGGGCGCAGGGGGTGCTGCGGGTGGGTGTGTGGGATGCGGATCCGGAGCCGCCCGACCCGCCGCGCGAGGTGGCGGACCTGGCGGACGCCGAGAACGGCAGGGGGACGGCGCTGGTGCGGGCCTGCGCGCAGGTGTGGGGCTGGCATCCGCTGTCCCGCTTCGGTCACCGGGGCAAGTTCGTGTGGTGTGACGTGCCGGCGGCATAGCTCGTTGATCTCATCGGACAGAGGCGAGAGCCGAAAGGCGGGAGGGACTTGATGGCGGCGATCCAGTACTTCTGGCGACACCCGCTCGCGGAACAGGTACGCAAGGAAGGGCGCCTTGAGGGGGCAGTCGAGATGACCCTGAACATCCTCGAGTGGCGGGGTGTCCCCGTCTCCGACGCGGTTCGGCACCGTGTGGAGACGTGCACCGACGAGGATCTGCTCAAGCTCTGGGCGCGACGGGCCATGGACGTGAGCGACGCGGAGCAGTTGTTCACCGCAGAGTGACGTCCCCGCCCTTCAGATCCCGCCCGGCGTCGGCGCGGCGTCCGTGAGGCGTGTCCACCGCGACCGGGTTTCCTCGTGGGATCCGGTCGCCGTCGCGCCGACGACCTCCTCCGCCGCGAACGGCTCGCGGGGCGATCCGCCGCGCGTCAGCAGCGTCAGCAGTGTCAGCGGCCACGCCGGGCCGGCTTTGCTGCCCGCAGCCGCCCAACAGCTCCGGTTCACCCCAGGGAAGCCACCAGCAGCAGCACCGCCGAAGCGCTCAGCAGCACCGGGCAGATCTTGAACCAGACGACCGGCGTCCGGGCGCCGGTGAGGGCCGTCAGCACCGCGAGGACGAGCAGCGCCCCGGCGGTGACGCGGTAGGTCCAGTGCGCGACGGACGTCCCGCCGCCGACCGCGGTGACCACGACGATCAGGACCGCGAACGACCACATGGTCACGGCCTCGGCGAGCCACTCCTGGACCAGCACCCGGCGGTTGTCCGCGCTGATCTCCCCGAACCCGGCGACCACGGACCGTGTCGGGACCGCGTGCGAAATCCCCTACAGGCCGACCAGGCCCGCGGCGATGTAGGCGAGAACCTCTTCCACGCCCCCTGTCTACCCCCGCGGCACCCTCACCCCCGCTCGGACAGGCCGAGGGGGAAGGGAAACCACACCGGTTCCACACCCACGCGTACGGGACCGGACCCCGCCCCCCACGCGGACTCCGGCCCCGTACGCCTCCTCGGAAGGACCCCTCAGTCCTTCGGCTCCAGTGCCTCCGGCGGCAGCTGGGCCGGCGGGACCGACGGGCGGAGCTTCAGCCAGACACCGACGAGGACGTCAACGGCCGCGTCACCACCTACACCTACGACGCCCTCGGCCGCGCCACTCAGGTGTGGAACCCCAGCCGCGCCACCTCCAAGTCCCCGTCGGCGAAGATCACCTACGACACCACCATCGGCCGGCCGGTCTCGATCACCACCGAGTCCCTCACCGACACCGGCGACTACGGCGTCTCCACCGTCATCTACGACGGCCTCGGCCGCGAACGCCAGAAGCAGGAACCGGCGGTCGGCGGCGGACGCCTCATCACCGACACCCTGTACAGCGCCAACGGCACCATCAAGCAGACCAACAACGCCTACTACGACAAGGACGACCCCTCCACCGTCCTGTTCGAGCTGGCCTCGGACTACCAAGTCCCCAACGCCACGCTCTACGCCTACGATGGCCTGGGCCGCACCCTCACCGAGACCCCGTACCTCAACGGCACCGAGGTCCCGGCGAAGGCGACCCGCTACGAGTACGGCCTCGACAACTCCACGGTGGTCAACCCGCAGGGCGCCGCCGCCCAGCGCACCTGGTCCGACGCCATGGGCCGCACGGTCCGCGTCGACACCTTCACGGACGCGCTGCGGGCGGCGTACCGCTCGACGACGTACAAGTACGACGAGCGCGGCGACCGCGTGGAGGCCAAGGACTCCGAGGGCAACCTGTGGACCTGGAAGTACGACGCCCGGGGCCGTGAGATCGAGGCCGTCGACCCGGACGCGGGCACGACCACGACGCGCTACGACATCCTGGACCGGCCCGAGCTGGTCACGGACGAGAACGCGGCCGTCTACACCGTCTACGACAAGCTGTCCCGGGCGACCGAGCAGCGTGAGGACTCCGCCACCGGCAATCTCCTGGCGAAGACCACCTACGACACGCTGATCGGCGGCGTGGGCCTGCCGACCTCGCAGTCCCGCTACACGGACGGGCTGGCGTACACCACCGCAGTGACCGGCTACACGGCCGACTACCAGCCGACCGGCAAGAAGATCTCCATCCCCGAGTCGGTGGCGCTCTCCTACGGCCTGCAGAAGGACTACGTCTACAGCTTCGAGTACTCGGATTCCGGTCTGCTGAACGCGGTCAACCTCCCCTCGGTGGGCACACTTCCGGCCGAAAAGCTGGTGATCCGCTACAACGAGGACGGCCTGCCGGTCTCCACCTCGGGCCTGGCCTGGTACACCGCGCAGACCTCCTACTCCCCGTACGGCCAGGTCCTGCGCACGGTCAGCGGCGAGAACCCCAACCGTGTCTGGACGACGAACCTGTTCGACGAGGCGACGGGTGAGCTGACCCGGAGCATCGTCGACCGCGAGTCGACCAGCGACACCACGGCCGTCACCGGCCACCGCGTCAACTCCCGCACCTACGCCTACGACCCGGCCGGCAACGTCACGTCGATCGCGGACACCGCGAACTCGACGACCGACCGCCAGTGCTTCACCTACGACGCGCTGGGCCAGCTGAGCGAGGCGTGGACGGCTCCCACGTCCTGCACGGCGACGGGCAAGACCACGGCGGCGCCGAAGTACTCGGACGGCACGACCAACGTCACGGCGGCGAACAGCGGTTACTGGCAGTCGTACACGTACGACGCGATGGGCAACCGCAAGAAGCTCGTCGAGCACGACCCCGGTCTGGACACCACCAAGGACGCCACGACCGACTACGTCTACGGCAAGGCGGACGGCACCCAGCCGCACACGCTGACCGGCATGTCCTCCACCTACAAGGCGGACTCCGGCGCCCGGGTCACCAAGGCGACGGCGCTGACGTACGACGACGCGGGCAACACGCTGACCCGCACGTACGACGGCTCCGAGCAGGCACTTTCCTGGACCTGGGACGGCCAGGTCGAGAAGGTGACCGGCTTCGGCGAGAACGGCGCGGGCGCGTGGAAGGGCCTGGTGAACAAGTGCCTGGACCTGTCCAACAGCTCGACCACGGCGGGTACGGCCCTCCAGCTCTACACCTGCAACGGCACCAAGGCGCAGAAGCTGCGCATCGACTCGGCTTCCTCGGCGGACCCGTCGACGGGCGCCCTGAAGATCCTCGGCAAGTGCGTCGTCCCGTCCGGCGGCGGCACGGCCAACAACACACCGGTCGTCATCGCGGACTGCACGGGCGCGGCTGCCCAGCAGTGGACGGCGACCTCGACGGGCACCCTGAAGCACGTCGCCTCGGGCAGGTGCCTCGACGTCCCGAGCTCCAACTCGGCCGACGGCACGGACCTCCAGCTGTACACGTGCGACGGGTCGGCGAAGCAGTCGTGGGTGCCGGACAAGGAGACGAAGTACGTCTACGGCGGTGACGGATCGCGCCTGATGGCGATCTCGGCCACCGAGCGCACCCTGTACCTCGGCGAGTCGACGATCTCCGTCAACGCGGCCGGCGGTCCGGCCTACACCGAGCGCTACTACTCCCAGCCGGGCGCACCGGCGGTCATGCGGCACGCACAGGGCGCGGGCACCGCGGAGTTGTCGGTGCAGGTGGCCGACCAGAACGGCACGGCGTACGTGAACGTGGCGCTGGCGTCCGGCAACAAGGTCAAGTTCTCCAAGACCGACCCGTTCGGCGTGAAGCGTTCGGAGTCGACCAGTTGGCGTTCGCACCAGGGCTACATCGGTGGCGACGAGGACGCGAGCGGTGGCCTCGTCCACCTGGGCGTACGGGAGTACGACCCGAACACGGGCCGCTTCCTCTCCCCGGACCCGGTGCTGGACCTGGCGGACCCGGTCCAGATGAACGGGTACGTCTACTGCGAGAACAACCCGGTCACCTTCGCCGATCCGACGGGCCTGATGTCGGCAGCCGCCGGCGGCGGAGGAGGGGGCGGGGGCGGAGCCCCGTCGTCGTCTTCCGAGGCGTGGGCGAAGAAGCAGCTGAACACGTCGGTGTCGGACGTGATCCTTTCGATCGGCTGGGCCGCCCTGAAGGAGTTCGTCGGCTGGGACAGCGTGGTGGGCTGCTTCTCCCGGGGCGACGCCTGGTCCTGCGGCGAGCTGTTCCTCAACGCCATCCCGTGGACGAAGGCCTACAAGATCGCGGGAGTTCTCAAAGCGGCGTATCGAATCGCCAGCGCTATCAACGCTTTGATGAAGGCCAAGGAAAAGGCCCGCAAGATCATCGAACTGGCCCGCAAGGCGCGTGAGCTGGCCCGCAAGGCGGCCGAAGCGAAGAAGAAGGCGGCCGCCCTGGCGGCACAGCTGAAGAAGAAGGCCAAGGAAGCGGCCACCCGGCAGGCCAAGAAGGCCGCGCAGAAGACCGGCAATGCCGTCCAGAAGGCGCGGAAGACGGCGGCGAAGAAGTCGGAGCCGAAGCCACGGCAGGCGAAGGCGAGGGAAGAGTCGTCAGGCGGTGGCGGAAGCTGTTCCAAGAAGGAGGCCAACAGCTTCGTCCCGGGCACGCCGGTCCTCATGGCCGACGGCACCACCAAGCCGATCGAGCAGGTCAAGAACGGCGACAAGGTCCTGGCGACCGACCCGGAGACCGGCGAGACCGCCGTCGAGACGGTCACGGCCGAGATCGTCGGCGAGGGCGTGAAGCGCCTGGTCAAGGTGACCGTCGTAAGTGGTGACGGGGCGACGACCGCCGAGGTGACCGCCACCGAGGGACACCCGTTCTGGGTCCCTGAACTGGGCGAGTGGGTCGACGCCACGGACCTGAAGGCCGGCGAGTGGCTGCGCACCGGCGCCGGCACGTACGTCCAGATCACTGCGGTCGAGCGATGGACCACACAGCGGGCCACGGTCCACAACCTCACCGTCAGTGACCTGCACACGTACTATGTGGCGGAGTCCACGCCGCTCCTTGTCCACAACTGCGGCAATGCGACACAGGTCGACTACGACAGCGGCGGCCTTGCTACAGACGCGTTCGAGGCGCGTGTGGACGCCGGGTTCTGGGGAGCGGACCACAACGTCGCTGCCGCGACGGTCAGAAGCACCGACGGAAGTACGCGAGTAGTGCGCGGATTCAGCAGCGGCAGTCGGCACGCTGAGGAGCACATCATCAGTCAGCTCGGCAAGGACGACGTGGTCGAGGCCCTGTACACGGAACGCTCGCCCTGTCCCGGTCGATGTGCTCCCGCCCTGGCAGGCGACTCCCGCACCGCGAATGCGTCCATCACCTATTCGATGCCATACGCTGATCCGTCGACTCCGGACGGAAAATTCATGAACAAAGTCTGGACGGAGACGCTCGGTGGCTGGATCAACCAAGCCCGCGGACGGCGGGGACTCCCGGCGATGAGGTTCTGACGAGATACGAGAGAATGCGGAGCAAGGAATGGCTGGCACTGAAGACTTCGATGGAGCTCTCCTTAGGTGTTCACCGGCGACGGAGCTGCGTCTGGTGCGTATCGCACTTAGCGTGACTGACGACCTGCGGCAGGCAGGAATCTCCGCGGTCTTCGCTGGCAGCTCTTTCGACGGACTCAG
The DNA here is from genome assembly GCF_044750845.1 of Streptomyces sp. NPDC088766. NCBI lineage: Bacteria > Bacillati > Actinomycetota > Actinomycetes > Kitasatosporales > Streptomycetaceae > Streptomyces > Streptomyces sp. NPDC088766. The sequence continues at coordinate 14,861 of NZ_JBIVKQ010000016.1, read as the reverse complement.
CAGGGGCATTGCTGGAGCCGTTGTCTTCCATGCGCCGTACTGCGATGAGTCGGCAGGTGTCTACGTCAAGTGGACGCCCAGCCAAGAACTGATGCGACAGGTCATTCGACCGGAGGGCCCGGACCCCCGGGCCCTCGCACTGGGGTCTGCTACACAGGAAGCCATGAACACAGCGCTTCTCGGTATTCTACGTGCCGCGGGATGGGAGGCTTCGCACTATTCCAACTCTGTCACCGGAGAGAGCTACCTCAAGGTCTTGAAGACTTTCTCTGCCGGCTAGTTCCTTCCCAGTGAAATGAGAGAGCGTTGGGTGTCACACAAGGCCTCGTGGCGGCAGCATTGATCGTCGGCCTGCTGACTGGTTGCAGCGTGGCGGGCGACGGCGGTGGCAGCAGTACCGACAGTCTGCTGAAGCCCACCGCCCAGCCGGGTGCGACGATGCGTGCGGGCGGGCTGGGCAGTGCGGCGTTGGCGGCCCGGGACGCGGACGGCTTCACGGTGTCCACATCGGCGGGCCGCCCCAAGGTGCGGGTGACAGAGAACGCCTGCGCCCCGCTCGGCTACGCCCTGTCCGGCACACCCGTCGGCAAACCGGTGTCCACGGTCGTGCGGGAGGCGTCCGGCGAGCGCGCCACCGTCACCGTGGTCCTCGCCGAGTACGCCTCGGACGAGGCCCGGGCGGCGATGGACGCCATAGGCACGGCCCTCGACGCGTGCACGGCCGGCTTCACGGCGACGGTCGACGGCGTGGAACACGAGCTCGGCAAGGTAGCCCCGGAACTCGCCCCCGAGGGCACGGACCAGGCGATGGGCCTGGGCGCCACGGTGGAGCGGGGCGGAAGGAAGACTCCGGCCAAGGCCGTGATCCTCCGCTCCGGCAACACGGTGGCGTACCTCAGCGGCACGCCGTCGATCCCGGCCGCACTCCTGGACGCCCAGCTGGTCAAGCTGTCGTGAGCGATGACGGCTGAACACGGACGCGGCTGACGGCCGTGACTCGTGCCACCACCCTCGCGTCTTCCGCGCCCGCCTCCGTCCCCGTGCTCACCGCCTGCGGCGGCGGAACCGACGGTGCCGATGCCGCCACCGGGCGCCCTCGTCCACAGGCACCGTGGAACGGGGCTGCCGAGGGCCTCGGCCGAGGGAGAGGCCGCCGCGAGTAACTCCTTCGAGGGGCCGTCTGTGCGTGCTCCTCGGCGGAGCCGACAGCCGGGCCATGGCCATACGTACGGCGCGAGATGGAGCACGAAGGAGGATCCCCGGTTATGACGGCCCATGCCGCAGAACCCGTACCGGCCGTCCCGCCCATGCCCGAGCGGACTCCGAAGGCGTTGCGCGAGGCCATCGCCCAGCACGCACCACAGCTGCTCGCCGACTTCGACGAGCACGGGAAGTGGGCCGTCGCGGACGCGTACGACATCAGCACCGTGCCCGCGTTCATGGCCAGGTGGTGGGGCGAGTACGCGATCGCCCGTGACGCGAGGCTCGATGCCCTGGTGACGGACCTCGAACACCGGGCGGCCGATTCCACCGACCTCGCCGAGGCCAAGACGCTCCTCGAAAAGGTCTCCCACCTCCGCCACGAGGCGCAAAGGCTGGAGCCCGGTCGGTGACCGATCCAGGGTTCATGGGCCCGCCCTGGCAGATGGACTGGACCCTCAAGGCCCAGACGGCCCGCGATGCGGTCCCGATGTCGTGGCCGACGCGCGAATGCAGTAGGTGAGCCGCGCTCGGTCAGTGCGCCCTGCCGCGAGTGCGCGCAAACCTCTCGGCGCTTATCGTTTCGTCCATGCCGGTACGCCTGTCGCCGCGTCTCGCCGCGATCGTGAACGCGCTTCCACTCCAGCCGCACTCCCGCGTCCTCGAAATCGGGTGCGGGCCCGGGGCAGCCGCACGAGCAGTCGCAGGCCGGCTCACCACCGGACACATCCTGGCCATCGACAGATCCGCCGCCGCCATCACCCGGGCGAGGACCGCCGCGGTGGAGGAGATCAGGTCGGGCCGCATGAGTGTCCGCCAGGTGTCGGCCGAGGACTTCGTCCTGCAACCGGACGAGGAGCCCTACGACATCGTGTTCGCCGTCCGCGTCGGTGCCCTCGACGGGCGACACCCCGAGGCCGGTCGGCACGTGCTGAAGCAGGTCGCCATGGCAGCCACGGCGAACGCCCGGCTCTTCATCGACGGTGGCGACCCACTACGTGAACTGCCCATTCCGCGGCCTTGAACGATCTGAAACCACCCAGGAGATCTTCGACGCCCGGCTCGGGAGTGTACGGAGGCCGCTGCTGGACGGCGGCCGGCCGTGATCGGACGGGACGGCGGTCAGCCCGGACTTCTCATGACGGGCCGCTGCTCTTCCTCCCGAAGTCGCCCTCGCCCACCGGCGGACGCAGGGGCAGCGCTCAGCAGGTTGCGCCCGCTTGTATGCCCTTCAGCAGGTGGGCGAGGGCGGCGGGGGTGGTGGTGAGAGTGGTGACGGGGGCGTCGCTCTCGCGGAGGTGGAGAGCGGTGGGGGAGGCGGCGAGTTCGACGCAGGCGTTGCCTTCGGCGCCTCCGGAGTACGTCGACTTCTGCCAACGCAGGGTGCGGTCCATGGGGTCCCTCGCAGCTCCTTCGCCAAACGGTGGATGACGGGAAGATCGTGACCTCGGCTAGCTGCCTGCGTCAGCGCGTATGCCTTTGAGGAGGCGGGCGAGGGCGACGGGGGTGGTGGTGAGAGCGGTGGCAGGGGTGTCGCTCTCGCGGAGGTGGATCGCTCCTCCTCCGGCGGCGGCGAGTTCGACGCAGGTGTCTCCTTCGCCGCCACCGGAGAACGTGGACTTCTGCCAGTGCAGGGCGTGGTCCATGGTGTGCCTCACAGCTCCTTTGACAGGCGGTGGATGAAGTCCCTTGACGCCACTGGGTCGAGCGACGCGTCTTCCACTCTACGAAGGAGTGTTCGGAGCTGCTGCAACTGCGCCGCGGCATCGATGAAGACGACACCGGTGGGAGCGTCCCGCAGCACGGTGTCCAACTGGGACACCTGGCCGCCCGCGTACACCATTGAGGCTCCGGCGCCGGCGAAACCGTCCTGGTCGGTGGGGATGACGCGTACCACGGCGTGCCCTTGCTCGATCTGGTCCAGGATCGACCGGAGTTGTCGGAGGGACGTCTGCCGGTCGGCCACGCGCACCCGTAGGGCGAACTCGTGGACGACCGTTTCGTACGGTGTCGGGTTGTCACCCTCGATGACCGACCGTCGCCGCATGCGGTGTTCGACCCTGGGCGCCAGCTCGCTCTCGGGTAGTTCCGGACGCATGTAGCTGAAGACCGCCCGCGAGTAGTCGGGGGTCTGGAGCAGGCCCGGAACATAGGTGATGACGACTTCGCGGAGGAACACCGCATGGTGTTCGGCCTCGGCGACATCGAGGTTCACCTGAGGCAGGACTCCTCGGTAGTCGTCCCACCAGCCTCGTGCGCGGTCGGTCGCCATCGTCACGAGGGCATCGATCAACTTCCCGTCCGTACAGGCACAGTGAGCTGCCAGCCTTCGTAGACGTTCTTCGCTGATCGCTGAACTTCCGGCTTCGATCTGGCTCATATGGGCCGAACTCGAGCCGAGGAGTGCGGCCACCTCCTTGGCCGTTCTGCCCGCTGCCTCCCGCAGTTTGCGTAGCTCGGAGCCCAGGCGAACCTGGCGGGCGGTGGGCTGGTTCCGCATGGTCATCCGAGCAACAGCCTCTCTGGGACTACTCGTTCGGGTGTCAGATTACGCGAGGGAGTTGCAAGGGTAGAAATTTATCCCCTACCTTCGGTGACGCGTTGAACACGTTGCGGAAGCGCACCGCCCCGTCCTGCTGTGACGGCCGCGGCACTGCCACCGCACCCTCACCCGCCCTCCTCCCACCCGGAGTTGACGCATGCCCGAAAGCACCCCCGACACGTGGGAGTACTCCCTCTACGTCCCCAGCGACGTCAGGGCCGTCCCGGTCTGCCGCCGCACCCTGCGCCTGATCCTGACCGTGCACGGGCTGATCGGCATGGTGGACACCGCGGAGCTGATCGCCTCGGAGCTGGTGTCCAACGCCGTACTCCACACGAAGGGCCCGGCAGCGCTCCGTATCCGCTGGGCGGACGGCGTGCTGCGGGTGGGCGTGTGGGACGCCGACCCGGAGCCGCCCGACCCGCCGCGTGAGGTGGCGGACCTGGCGGACGCGGAGAACGGCAGGGGGACGGCGTTGGTGCGGGCCTGTGCGCAGGTGTGGGGCTGGCATCCGCTGTCCCGCTTCGGTCACCGGGGGAAGTTCGTGTGGTGTGACGTGCCGGCGGCATAGCTCGTTGATCTCATCGCACAGAGAGGAGAGCCGATGGTCGGCTCGTCGCACGAGGCCATGCACCGGATCTTCCAGAAGGATCCCGCGCTGCTGACGCGTGCCCTGCAACAGGTGTTGGGCGTTCCCTTCCCCGAGCCGTACGACTTCGCCGGCATGAACGTCGACCTCACCGAGATCGAGCCCGTCGAGCGGCGGGTGGACACGCTGCTGCGGGCGGAGACCGATGAGGGGGCGTATCTGCTGGTGGTGGAGTCGCAGGGCAAGCCGGACGAGAGGAAGCGGGGCAGCTGGCCGTACTACCTGAGCTATCTGTACGAGAAGTACCGGTGTGAACCGGTGCTGATCGTGGTCACGCAGAACAGTGCCACCGCCCGGTGGGCGGCCGAGCCGATCCACCTCGGGGTGCGAGGGTGTCCGTCGTTGACGGTGCGCCCGTTCGTGCTCGGCCCGGACAACGTGCCGGTGATCGCGGACGAGCGGGAGGCCGAGCGGGACGTCCCCCTTGCGGTGCTGTCGGCGATGACGCACGGCCGGGGACGTCAGGCTCCCGCCATACTGGAATCGCTGGCAGCCGCCCTGCGGACCATCGACCGTGACAGTGCCGCGGTCTTCGTGCAGTTCGTCGACTCGTGCCTGGCGGACACCCGGGCCCGGCAGATGTGGAGGGACATGATGGCGACGATCCAGTACTTCTGGCGGCACCCGCTCGCCGAGGAGGTGCGCGGGCAAGGCCGCGAAGAGGGAGTCGAGTTGGGGCGAATCCAGGATCGCGCCGAAATGACGCTGAACATCCTGCGCTGGCGCGGCATCGATGTGCCCGACGACGTCCGCGCGCGGGTCCAGGCCTGCACCGACCTCGCCCGGCTCACCACCTGGTCCCAGCGTGCCGTTCACGCCACCACCGCCGCCGACCTCTTCACCGGCGAGTAGACCCGTCACCGTCTCTCACCACCGGTTCGCCCGGTTCGGCCGTCGGTCGTCCGGGCTCGCCGGACTGTTCCCCGGCGGAGGTGGCGGCCGGCCCCGTGGCCGTACGCACGGCCGCACACGTACGGGGCCGGCTCCCGCCACCCGCGCGGAATCCGGCCCCGTACGAGGAAAATCCCTCTCAGTCCTTCGGCTCCAGTGCCTCCGGCGGCAGCTGGGCCGGCGGGACCGACGGGCGGAGTTTCATCCAGACCAGGAAGAAGATGCCCAGGGCCAGCATGCCCAGGCCCGTCCACAGGTTGATGTTGATGCCCTGGGCCTTGTCGATCGCCGCGTCGTCGTCGGTGAGGCCGACGATCGTGACGATGATGCCGTAGAGGACGAACAGGCCGCCGATGATGCGGCGCAGGTCGAAGATGCGGGCGGCGGTCGCCGACTTCTGCTCCAGCTCGGAGACCTCGCGCTGGACCTCGGCCTCGGAGTAGCCGGCCCTGCGGAGCCGCTCCTCCGCCTCCGCCCGCTCGGACGGTTCGAATTGCTCTGACATGGTTCCTCCATCGTCCCGCGGTCGGGCTCAGAACGAGAACGGGATGTAGCAGGCGGCGGCGAGGACGATCGCGCCCCAGCCCAGCAGCGCGGGCCTGCGGTACCAGGCGTCGTCGCCCTCGGCGGCCGGCTCGGCCATGCCGGGGGAGACGGTGCCGTAGACCAGGCCCTGGAGTTCCTCGGCCGGCTTGGGGGCGGTGAACAGGGACACCGCCACCATCACCACCGCGCCCGCGACGAAGCCCGCGATGGCGGAGACGAAGTTGGCGCCCTGGTCGGTGGGGATGCCGATGACGTCCTGCTTGTAGAGGACGAAGTAGTTGACCATCGCGGCCGTGGTGCCCGCGAGCAGGCCCCAGAAGCCGGACTTCCTCGACGCCCGCTTCCAGAACATGCCGACGATGAAGACGACGAACATCGGCACGTTGAAGAAGGAGAACAGCGTCTGGAGGTAGCTCATGATGTTCGAGAACGACGAGGCGAGGAACGCCGTGCCGATCGACGCCACCACGCCGATCGCCGTGATCAGGCGGCCGAAGCGGACGTAGTAGGCGTCCTCGCGGCCCCTCACCACGTACTTCGCCCAGATGTCGCTGGTGAAGACGGTGTTGAAGGACGACACGTTCGCCGCCATGCCCGCCATGAACGCGGCCAGCAGACCGGTCACCGCGATGCCCAGCACGCCGTTGGGCAGCAGCTGTTCCATCAGGTAGGGGATCGCGTCGTTGTACTGCAGGTCGGAGTCGGCCGTGCCGATCTTCGGGACCAGGACCGCCGCCACCAGGCCGGGGATCATCACCAGGAAGACGATGAAGATCTTCGGGAACGCGGCGATCAGCGGGGTGCGCTGGGCCGCGGAGAGGTTCCTCGCGGACAGGGCGCGCTGCACCTCGGCGAAGTTCGTCGTCCAGTAGCCGAAGGAGAGCACGAAGCCGAGGCCGAGGACGATCGTCAGCCAGTTCGCGCCCAGCGGGTTGTCGCTGCCGATGCCGGTGCCGCCCCAGGCGCTGACGAAGTTGTCGCCCTTGGCCGCCGTCAGCGAGTCGGTCAGGCCGTCCCAGCCGCCGGTCTTCTTCAGGCCCAGCACCGTCAGCGGGATCAGGGCCGCCAGGATCACGAAGAACTGGAGCACCTCGTTGTAGATCGCCGACGACAGACCGCCCAGCGTGATGTACGCCAGGACGAAGAAGCCCGCGACCACGATCGCCACCCACTGCGGCCAGCCCAGCAGCGCCTCGACGACGATCGCGAGGGCGTACAGGTTGACGCCCGAGATGAGGATGGCGGCGAAGGCGAACAGGGCCGAGCTGAGCAGGTGCGCGCCCTTGTCGAAGCGCAGCAGCAGGAACTCGGGGACCGAGCGGACCTTGGAGCCGTAGTAGAAGGGCATCATCACCAGGCCGAGGAAGACCATGGCCGGGATGGCGCCGATCCAGTACCAGTGGACGGTGTACGCGCCGTACTGCGCGCTGTTGGCGGCCATGCCGAGGATCTCCGTGGCCGCCAGGTTCGCCGAGACGAAGGCGAGACCGGTGATCCAGGCGGGCAGCGAGCGGCCCGAGAGGAAGAAGTCGAGGCTGGTCTTCACCGAGCGGCGCGCGGCGAAGCCGATGCCGAGGACGACCACGAAGTAGATCGCCATGATCGTGTAGTCGAGCCAGTTGGTCGGAAGCCGTAGCTCAGCCGCGAGATACGTGGGGGTTCGCATGCACTGCTCACTTCGCTTGGTGGTCTTTGTTTGGTTGTGGTGGTGACTCTCGTGGGGGATTGTGGTTTGATGTGTTTAGTTCTGTTGGAAGCTTGTTCTGCTCGCTCCGTTCGGTAGGGAGCGAGCCTCCCTCGACGCGAAGCCCGACACGCTTCGCTCGTGTACGGATGGAGAGCCGCGGTGAAGAAGACCTCGACCCGCCTGGCCGACGGTCGTGAGCTCATCTACTACGACCTGCGGGACGACGCGGTGCGCGACGCGGTGGACCGGCGTCCGCTGGATCCCACGGTCACCACTTCGGAGGTACGCCGGGACCCGCTCCTCGGCGACTCGGTCGCGATCGCCTCGCACCGGCAGGGGCGCACCTACCACCCGCCGGCCGACGAGTGCCCCCTGTGCCCCTCGCAGGGCGACCGGCTGAGCGAGATCCCGGACTCGTCGTACGACGTCGTCGTCTTCGAGAACCGTTTCCCCTCGCTGGCCGGCGACTCCGGGCGCTGCGAGGTGGTCTGCTTCACCTCCGACCACAACGCCTCCTTCGCCGACCTCACCGAGGAGCAGGCGCGACTGGTCCTGGACGCGTGGACGGACCGGACGTCCGAGCTGTCGCATCTGCCCTCCGTGGAACAGGTGTTCTGCTTCGAGAACCGCGGCGCCGAGATCGGTGTGACGCTGGGTCACCCGCACGGGCAGATCTACGCCTACCCGTTCACCACGCCCCGCACCGCCCTGATGCTGCGCCAGGTGGCCGCCCACAAGGAGGCCACCGGCGGCGAGAACCTCTTCGACGCCGTCCTCGAGCGCGAGCTCGCCGGTGACCGGGTCGTCCTCGAGGGTGAACACTGGGTCGCCTTCGTGCCGTACGCCGCGCACTGGCCCTACGAGGTGCACCTGTACCCCAAGCGGCGGGTGCCCGACCTGCTCGGCCTCGACGAGGACGCGCGCACAGAGTTCCCCCAGGTCTACCTGGAACTCTTGAGGCGCTTCGACCGGATCTTCGGGGAGGACCAGCCCCTCACGCCTTACATCTCGGCCTGGCACCAGGCCCCGTTCGGCGCGCTGGAGGAGTTCGAGGGCGTCAACCGCGACGACTTCGCGCTGCACCTCGAGCTTTTCACCATCCGCCGTACGTCCGGCAAGCTGAAGTTCCTCGCGGGTTCCGAGTCCGGCATGAACGTGTTCATCAACGACGTGCCGCCGGAGCACGCGGCGAAGCGACTGCGAGAGGTAGCGAGTTGATGAGCGGCAAGTACTTGGTCACGGGCGGCGCGGGATACGTCGGCAGCGTGGTCGCCCAGCACCTGCTGGAAGCCGGACACGAGGTCGTCGTCCTCGACAACCTGTCCACCGGCTTCCGCGAGGGCGTCCCCGCGGGCGCCGCCTTCGTCGAGGGCGACATCCGCGACGCCGGGAAGTGGCTCGACGCCTCCTTCGACGCAGTCCTCCACTTCGCCGCGTTCTCACAGGTCGGCGAGTCCGTCGTGAAGCCCGAGAAGTACTGGGAGAACAACGTCGGCGGCACCATGGCCCTGCTCGGCGCCATGCGCGAGGCGGGCGTGCGCAAGCTCGTCTTCTCCTCCACCGCCGCGACCTACGGCGAGCCCGTCAGCACCCCCATCACCGAGACCGACCCGACCGCGCCGACCTCCCCGTACGGCGCGTCCAAGCTCGCCGTCGACCACATGATCACCGGCGAGGCCGCCGCCCACGGGCTGGGCGCGGTGTCGCTGCGCTACTTCAACGTGGCCGGCGCCTACGGCGCGCAGGGCGAGCGGCACGACCCCGAGTCGCACCTCATCCCGCTCGTCCTCCAGGTCGCGCAGGGCCGCCGCGAGGCGATCTCCGTCTTCGGCGACAACTACCCGACCCCGGACGGCACCTGCATCCGCGACTACATCCACGTCGCCGACCTGGCCGAGGCCCACCTCCTCGCCGTCGAGGCCGCCACCCCCGGCGAGCACCTCATCTGCAACCTCGGCAACGGCAACGGCTTCTCCGTCCGCGAGGTCGTCGAGACCGTCCGCCAGGTCACCGGCCACCCGATCCCCGAGGTCATGGCCCCGCGCCGGGGCGGCGACCCCGCCGTCCTGGTCGCCTCCGCCGCCACCGCCCGCGAGCGGCTCGGCTGGAACCCGTCCCGCGCGGACCTCGCGGGTATCGTCGCCGACGCGTGGGAGTTCACGCAGAAGATCGCAAAGGAGCGGTAAGTGGGGGCAGAGCAGCAGGTCAGCGCCGGCTTCGCCGAGCTGTACGGGACCGCGCCCGAGGGCGTGTGGGCGGCCCCCGGCCGCGTCAACCTCATCGGTGAGCACACCGACTACAACGACGGCTTCGTGATGCCCTTCGCGCTGCCGCACACCGCGATCGCCGCGGTCTCCCGCCGCACGGACGGCCGTCTGCGCCTGCACTCGGCGGACGTCGAGGGCGGCGTCGCCGAACTGCGCCTCGACGACCTCGTGCCCGAGTCGGACCGCTCCTGGACGGCGTACCCCGCCGGCGTGGTGTGGGCGCTGTGCGAGGCCGGGCACCCGGTCACCGGCGCCGACATCCACCTCACCTCGACGGTCCCGTCGGGCGCGGGCCTGTCCTCCTCGGCGGCCCTGGAGGTCGTCGTCGCCCTGGCCCTGAACGACCTGTTCGAGCTGGGCCTGCCCGGCTGGCAGCTCGCCCGCCTGTGCCAGCGCGCCGAGAACGTCTACGTCGGCGCCCCCACCGGGATCATGGACCAGACCGCGTCCGCCTGTTGCGAGGCCGGCCACGCCCTGTTCCTCGACACCCGCGACCTGTCGCAGAAGCAGATCCCCTTCGACCTCGCCGCCGAGGGCATGCGCCTGCTCGTCGTCGACACCCAGGTCAAGCACGCCCACAGCGACGGCGAGTACGGCAAGCGCCGGGCCGGCTGCGAGAAGGGCGCCGCCCTGCTGGGCGTCGACGCCCTGCGCGACATCCCCTACGCCGAGCTGGACGCGGCGCTGGAGCGGCTCGGGGACGAGGAGGAGGTCCGCCGGCTCGTCCGGCACGTCGTGACCGAGGACCAGCGGGTGGAACGCGTGGTGTCGCTGCTGGAGTCCGGCGACACCCGCGCGATCGGCCCGCTCCTGGTCGAGGGCCACGCCTCGCTGCGCGACGACTTCCGCATCTCCTGCCCCGAACTGGACCTCGTCGTCGACACCGCCCTCGCCGGCGGCGCCCTCGGCGCCCGCATGACCGGCGGCGGCTTCGGCGGCTCCGCGATCGTCCTCGCGGAGACGGCCGACGTCGACACCATCGGCAAGGCGGTCGAGGAGGCCTTCGCGGCGGCGGGCTTCACGGCCCCGAGGATCTTCGAGGCCGTCCCCTCGGCGGGCGCCCGCCGCCTGGTCTGAACCCCGGCGGTCCCGAGCGGCCCGCGCCCACCGAGGGCGCGGGCCGCTCGTTCTTCGTGACGGCGGGCGACGACCGCGCCGGTCGCGGTGGACGGGCAGGCCGCATCCCGTTTCCGGCCGCCCCACTCCGAACGCTCACCCCAGCCGCTTCGTCAGGGTGTACTCCGTGATGCCCGGCGGATAGTCCTCGATCACGCAGACCACCTCGTAGCCCCGGCGGCGGTAGAAGCGGGGGGCCTGGAAGTCCCAGGTCTCCACGCGGGAGCGCAGGCAGCCGCGGTCGTCGCGGGCCAGGCGCTCCGCCTCCGCGAGCAGGCCGGTGCCCAGGCCGGTGCCGCGGTGGCGTTCGTCGACCCAGAGGTAGGTGACGTGCAGCCAGGTCGTCCAGGTGTGGCCGACCAGGCCGCCGGCCAGCGCACCGGTGTCGTCCGACGCCCACACGTGCAGCGGCGCCTCGCGCTCGGCGGGGGTGCCGCGCAGCGCACGCAGGACCGGAGAGGCCGCCGTATTGGCCTCACGCAGCCGGGAACGGAGCAGATCGCGTCGGGATCTGTCGACTTCTGCCTCAAGACGGAACATGCGGCACACCATAAACGCGCAGGACGGCCAGTTCCGCGATTCCCCTTCCGCTCTCCCCGCACGGCCCTACTCTGTTCGACAGCACCGGTGGGGGCCGGTGCTGATCAGGGGGCGAGACAGCCGGGTACGACGCCCGCGGTGGGGGTAGCAGTCTCTGCACGGCGGCGGCCGTGCGGTCGCACACCTCTCCCGGGCGCCGGCCCCGCGCCGGTCGTCGTTCTCCGGGCCTGGGGTATCCCCTGCTCCGTGAAGGAGCCTGGGGGAGGGGGGTTTCGTGGTTCGCATCCGAGTTCTGGTCGTCGACGACCACCGCATCTTCGCCGAGTCGCTCGCCGCCGCCCTGGCGGCCGAGCCCGACGTCGACGTCTTCGCCGCCGGCAGCGGCCCGGCCGCCCTGCGCAGCCTGGACCGCGCCGCCGCCGAGGGGCGCCGCTACGACGTCCTGCTCGTCGACGCCGACCTGGGCGGACGCCTGCCCGGCGTGCGGCCGGCCGTGCCCGTGCGGGAGGTGCGGGAGGTGGGCGAGGACGGGCTGGTCGACGGGCTCTCCCTCGTCGCCGGCGTCCGTGCCGCCCAGCCGCACGTCAGGATCGTCGTGCTCGCCGAGAAGGACGACCCGCGCCGCGCGGCCCTCGCCCTCCAGGCCGGCGCGTCCGGCTGGGTGGCGAAGGACTGCTCGCTGTCGCGGCTGCTCACCGTCGTGCGCGGGGTGCTGCGGGAGGAGACGCACCTGCCGCCCGCCCTGCTCACCGGCGTGCTCAAGGAGCTGACCGCCGCGCGCAGGCACCGTACCGAGAGCGAGCGGCTCGTGGAGTCCCTCACGCCGAGGGAGCGCGAGGTGCTGCGCTGCATGGTCGCCGGGCTGGGACGCAAGGCGGTCGCCGAGCGGCTGTTCCTGTCCCCGCACACCGTCCGCACCCACATGCAGAACGTCCTCGGCAAACTCGGCGTGCACTCCACGCTCGCCGCGGTCGCCCTCGCCCGGCGGGCAGGCGTCGGACCGGTGCAGCTGGGACAGGCCCTAACCGGGGATGTTGTCGAACGGGGCGGTCAGCTGGCGTAGCAGCGCGGCCAGCTCGGCGCGCTGGGCGTGGGACAGCTCGGCGAGGATCGCCCGCTCCTGTTCGAGCAGGCCGGCCAGCGCCTGGTCGGCGCGGTCCTTGCCGCCGTCCGTGAGCCGCACCAGCACACCGCGCCGGTCGCTGGGATCGGGCAGCCGCTCGACCAGGCCCTTCTTCGCCAGCCGGTCGATACGGTTCGTCATCGTGCCCGAGGTGACCAGGGTCTGCGTCAGCAACTGCCCCGGCGACAGCTGGTAGGGCGGCCCGGCGCGCCTGAGCGCGGTCAGCACGTCGAACTCCCAGGGCTCCAGCTGGTGCTCGGAGAACGCCAGACGGCGTGCGCGGTCCAGGTGCCGGGCCAGTCTGCTCACCCGGCTGAGTACTTCCAGCGGCTCCACGTCGAGGTCCGGGCGCTCCCGGCGCCACGCTGCGACCAGCCGATCGACCTCGTCCTCCATGACGATCAGTGTAGTGGTTGTGTCGACGTGAAGTCTCTTGACGTCGAGTCTCTTGACGTCGAGGTAAATCGGCGGGACGGTGGAACCACCGCGAACGACCCGGACCTCGCAACGACCCGGACCTCGCAACGACCCGGACCCCACAACGATCCAGACCTCACCCCGAGGAGCCGCCCATGCCCTCCCCCGCCTGGGACCCCGCCCAGTACCTGCGCCACGCCGGCCACCGCGCCCGCCCCTTCGCCGACCTCCTGGCCCGCGTCCCCGACCTGCCCGGCACCCCGCCCCGCATCGCCGACCTCGGCTGCGGCCCCGGCAACGTCACCACCCGCCTCACCGACCGCTGGCCCACCGCCCGCGTCACCGGCTACGACAACTCCGCGCGGATGCTCGCCGAGGCCCGGGCGCACGCCGGCGCACACCTCGACTTCGTCCACGCCGACCTCACCACCTGGGCGCCCACCGAGACGTACGACCTGATCGTCTCCAACGCCGCCCTGCACTGGGTCCCCGGCCACCTCGACGCCTTCCCCGCCTGGCTGGCCGGTCTCGCCCCCGGCGGCACCCTCGCCTTCCAGGTCCCCCACAACATCGACGCGCCCCTGCACGCCCTGATGCGCGACCTCGCCGACACCCCCCGCTGGAAAAGCCGCCTCCACGGGGTGCTCCGCCCCGCCGACTCCGTCCACGCCCCCGGCGTCTACCTCGACCACCTCGCCCGCCTCGGCTGCGCGGCCGACGTCTGGACGACGACCTACCAGCACGTCCTGACGGGCGAGGACCCCGTCCTCGACTGGGCCAGGGGCACCGGCCTGCGCCCCGTCCTCACCGCCCTCGCCGACGACCCCGAAGCCCGCGACGCCTTCGTCACCGAGTACCGCGACCTGCTCCGCGAGGCCTACCCGCCCCGCCCCTACGGCACGGTCCTGCCCTTCCGCCGCCTCTTCGCGGTGGCACGCATGGGGGCCTGAGCTACGGGGTCCGGCTCAGGTGGGTGACCAGAACGCGGATCACGGCGTCGTCGATGACGTACAGGACCCGGTAGTCGCCGATGCGGAGGCGACGGAGGTCGGGGGACCCGTAGGGGATCGATCCCGCCGGGCGCGGGTCGTGGGCCAGTTTGTCGATGCCGTCGAGGAGCAGGGCGAGGCCGCTCGGGTCCTCCTGCAGGAACCGGGTGGCCACGTCCAGGGCATGCGGCTCGAACTCGATCTCGTAGGTCACTTCTGCTCGAGCCCCAGCCGCCTGCGTACCTCCGCCATGGGGATGCCGGGGGGCAGCGTGCCCTCGGCCTTGCGTCGCCGGTAGTCGGACACCGCCAGGGCGTCCTCGAGATCCTCTATCACCTGCGGTGAGACGAGAAGTGCCGCCACATGCCCGTGATCGGTGAGGGCGATGGTCTCGCGGCCGTGGGCGGCACGCCGGACCAGGTCGCCGAGCTGGGCACGGGCCGCGCTGATCGCAATCTCAGTCATGCGCACATAGTGACAGAACATTACTCTTCATGCATGTGGTTTCGGATGCCTGAAGCGGGTCACCCGTAGTGACACGACAGGACCCCGTACCTCACTGGGAGTGATGGATCGTGGCAGGCGAGCAGAAGTCCAAGGCGAAGACGGAACAGGTCAAGGGCAAGGTCAAGGAAGCGGCCGGGCGGGCCGTGGGCAACGAGCGGCTCGAGGCCGAGGGACGTGCCGAACAGGCCAAGGGCGACGCCCGCCAGACCAAGGAGAAGGCGAAGGACGTCTTCAAGCACTGACCCGGATCTGCACAGAGGGGGGGGGGGGCGGGGGGGGGGGGGCCCCCCCGCGGGGGGGGGGCGGGGGGGGGGGCGGCCCGGCGGGGGGGGGGGGGGGGGGCGGCCGCGCGCCCCCCGCCCCCCCCCCCCCCGGGCCCCGCGGGGC
>NZ_JBIVKQ010000015.1:0-189542 GCF_044750845.1 Streptomyces sp. NPDC088766 | reverse complement strand
GCAGGCCCGGCGGCGTCTGGTGCGTGCGATCGCAAGGCGGAGGGTCGCCCCGATACTGGTTGTATCGGGGTGATCCCGACAACGCGGCTGGGGGTACCCCCTCCGGGGGAGTGCGTGCCGGACGTCGCCGGGCAGACGGGACTTTCGAAACACGCCCTAGGCCGGACATGAACCCCGGCTGACCCGCTCCACCCTCCGTACGGAAGGGCCCACACGGACGTGCGGGCCCTTCCGCGTCATCCCCTACTTTGCGGACGCACACGCCCTAGTGGGGCGTATTCCGCCTCCCCGGTGGGAGATGAGTGGGAGACAAGTGGGAGATGATCATGCAATGCCGCGAAGTCAAGGGCCCGTTGGCGGTGTCAAGGGTGGGTGCGATGCGGGAGGGGCCTCTGCTGTCCAGGCGAGACCGACTACGCCCACGACCTGGTCGGCCATCTGTCCCCGGACATGCTCCTCCTGGCGGACCGCGCCTTCGACAGCAACAAACTGCTCGTGGACATCGCCGCTCAAGGGGCTCGGTTCCTGATTCGCGCCACCAGCGTCCGACGCCCGCCGGTACTGGCTCTGCTGCCCGACGGTTCCTACCTGACCCGGATCAGCGGCCTCTCTCTGCGAGTGGTCGAGGCCGAGATCCACTCCCGCACCGCCGACGGCGGAGTGTTCGGCGGAACCTACCGGCTGCTGACCACGCTCACCGACCACCGCACCGACCCGGCCGGCCACTTGGTGCGTCTCTACCATGAGCGCTGGGAGATCGAGATCACCTACCTGGCGCTGCGTCATACGCTGCTCAAGGGGCGAGTTCTGCGCTCGAAGGACGCGGTGGGGCTGACCCAGGGAATGTGGGCGCTGCTCACGCTCTACCAGGCCCTGCGCTCGGTCATGGTGACCGCGGTGGAGACAACATCCGGCGGTGACCCTGACCGTGCCGCCTTCACCGTCGCTTTGGAAGCTGCTCGCGACACGGTCGTCAGCTCTGCCCGACCGGCTCCGTCCACGGAGCGGAGCACCAGTTACGACATGGTCGGGCACATCGGCACCAGGGTCCTTCAGGCACTGCTTCCCGGACGCAGGATGCGGCTGTCCGCTCGCATCGTGCAATGCGGAACTTCCCGCTGCAACGGCTGGAACCGCGATGGGCGGCCTCGCAGCAGCACGCCGATCACCACCATCGAGATCAACGTACATCCACCGGTTCTCACTGGTGTGCGTGACCGCCACCGGACCGGCTCGGGCCGCTGGGACCGGGTAGCCAGATCTTGGCCGTGAACTCCAACGAGGCCATGCACGCCCGTGAGATCGCACAGCGCCTCGGCCTCACGACTGAAGGGCGAGTCCTCAGCGGCTTCAACGCACAACTCTGCTACCGGGCTCGGAACGGGCGGCTCATCCGTACCGCACCGAGCACCTACAAGATCACGTTCCCTGATGCCTTGACACCGCCAACGGGCCCTTAACTTCGTGGCATTGGATGATCATGGCGTGGTGCTGCAATCAGGCGCTAGAAAATGCTGGATAGCGCTACCTGTGCGGCCCGGGATCAGGACCCGGACTCGCCTGCGTGGGGGCTCAGCGCACCCATGCTGACCAGCACAATCACCACCACACCGAGGGCGATGCGGTACCAGACGAACGGCATGAAGCTCTTGGTCGAGATGAACTTCATGAACCAGGCGATGACGGCATATCCGGACGCGAACGCGATCACCGTCGCGAACCCCGTCGGCCCCCAGGCCACGTGGCCGCCCTCCATGGCGTCCTTCAGCTCGAAGACGCCGGAGGCCAGCACCGCCGGGATGGCGAGCAGGAACGAGTAGCGGGCCGCGGCCTCGCGCTTGTAGCCCATGAACAGGCCGCCGCTGATCGTGGCGCCGGAACGGGAGACGCCCGGGATGAGGGCGCAGGCCTGGCAGAGGCCGAAGATCAGGCCGTCCTTGACGCCCAGGTTCTCCAGGCTCTTGCGCTGCTTGGGCGCCCGGTGCCGGCCGCCGTTCTCGTCGCGGGCGGCCAGCCGGTCGGCGATGCCGATGACGATGCCGACGACCACGAGCATCGTCGCGGTGATCCGCAGGTCGCGGAACGGGCCCTCGATCTGGTCCTTGAGGGTGACGCCGAGCACGCCGATCGGGATCGAGCCGACGATCACCAGCCAGCCCATCTGGGCGTCGTGGTCCTTGCGCATCGTCTTGTCGAAGAGCGACCTGGTCCATGCGGAGATGATCCGCCCGATGTCCTTGCGGAAGTAGATCAGCACCGCGGCTTCCGTGCCGATCTGCGTGATCGCCGTGAAGGCCGCCCCGGGGTCCTCCCATCCGGAGAAGGCCGCGGTCAGCCGCAGGTGCGCGCTGGAGGAGACGGGGAGGAACTCGGTCAGCCCCTGGACGAGTCCGAGGATGAGAGATTCAAACCAAGACATGAGGTTACGGAGTCCAAGTGCCGATCGGGGAGGGCGACGGACACGGCGGGCCGCCGCGCGCGGTGATCAAGTGATGTGTCGGAGGCAGCGTAGCGCCCCCGGGTGACAGACCCGGCACAGGGGTTTCGAAGGAGGGCGCGCAGGGGAAGCGCGCACGGCGGTCGAACAGGGCGTATGTGTTGACCGGTCCGGGGGCCGCCGCTTACGTTGCTGCCGAGGGAAAGCGCTTGCTACGCCGCTTGCCGTGCCGGCCGCTTTCACTCCCGTTGCCGGGCCGTTCGTCGGAGGAGTGCTGATCACGCCCATGTCCCCATCCCCTCCGCTCGCCGGTCGCCGCATCCGCGCCGCCGTCATCGGCACCGGTGCCATCGCCCGCGGCTCCCATCTGCCCGCGCTCGCCCAGCTCGCGGCGGAAGGCGAGACCGAGGTCGTCGCGGCGGTCGACATCGATGCCGGCGCGGTCGAGGCCTTCTGCGCGGAGGGCAGGATTCCGCACGCCTACACCGATCTGGAGCGGATGCTCGCGGAGCAGCGCCCCGACCTGGTGACGATCTGCACCCCGCCGACCCTGCACCGCGAGCAGAGCGTCGCCGCGCTGCGGGCGGGAGCCTGGGTGTGGTGCGAGAAGCCCCCCGTGCCGACCCTCGCCGACTACGACGCCGTGATGGCCGAGGAGGGGGCCGCCGGGGGGCCGTACGCCTCGATCGTCTTCCAGCACCGCTTCGGGTCCGGTTCCGATCACGTACGGCGGCTGCTCGCCGAACGGGCGATGGGGCGGCCGCTCGTCGCGCACTGCCAGACGACCTGGTACCGCGACACCGCCTACTACGCCGTTCCCTGGCGCGGACGCTGGCGGACCGAGGGCGGCGGTCCCGCGATGGGCCACGGCATCCACCAGATGGACCTGCTGCTCGATCTGCTCGGACCGTGGAGCGAGGTGCGGGCCATGGCCGGCCGGCTCGTCCACGACGTGGAGACCGAGGACGTGTCCACCGCCCTGGTCCGGTTCGAGAACGGCGCCATGGCCACGGTCGTGAACAGCGTCCTCAGCCCCGACGAGGTCAGCCGTATCCGCGTCGACTGCGAGCACGCCACCGTCGAGCTGACCCATCTCTACGGTCACGGCAACGACAACTGGCGGATCACCCCGGCGCGGGACGTCCCCGCGGAACGGTCCGCGGCCTGGCAGGACTTCGGCGCGGACGTGCCCAGTTCGCACCTGGCCCAGCTGCGGGAACTGGTCGCCGGAATGCGGGCGGGGGAGCGGCCGCGCAGCAGCGGCGCCGACGGGCGCACCAGCCTGGAACTGATCAGCGCCCTGTACAAGTCGGCGTTCACGGACGTGACGGTGAGGCGGGGTGAGATCGGGCCCGGCGACCCGTTCTACACGGCCCTGCACGGGGGCGCTCCCGGCTGGGCACCCGGCGTCCCGCCCGCCGCCGCTGCCTCCTCCGCCGAGCCGGCCGTGGGATCCGCCACGGCTCCCGCCGCTCCGGTCGCTCCGGTCGGCAGCCGGGAGGGGACGGCATGACCGGGTTGCGCCTCGTCCACGTCCACGGTGACCGCGTCACCGTGACCGACTCCGGCAGCGGCGTCGAACTGCTCGCGTACGTCTACCGGCCCGAGGCCGCCTGGGAGGCGCCGAAGCCGTACATCCATCCGTTGCGCACCCTCGCGGGCGATGTCGTCACCGACTACCGGCCCAACGACCACCGCTGGCACAAGGGGCTGTCGCTGACCGCCTCCCACCTCTCGGGCGCCAACCTGTGGGGCGGCAACAGCTACGTCCACGGTGAGGGGTATCTCGAACTCCCGGAGCGCGTCGGCTCGATGGCTCACGTCGGCTTCGACGAGGTCACGGCGGACGGTGACCGGGTGGTCCTCGCCGAGCGGCTGACCTGGCATCCGTACGGCGGGGAGCTGTGGGCCGAGGAGCGGCGCCGGATCGAGGTGCACGACGTGGACCGGGCCGCCGGTTCCTGGGCGCTGACCTGGGCCAGCGCGATCACCAACCGCCGGGAGGAGCCGCTGCGGTTCGGCAGTCCGACCACCGCCGGACGGGAGATGGCCGGCTACACGGGCCTGTTCTGGCGCGGCCCGCGTGCCTTCCGCGACGGCCGGATCATCGGCCCCGACGGTGAGGGGCCCGCACTGATGGGCACGCAGGGCCCCTGGCTCGCGCTGTCCGGTGAGCACGACGGCACCGACGGGCACGCCACGCTCGTCTTCGCGCACGCCCCCGAGAACGACCAGTCCGGCGACGCCGGGTCCCATCCCGCGCACTGGTTCGTCCGCAACGAGCCCTTCGCCGGCCTGGCCCCGTCCTGGGCCTTCCACGACGAACTGGAACTGGCCCCCGGCGACACCCTCACGCGCCGCTACCGGGTGGTCGTGGCGGACGGCGCCTGGGAGCGCAAGGAGATCACCGAGTACCTGGCGGCGCATCCCTGGTGAGCCGGGTCCGGCCACCCGCCGGTGTG
Organism: Streptomyces sp. NPDC088766; assembly: GCF_044750845.1. NCBI lineage: Bacteria > Bacillati > Actinomycetota > Actinomycetes > Kitasatosporales > Streptomycetaceae > Streptomyces > Streptomyces sp. NPDC088766. The sequence continues at coordinate 184,643 of NZ_JBIVKQ010000015.1, read as the reverse complement.
GCCCGCGTGGCGGATCGCCGCACCGGACGGCTCCCGTCCGGACGGTGCCGGGCCCGCGGGGTCCGGCCCGGGCGCCGGCCCGTGGCCGGCCGTCCGGATCCCGGCGCGCCCGCGGGGCCGGTCAGGGGAGAGGGTGCTCAGACAGCGGCCGTCGGACCCGCCACCGTCCAGCCGGGGACCTGGGGGTGTGCCGAGAGGTCCTCGTGGTGGACCGGGGTGCCGCAGGCCGTGCAGGTGACCACGGGGACCATCTCGTGGCCGCAGACGTGCTCGACGAGCATGGGGCGGTCGTCGTCCGCACGGAGGTGGCGGTCGCCCCACGCCATGAGCGTCAGCAGGACCGGTTCCAGTTCGAGCCCCGCCCGGGTGGGCCGGTACTCGAAGCGCTGCGGGCGCTCGCTGTAGGCGCGCTTGGTCAGGATCCCCGCGTCCACGAGCCGGCGCAGCCGGGTGGCCAGGATGTCGCGCGGGGCGCCGATGTTGCGCACCAACTGGTCGAAGCGGCCGTTGCCCAGGCATACCTCCCGCAGGACGAGCAGGGAGTACTTCTCGCCGACCAGCGCCAGGGTGTCGGCGATGGAACAGGGGCGAGGGTTTTTGGTGGAGGCGGCCATGCCGCCCAGTCTAGATGAGGGTTGGATTTTCCAACTTGCAGGTTTGATTTTCAAACCCATGACGCTATGGTGAGTTCGGATTTCCTACTCACCGGTAGCCGCCGTGCCCGGCGGCCGGTCACCGCCCGGCGGCCAAGGAGGCCCGCACATGCGTGACGCAGTCATCGTCGAAGCCGTACGCACCCCCATCGGCAAGGGCAAGCCGAACGGCTCTCTCGCCCACGTCCACCCCGTCGAACTCCTCGCCCACACCCTGCGCACCCTCGTCGAGCGCTCCGGCGTCGACCCCGCGCTCATCGACGACGTCATCGGCGGCACCGTCGACCAGGTCGGCGAGCAGGCCATGAACACCACCCGGTACGCCGCCCTGTCGGCGGGCTTTCCGGAGGCGGTGCCCGCGACCACGGTGGACCGGCAGTGCGGCTCCTCGCAGCAGGCCGTGCACTTCGCGGCGCAGGGCGTCATCTCCGGCGCCTACGACCTCGTCGTGGCCTGCGGCGTGGAGTCGATGAGCCGGGTGCCGATGTGGTCCAACGTGCCGCCCGGCAAGGACCCCTTCGGTCCGGGCGTCGCCGAGCGCTACCCGCAGGGCCTGGTCCCACAGGGCATCAGTGCCGAACTCATCGCCGCGAAGTGGTCGATCACGCGCGAGCAGATGGACGCCTTCGCCGTCTCCTCGCACCGCAAGGCGGCCGAGGCCTGGCAGAAGGGCCTGTTCGACGCCGAGGTCGCGCCCCTCGACGGTGTCTCGCGCGACGAGTGCGTCCGTCCGGACAGCAGCCCGGACGTGCTGGCGGGACTGCGGCCCGCCTACCACGACCCCGCCTTCGCCGAGCGCTTCCCGCAGATCGAGTGGAACGTCACCGCGGGTAACGCCAGCCCGGTCAACGACGGCGCCTCGGCCGTGCTGATCACGTCCGGCGACACCGCCGCCCGCCTCGGCCTGCGCCCGCTGGCCCGCCTGCACAGCTTCGCCGTGACCGGCTCCGACCCGCTGCTGATGCTCACCGGAGTCGTCCCGGCGACCGAGAAGGTCCTGCGCCGGGCGGACCTGCGCCTGGAGGACATCGACCTGTTCGAGGTCAACGAGGCCTTCGCCTGCGTCGTCCTCGCCTGGGCGCAGGAGACCGGCGCCGACCTGCGCAAGGTCAACGTGCACGGGGGCGCGATCGCGCTCGGCCACCCGCTGGGCGCGAGCGGCACCCGGCTGACGACGACCCTGGTCCACGCCATGCGCGAACGCGGGGCCCGCTACGCCCTCCAGACGATGTGCGAGGCGGGCGGTCTCGCCAACGCGATGATCCTCGAGGGCGTCTGACACGCGACGCGTCCCACACGGACGCGTCCGACACACGAACGCGTCCGACGCGCGGGCGCCTCCGCGTGCCGGACGCCGGCGCCCGCGTCGGCGGCGCAGGTGGTGGCGGCGCAGGTGGTGGCGGCGCGGGCGGGCGTCAGCGGCGGCGCAGGTGGTGGCGTTTGCGCCAGGCGACCACCGCGCCCGCCGCCGCGGGCAGGGCGATGGCCGCCATCGAGACCAGGAAGAGGGGCGAGGTCGGGGACGAGGCGCTCGCTCCGGCGACGACGTAAGCGGTCGTGTTCGGGATCGAACCGAGCGCGGTCGCGGCCAGGAACGGCAGCCAGCCCATGCGGGAGACGGCGGCGCAGTAGTTCGCCGCCCAGAACGGCACCCCCGGGAACAGCCGGGCCGCCAGCATCGACCGCAGTCCGTGCCGGCTCAACTGGCCGTCCGCCGCCTTCAGCAGCCGCCCCCGCAGCAGGGGCCGCAGGGCGTCCTGGCCGAGGATCCGGCCGAGCCCGAAGGCGAGCCCGGCGCCCAGCACCGTGCCCGCCAGCGCCGCGCCGGTCCCCAGCTGCGAGCCGAACAGCGCTCCGGCGGCCAGGTTCAGCAAGGGGCGTGGCACGAACGCCACCGTGCACAGGCCGTACGCCACCGCGAACACCGACGCCGCGGCGACTCCGCCCAGTTGGGGCGGCCAGCCCTCCGAGAGCAGCCGCTGCGGCTCGAACAGCAGCACGCTCGACGCGGCCGCCGTGAGGAGCGCGACCAGCAGCGAGAACCGCGCCCACGGCGAGAGCAGCGTTCTCGTGCAGCGCGCGGCGAACCCCGTCGGCGCCGGGGCGACGACGGGCAGGGGGACGAGCGGTGCGGGGACGACCAGCTCAGTGGCGGTGGCCCGGGGAGAGGCCGTGGCGGTGCCCCCAGAGCGGGTGTGGGCATCGAGCATCCGGCGACACTAACCGAAGGACGGGTGTGATCGCCGTATGGCCCGTCTCACGACCCGCACAGGAGGGGAGGCCGCGTGGGCACCGCCCGGCGCTCTCGCCGACACCGTCCCGGAGCGGCCGACCGCCCTGTGCGGCGCCGCGGCCGATCCCGCGAGGCGCTGAGGAACACCGGGGCGTGGACCGGGCCGTTCGGGCCGGCCGGCGCCCTCCCGTCGCGCCCGCCCGGGGAAAACCGTTCGACACCGGTTCCGCCGTCGGCGAGGATCGGCCCCATGTTCCGGTACGCCTTCCTCCTCGCAGCATCCGCAGTCGCGGATGCGCCGAAGGCTGCCGTTCCCGTTGTCGTGGCCGCTGGCGACGGCGCCCGAAGCTGACCCTCTCCGGATCGACCGGCGGACCCCGCAGGGGGAGGGTCGGCGAGTTCCTCGGGGTCCCCGTCCCGGCCGGCGCGTCCGTCGCCGCCGGGGCCGTCACGCAGCACCCTCCGAGAGGCTTCGAGGTATCGCCATGCCCAAGACGGCTTACGTGCGCACCAAACCGCACCTGAACATCGGCACCATGGGTCACGTCGACCACGGCAAGACCACCCTCACCGCCGCCATCACCAAGGTCCTCGCCGAGCGCGGCACCGGCACCTTCGTGCCGTTCGACCGCATCGACCGCGCCCCCGAGGAGGCGGCGCGCGGCATCACCATCAACATCGCGCACGTCGAGTACGAGACCGACACCCGGCACTACGCGCACGTCGACATGCCGGGACACGCCGACTACGTCAAGAACATGGTCACCGGCGCCGCGCAGCTCGACGGGGCGATCCTCGTCGTGTCCGCGCTCGACGGGATCATGCCGCAGACCGCCGAACACGTCCTCCTCGCCCGCCAGGTGGGCGTCGACCACATCGTCGTCGCCCTCAACAAGGCCGACGCCGTCGACGACGGCGAGGACGCCGAGCTGATCGACCTCGTCGAACTGGAGGTCCGCGACCTGCTCACCGCGCACGGCTACGGCGGTGACTCCGCGCCCGTCGTACGGGTCTCGGGGCTGAGGGCACTGGCGGGCGACCCGCGCTGGACGGCGTCGATCGACGCGCTGCTCGACGCGGTGGACACCTACGTGCCGATGCCCGAGCGGTACCTGGACGCGCCGTTCCTGCTGCCCGTGGAGAACGTGCTCACCATCACCGGACGCGGGACGGTCGTCACCGGCGCCGTGGAGCGCGGCACGGTCCGCCTCGGCGACCGGGTCGACGTGCTCGGCGCCGGCGTCGAGTCGGTGGTGACCGGCCTGGAGACCTTCGGCAAGCCGATGCAGGAGGCACAGGCCGGGGACAACGTGGCGCTGCTCCTGCGGGGCGTGCCGCGGGACGCCGTACGGCGCGGACACGTGGTCGCCGCGCCGGGGAGCGTGGTGCCCAGCCGGCGCTTCACGGCGCGGGTGTACGTGCTGTCGACGCGGGAGGGCGGGCGCTCGACGCCCGTCGCCACCGGCTACCGGCCGCAGTTCTACATCCGCACGGCGGACGTGGTCGGGGACGTCGACCTCGGGGAGGCGGCCGTCGCCCGCCCCGGTGAGACGGTCGCCGTGACCGTCGAGCTGGGACGCGAGATGCCGCTGGAGCCCGGCCTCGGCTTCGCCGTCCGGGAGGGCGGACGGACCGTGGGGGCGGGCACCGTGACCACCGTCGAGTGACAGCGGAGCACCGGCGGGGCCCCGCGGGGCCGGTACCGAACCGGTCGCGCGGGGCCCCGCGCCCCTGCGGCGCCCCGCCTGCCGCCGCGCCCCGCCGCCCGCCCCGCCCGCCCCGCGGGCCCCACGGCCCTGGGGGAGGCCCAGGCACAATGACGGGGTGAACGACTCCATACCCGTCACCCGAGCCGTCGATCACGGCACCGCCAAGCTGATGCCCGACGTCGACCGGGAGCGTGCCTGGCTGCTGACGGTGGACGGGGCGCCGCAGTCGTACGTCGACCTGGACGAGCCGACGCACCTGGAGTTCGAGTACGCCCGCCGGCTCGGGCACGTCCTGGACACCGTCGCCGAGGCCGGCCGTGCGCTGGACGTGCTGCACCTCGGGGGCGGGGCGCTCACCCTGCCCCGGTACCTCGCCGCGACCCGGCCGGGTTCCCGGCAGGACGTCGTGGAGGCCGACCGGGGTCTGCTGGACCTCGTGGCCGAGCAGCTGCCGGTCCCGGCCGGCACCGGCATCACCCTGCACGCGGCCGACGCGCGGGACTGGCTGGAGACGGCCCCGACGGCCTCCGCCGACATCCTGGTGGCCGACGTCTTCGGCGGCTCCCGTGTCCCCGCCCACCTGACGACGCTGTCCTACGCCCGTGAGGCCGGGCGGGTCCTGCGCGCGGACGGCGTCTATCTGGCGAACCTCGCGGACGCGGCCCCGTTCGCCTTCCTGCGCTCCCAACTCGCCACCTTCGCGGTGGTGTTCGAGCACCTCGCGGTCATCGCCGAACCGGCGGTCCTGCGCGGCCGACGGTTCGGCAACGCCGTCCTCGTCGCCGCCCACCACCCCCTCGACGTCCCGCCCCTGGCCCGCCGCACCGCCTCCGACGCCTTCCCCGCCCGCGTGGAACACGGCGCGTCCCTGGGGGACTTCATCGGCGACGCCCGCCCGGTGGGCGACGCGGAGGCGGTGCCGTCACCGGTGCCGCCCGAGGGGGCGTTCGGGATCGGGTGACCAGAGCAGGGCTCCCGCTCCCGCGGCCCGCGTCGGCCGCACCGGGGCCGGCCGGTCGGCCGGTGGGACGCGGGCGGGTCGCCACCGCGGCCGGGCCGGGTGGCACGAAGCACCGGGAGGCCTCGCCGCCCGCGGGTGACGCTCGGCACGGGGAACCCGTGCGCGGCTCTCACCCGAGTGCGCCGGTGCCTGCGTCCGGTTTCGCCGGGGCCGGGGCGGCCCGGTCCGCCGGTGTCTCCGGGCGGAGGCCGGCGGGTGCCACGGCCGCCCGCCGTCCGGCCACCGGCTTCGTGCGGCGGGTCAGGTGGCGTACGTCCGGTACGCACAGGACCGCCGCCGTGACCACGACGACGAGGACGGCACAGCCCCACAGCGAGGCCGTGCGGCCGAAGAGGGACTCCGACGGGCCCGCCAGGGCCGTGGCCAGGGGAACCAGGGCGACCGAGCCGAACCAGTCGTAGGCCGAGACGCGGGAGAGTTTCTCCTCCGGTATCTCCTGGTGGAGGGCGGTCATCCAGGACACGCCGAACACCTCCAGGGTGATGCCGGTCAGGAACATCACCGCGCACAGGACGCCGACCGGCACCGGCACGGCGAGGGCCGCCGAGGGCAGGGCCAGAGGGAACACGCAGAGGGTGCCGACGAAGAGCAGGCGACGCGGTTTCCAACGGGTCATCAGCAGGGCGCCCGCCACCGTGCCCGCGCCGAAGAAGCCGAGGGCGAGACCCCAGGGGCCCGCCCCGCCCAGGTGGTCCCGGGCGACGAGAGGGCCGTAGACCGCGTCGGCGGCTGCCACGACGGCGTTGGCGATCGAGAACTGGAGTACGACGCCCCACAGCCAGGGGCGGCCGCTGAACTCCCGCCAGCCCTCCCGCAGATCGGCCAGCAGGCCGCCGCCGCGCTCGCGGGCCGGGATGTGCCCCACGTCGAGGAACGCGCGCAGCGACCCGGCGACGGCGAAGGCGGCGGCGTCCGCCGCGAGCACCCAGCCCGGTCCGATCACCGCGACCATGGCGCCGCCGAGGGCCGCACCGCCGAGGCCCGCCCCCTGCATCGCCATCCGGAACACCGCGAACGCCCGGCCGGCCTGCTCGCCGCGCACCGAGGACATCAGCATGCCCTCGGCGGCCGGGCTGAAGAACGCCTGGCCGGTGCCGCCGAGGGCGGTCAGCAGCATCATCTGCCACAGCCGCGGCTCGCCGGTCAGGACGAGCGCGGCGAACGCGGCCTGCGACAGACAGTTGAGGGCGTTGGCCGCGACCATCACCCGGTGCCGCGGCAGGCGGTCCGCGACCGCCCCGCCGATCAGCAGGAACAGCACCAGCGGCAGCGTGCGGGCCGCCGCCACCAGACCGACGTCACCGCCGTCGCCGCCGGCCTCGAGGACGGCGAACGCGGCGGCGATGAGGGCCCCGTTGGCCCCGAGGCTCGTGACGAACGCGGCGGCCGTCAGCAGGCTGTAGTTGCGGCCCGCCCAGGAGGGCCTGCGCAGGCGGGGGCGGGGGTCGGCGGCTGAGGTCACCGGCCGACTATCCCCGCCCGGCCGCCGGTCCGGCAAGCCGGCGGCCGGTCCCGCCGGCCGGTGAGCCTGCGCGCGGGCGGTGAGGACTCAGCCGCCGGTCGGCTCCCCGTGCAGCCGCACGGTGGCGAGGATCTGCAGGATGGTGGCCTCGGGCAGTTCGTCCTTCACGCCCTTGGCGCCGTACAGGTTCCACGACACGTAGTCGTTGTTGGAGTTCTTGAAGCCGAAGGTGATCGCCTTGCCGTCGCTGTCGCACTTGCCCTTCTGCGGCGTGTTCGTCGACCGCGCCCAGGCGTAGCTGCCCTGGATTCCGGAGGCGGTGGTGAAGGGGGTGGCCTTCTTGTCGGTGGTGATGCTCTTGCGGTCCGGCTCGGTGTAGCCGCCGAACACCCACCAGGCGGGCGTGTTGAGCGCGATCTCGTCGGTGTTCTTGGCCCCCTCGGCACCCTTGCTGCCGACCACGGCCAGCGAGGTGTCGTCGGTCTTGCCGTCCTTGTCGTCGTCGGAGGTGCACCACTTGGACTTGTACTCGGCGGTGCCCCCCTGGATGATCGCGTCGTATCCGTCGGGCTGTTCCTTGTCCTCCCACTCGAAGCCCTGGCTCAGGCCGGGCTTTTGGACCTCCCAGTCCGCGGGCACGTCGAAGGCGATGCCCCACTTGGGGTTCACGACGACCTTCCAGCCCGCCACGGTCGGCTTCTCGGTCTCGGCGTCGCGCGGGTTGTCGTCCGTGCCGGACGGGGAGGAGTCCGAGCCGCTCGGCTCGACCGACACCGTCGGGCTCGCACCGCCCTTGCCCTCGGCTTCCGGCTGCCCGTCGTCGCCGCCCAGCACCAGGAAGCCGGTGACACCGGCGGCCAGGACGACGGCCGCGGCCGCCACGATCGCGACCACCTTCGTCCGGTTCCCGCCGCCACCGCCGGACTGCGGGGAGCCCGGGCCCCCCGGCGCGCCCCACTGGGCGGTCTGCGCGTAGGCGTCGGGGTGCTGCTGATAACCGGGCTGTTGCTGGTAACCGGGCTGCTGATACGGATTCGGCTGCTGGTATCCCGGCTGCTGGTACGGGTTGTTCTGCGCCTGCGGGTTCTGCTCTCCCCCGGGCGGCTGCTGTCCTGGCCACATGGCCGGAAACCCTAGTGCCGCCCATGACACGAACAGGTCACCGCCCCTCGTCAGGGCGGTACCGAATCGGCCGCGGCACATCCCTTCCCGCGTGGATTCTCCGTTCCTTCCCCGGTCCTTCCCCTGGCCGCCCGACTCTACTCGTGGGTAACATCGCGGCATGAGCGCTGACCAGATGTCCATCGGCGAGATGCTCGCCGCCACCGTGCCCATGGCCCGCACGCTGAACCTCGAGTTCCTCGAGACCGGGCCGGAGAGGGCCGTGGTGGCTCTGCCGGACCAGGGGGCGTTCCACAACCACGTGGGCGGGCCGCACGCCGGGGCGATGTTCACGCTCGGCGAGTCCGCGAGCGGGGCGATCGTGCTCGCCGCGTTCGGGGACCAGCTGTCCCGGGCCGTGCCGCTCGCCGTCCGCGCCGAGATCGCCTACCGCAAGCTCGCGATGGGGCCCGTCACGGCGACCGCGACGCTGGGACGCCCGGCCGCCGAGGTCGTCGCCCAGCTCGACGCGGGGGAGCGGCCCGAGTTCCCGGTGGCGATCGAGATCCGCCGCGAGGACGGGGCCGTGACCGGCGAGATGACCGTCGTGTGGACCCTGCGGCCCAACGGCTGAGCGGACGGGCCGCGGGGGAGGGCCCCGCAAGCGGCTGCGGTCGTCCCCGCGCCCGCGCCCGCGCTCCGTGACCGACGGCCACCGCTGCGAGCCGCAGCCGGAGTCCGCGGCGACGGGGCCGCTTCCTCGCCCGCCGCGATCCGCTCACCGGCCCGCCGGGACGAGGGGCCGCGCCCTTGGATCCGCGGTGGGGCGGGCCGCACCACGGGGCGGACCGGTCGCGGGGCCGACCCGGTAGGCTTCCCGGCGTGCGCCCGTCCCCGGCGCGCCGCAGAGCAGGACTCGTACGGGAGGAGCCGGCGGTGCACGTCCAGGAGTGGCTCGAGGCCGTACCCCCGGTCGCCATCTACGCGCTGGTGGGCCTGGTCATCGGACTGGAGAGCCTGGGCATCCCGCTGCCGGGCGAGATCATCCTCGTCTCCTCGGCGCTGCTGGCCTCGCAGCACGGCGACATCAACCCCGTGATCCTCGGCACCTGCGCCACCGCGGGCGCGGTGATCGGTGACTCCATCGGCTATGCCATCGGCCGCAAGGGCGGCCGCCCGATGCTCGCCTGGCTGGGCAAGAAGTTCCCCCGGCACTTCAGCGAGGGGCACGTCGCCACGGCGGAGCGGTCCTTCGAGAAGTGGGGCATGTGGGCCGTCTTCTTCGGCCGTTTCATCGCCCTGCTGCGGATCTTCGCCGGGCCGCTCGCGGGCGTACTGCACATGCCGTACTGGAGGTTCTTCACCGCCAACCTGCTCGGCGGCATCGTGTGGGCGGGCGGCACGACGGCCGTCATCTACTACGTGGGTGTCGTCGCGGAGTCCTGGCTGAAGCGGTTCTCCTGGCTGGGCCTGGTGGCGGCCGTGCTCATCGGCCTCACCTCGATGATCGTGCTCAAACGCAAGGCGAGGAACGCCGCACGGCAGACCGGGACCGAGACCGCCGCCGAACCGACGGCCGAGACGGTGGCGGCCGCCGAGTAGGCCGCGGCCGCCCGTCGCGGTGCCGCCCTACTCGTGGATCTCGCCGTGGGCTTTCGCCAGGTCGGCGTAGAACGTGCCGTTCAGCGTGACGCCCTGACGCTCCTCCTCCGTCAGCTCCCGCCTGACCTTCGCCGGCACCCCCGCGACCAGCGACCCCGGCGGCACCTCCATCCCCTGCGGCACCAGCGCCTGCGCCGCGACCAGCGAACCGGCCCCGATCACCGCGCCGTTCAGCACGGTCGCGCCCATCCCGATCAGGCAGTCGTCCCCGACGCTCGCCCCGTGGACGACCGCGTTGTGGCCGACGGAGACCCGCTCGCCGATGGTCACGGGGAAACCGGGGTCGGCGTGCAGCGTGCAGTTGTCCTGGACGTTGCTCCGCGCCCCCACCGAGATCCGCTCCACGTCACCGCGCAGCACGGCGCCGTACCAGACGCTCGCGCCCGCCGCCAGCGTCACGTCCCCGATGACGGAGGACGTCGGCGACACGAACGCCTCCTCGTCGACCTTCGGTTCCCTGCCGCCGATGCCCACGATCAGCGCCCTGTGCGTCATCACCGTCTCCTCGTGTCCGTCCGCTCCCCGCACCGTACGTCACCCGGTGGGGTGAAGATCACAGGCCTGCGGCGTCCTGGCGCCGGCGCGTGCTGAGTACGGTGAGCGGGTGCCGAAGCGCAGGAACACGTTCTCATCATGGCGGCGCCGCCTCGCCCAGCGGGCCGTCCACGCGGGCTGGGCCTGGGTGCAGCGCACCGGTTCCGTCACCGCCGAACACCCCGGCGGGCTCCGCTTCGGCTCGATCGGATCCGGCACCCGGCTCGCCTTCCCGCTCGGCACCGTCTTCGGCGAACCCTGGATCCACCTCGGCGCGCACTGCATCGTGGGCGAGCAGGTCACGCTGACGGCCGGTCTGATGCCGGACCTCGACCTCGGCCCCGACCCGATCCTGCGGATGGGCGACGGCGTCGTGCTGGGCCGCGGCAGCCACGTCATCGCCGACACGACGGTCACCATCGGCAGCGACTGCTACTTCGGGCCGTACGTCTACGTCACCTCCACCAACCACTCCTACGACGATCCGCACCAGCCCATCGGCAAGCAGTGGCCGCGGATGGAGCCGGTCGAGATCGGCTCCGGCTGCTGGGTCGGCACCGGCGCGGTGATCCTGCCGGGGGCGCGGATCGGACGGAACGTCGTCGTCGCGGCCGGCGCGGTGGTGCGCGGCACGGTGCCCGACCACGCGGTGGTCGCGGGGGCGCCCGCCCGGGTCGTACGCCGGTGGACTCCCGGCGACGGCTGGCAGCCGCCGCTGCGCACCCCGGCCCCGGTACCGATCCCCGACGGCGTGACCTCCGACCAGCTGGTCGCGCTGTCCGGTCTGGACGAGGAGTCGGCGGCGAGGCTCGCCGAACTCGAACCGGAAAGGTGACGGATGCGGCGGAACCCGACCGCCGCCCGCCGGTGGTGCAAGACAGTAGACTCCGGAATCCAGACTGTTGGACTCCGGACGGTGTCCGGACGGGGTGAATTGGACGGAACGTGTCGGACCTCGACCTGCTGACCCAGTCCCTGGCGCGCAACGTCAGACGCTGGCGCACCGACCGCGGCTTCACCCTCGACACCCTCGCGGCCCGCGCCGGAGTCAGCCGCGGCATGCTGATCCAGATCGAGCAGGCCCGCACCAACCCCAGCCTCGGCACCGTCGTCAAGATCGGCGACGCGCTCGGCATCAGCATCACCACCCTCCTCGACTACGAGCAGGGACCCAAGGTCCGTGTCGTCCCCGCCGACCAGGTGGTCCGGCTGTGGCACACCGACGCGGGCAGTTACAGCCGGCTCCTCGCCGGCACGGAAGCCCCCGGCCCGCTGGAGATGTGGGACTGGCGGCTGATGCCGGGCGACAGCAGCGGATCCGACCCGCACCCGGCCGGCACGGTCGAGATCGCCCACGTCACCGCCGGTGAACTGACCCTCACCGTCGAGGGCACGGAGCACCGCGTCCCGGCCGGCGCCAGCGTCACCTTCGAGGCCGACGCCGCCCACACCTACGCCAACCAGGGCGGGATCCCGACCGAGATGGTGCTCACCGTGTCGGTACCGCCCGTGCACTGAGACACCCCGCCGACCTGCGCGGCGCTGCTGTTAGCGTGCGGCCATGGACGCACCCATCGGACACTTCGACGACGCCAGGCCCGCCCCCGACCGCCTCGACGACCTGGTCGGCCCGGTCGCCGACGCGGTACGCCACTGGAGCGGCAGCGTCCCCGCCGACCAGATCGTCTACGTCGACACCGACCCGCGGTGGGCCGACACGGCCGTCTTCGTCGAGCACTACGGACGGGAACTGCTGGAGCGGTCGGCGAACTGCGTGGTGGTCGCCGGCAAGCGCGGTGCCGAGACCACCCTGGCCGCGTGCGTCGTGCTCTCCACCACCCGCGTCGACGTCAACGGTGTGGTGCGCCGCCGGCTCGGCGCCCGCAAGGCGTCGTTCGCCGCGATGGACACGGCGGTGGGGGAGACCGGCATGGAGTACGGCGGCATCACCCCCGTGGGACTCCCCGCCGGCTGGCCGGTGCTGGTGGACTCGGCCGTCGTCGACCTGCCGTACGTCCTCGTCGGCAGCGGGCGCCGGCGCGGCAAACTGCTGGTGCCCGGCAAGGCGTTCGCCGAACTGCCCGGCGCGGTGGTGCTGGACGGGCTGGGCGTCGCGGTCTGAGGCTGCCCGGCCCCGCCCGCCCCGCCGTCAGCGGTGGCCGGCCGTTCCCCGGTACCGCTCCACGACGAACTCCCGGGTCCCCGTCTCCGGCACCACGCGGCCGAGGGGGTGTCAGGGGGCCGCAGCGGCCCCCCGTTCAGCCCAGCCGGGGGATCTCGATCGCCGGGCAGCGGTCCATCACCATCTCCAGACCGGCGGCCCGGGTGCGGGCGTGGGCCGCCTCGTCGACGACTCCGAGCTGGAACCACACCGCCTTCGCGCCCTTGGCGACCGCCTCGTCCGCGACGGCTCCCGCGAGGCCGCTGTTCACGAACACGTCCACCACGTCCACGTCGAAGGGGATGTCGGCGAGGGAGGCGTACCCCCGCTCCCCGTGCACGGTCTCCGCCTTCGGGTGGACCGGGACGACCCGCTTGCCGTGGCGCCGGAGCACCTCCGCGACACCGTACGCCGCCCGCCGCGGGTTCGTGGACAGCCCCACCACCGCCCAGGTGTCGCCCAGCTCGGTCAGGATCCTGCGGATCGTTGCCTCGTCGCCGTGCACGGCGGCCTCCTCTGACGGACGGACATCGCAGGACGCCGAACGGCGTCCATCCGCTCAACATCGGACGGCCGTCACCGATTCCGCACCCGGGACTGCGGACGGCCCTCCGCCCGCCTACGCTCGGGCGCGTGCTGCGCATCATCGACCCCCGAACCGGCGAGCCCGTCGTCGCCGCCCCCGTCCGCCGTGGCCTCACCCGTGTCGAGGCCCACGCCTCGGGGTGCGGCAGCGGTACCCTCCGCGTCCTCCTCGTCGCCGACCTCGTCGTGCGGGTGCTGGAACTCGGCGGTACGTCGGTCCTGCCCGTGCTGACCGGCGAACGAGAGCAGGCGGAGCTGCGGGCGGCCGCCACGCGGCTCGGCGCCCGCCCCTTCGAGGACGGCAGGGACGTCTCCGCGGGATTCGGCGAGGCCCAGACCGTGCACGTGGCGGCGGACGACGCCCCGGCGGCGGGGGAGGGCGTGTGGGTCCCGGTCGCGGCCGTGCGGCCGGACGGCCCGGCCGGTGCGGCCCCCGATCCCGCCGCCCTTCGCCTCGCCCTCCTCTCCCACCACCACCGCACACCCGCCCCGCTCGACGAGGCCGCGCTGCGCGAGGCCGGCACCACCCTGGCCCGCTGGCGCCGGGCCGTCGCCGACTGGGCGCGGAGCCCGTCCCGCCCGGTCCCCGAGGACCTGCGCGGACGGCTGCGGACCGCCTGGGAGGACGACCTGGACCTGCCCGCGGTGCTGCGCGTGCTGCGCTCGGCGGAGGAGGCCGGGCCGCGGCTCCCGGACGGCGCCCGCTTCGAGACCTACGCCTACGCCGACCGTCTCCTCGGCCTCGAACTCACCCGTGACGTCGGGGCCCCGGCGTGAGCGCCGCCGAGGCCGGGCCGCCGCGCCGGCTGGTCGTCCTGCGGCACGCCAAGTCGGCCTGGCCGCAGGGCGTGCCCGACCACGAGCGGCCGCTCGCCCCGCGCGGCCTGCGCGACGCCCCGGCGGCCGGCCGCGCGCTGGCCGGTGCCGGCCACCTCCCCGATCTCGCCCTGTGCTCCACCGCCGTACGCGCCCGCCGGACCTGGGAACTGGCCTCGGCCCGGTGGGACAGCGCGCCGCCCGTCCGGTACGAACCGCGCCTGTACGCCGCCGACGTGCCCGAGCTGCTGGCCGTGGCCCGCGCGACGCCCGCCGAGGTCCGCACCCTGCTGCTGGTCGGACACAACCCCGGCCTGCAGGAACTCGTCCTCGACCTGGCCGCGGACGCCCTCGGCGACGCGCTGGACGGGGTCCGGGTGAAGTTCCCCACCTCCGCCGTCGCGGTGCTGACCTGGCACGGCCCGGCCTGGAGCGACCTGCGGCCGGGCGCGGCCCTGCTGACCTGCACGGCCGTGCCGCGGGGGCGCGGGAACGGCGGCTGAGGCGGCGCCGGCGACGGCATAGGCTGGCCCGATGCAGGACGAGTACCGCACCGTCGCCCGCCCGGGCGTCCACGAGACCGAGATCAACCGCTCCCGCTTCCTGTGCGCGCTCGCCCCGGCTGCCACCGAGGAGGAGGCCCAGGCGTTCGTCGCGGCCGTCCGCAAGGAGCACGCCGACGCCACCCACAACTGCTGGGCCTACGTCATCGGCGCCGACGCCTCCGTCCAGAAGGCCAGCGACGACGGCGAACCCGGCGGCACCGCGGGCGTCCCGATGCTCCAGATGCTGCTGCGCCGCGACATGCGCTACGTCGTCGCCGTCGTCACCCGCTACTACGGCGGGGTCAAGCTCGGTGCCGGCGGCCTCATCCGCGCGTACGGCGGCGCCGTCGGCGAGGCGCTGGACACCCTCGGCACCCTCACCCGCCGCCGCTTCCGGCTGGCCACGGTGACCGTCGACCACCAGCGGGCCGGCAAGGTGCAGAACAACCTGCGATCCACCGGCCGCGAGGTCCGCGACGTCCACTACGGCGAGGCGGTCACCATCGAGATCGGCCTCCCCGAGGCCGACGTCGACGCCTTCCGCGTCTGGCTCGCCGACGCGACGGCGGGGACGGCGCGGTTCGAGACGGGCGGGGAGGCGTACGGCGACGCGTGAGGGGCGGCTGCCGGGACGACGCCGGTTCAGGGCGGCGCGACCGCCGGCTGTCCTGTTCGGTCGGCACGGTGATCACCGAGGCCGTCCACAGCCACGTCCTCAAGACCTCGGCATCGGCGTGGCCCCGGCCGTCGAGACGGACGGCAAGGTCCGCGACGGCGCCTTGGCCGCCGGACCACCGGCGACGTCCTGTGCGGCCGGCCCAAGGGCATGCGGCTGATCGTCCGCAAGGAACGGCCCCACCCCGGTGCCCAGTCGAGAATCACGGACACCGACGGCACGCGGATCATCTGCTCTGCGACGAACACCCCCGACCGGCCGGTCTCCGAGCCCGAGCTCCGCCGTCGGCCGCGGGCCCGCGCGGAGGGCCGCGTCCGGGCCGTGCGTTCGACCGGCCGGGCAAGGCCCTGGGAACCGCGCCGCCCACGGTTGTGCCGACGAATCTCCTACTCGGGTCACCAGGTGTGCTTCTTCCGGCCCGGCAGCCAGAACGGGTGGCACGCGAGTGCGGTGTCACCGGCCGTACTGTCCGGATCGGACCTGACATCCAGTCAAGTCCTGGCTGCTGCAGCCGTCACCGTCCGGTCCCGCGGGACGGGCAGCCGGTTCACGTCGTCGATGCCGTCCGCGCCTGCGCACATCGCCGCCACCGGTGTCATCGCCTTCGCACTTGGGTCGGCCCCGCCGCTGTTGCCTGCGCCGTCGACGCGCGGCCGCTCCGCGACCATCCCCGGCAGGCCTCTCCGCTTGGCGAGGCTGACCAGCCGAACCAGCGGCATCCGCTCCATCATGTCCAGACACTGGAACGGCTGTCGACCGGTGGGCCGGGGTCAGTTCGGGGCCATTGTCGGCAGGATCTGCTTCCAGGCAAGCTCGCCGCCGGCGGCCTGCATGACCGACCACGGGTCCCAGAAGTCGCGGTAGAGCGCGATCCGGTCCTGCTCGAAGTGCACCACCGACAGGTAGGTCTGGTGGTACTGACCCCCGGTGGCGATCAGAGTGCATTCGCCGGTGTACGCCGCGATGACCAGGCCGTCCTCGGTGGCGGTGTAGAACTCGGGCTCGGAGAACTCGACCTTCAGCTGCTCGCGGAACATCGTCATCTGGGCGAGCAGCGCCTCCCGGCCCTGCATCCGGGTGGGGATGCCCCAGGCGGGGTAGGGGAATTCAAGGACGCCGTCCTCGGTGAAACCGTCGATCCACTCCTCGATCCTCCCTTCCGCCAGCAGGTCCAGGCCGTGCCTGAAAAGGTCCTTCAGTTCCTGTGCCGTGGTCATACCGCTTCTCTTCCTGTGGTGTGGTGCCGGTCGCACGGACGACGGTCAGTGGGCGGGCGCGACGATGCCGGCGAGGATCCGGTCGATCACCCGGTCGGGCAGCAGCCTGGCCAGCACGCGGCTGCCGGTCGCGTCCCGTCCGACGCCGTAGCGGATCCTCGGCCGCTCGGCAACCAGTGCTCGGAAGACCACCCGGGCGACGTCGTCGGGAGTGGTGCGGCTGGTCCGGGCCGAGGCCTCGTTGGTGTCCATGAACCGCGGGAACGTGCCGCGGTAGAGCTGCTGCACCGGTTCCGGGGCGCTCTCCAGGGCCCGGCTGCCCGCGTCGGACATCTTGTCCCAGAGCGGAGTCGGCACGGCGCCGGGCTGGACCACCGCGACGGGGATCCGCTGCGGGGCGAGCTCGCGGCGCAGCGCGTCGCTGAGTGCTTCCTTGGCGAACTGGGCTGCGGCGTAGGCGCCGAGGTAGGGAACCGCGATGTTCCCGAGGCCCGAGGTCACGTTGACGATCCGTCCGGCTCCGGCCCGCAGCAGCGGCAGGAAGCCCTGGATCACGATCAGTTGGCCCGTGACGTTGGTGTCCAGCTGGAGGCGCATGAGCTCGCTCGGTACGCACTCCAGAGGAGCGGTGACGGCGATGCCCGCGTTGTTGACCAGCCCCCACAGCCCGCCCTCGCCGGCCAGCTCGGTGACCTCGTACACGGCGGCCCGGACGGACTTCTCGTCCGTGACGTCGACGACCACCGGGGTCAGCCGGCCGGTGGCGGCCACGCGCAGCCGCTCTCCGTCCTCGGGGCTGCGGACTCCGGCGACGACGTGGAAGCCCACCCGCGACAGATGGAGTGCGCACGCCTTCCCCAGGCCCGAGGAGGCTCCGGTAACGACCACGACCCGGCCTGCCGGTGACGTCAAACCTGGCGATTTCGACACGTACCACCTTCGGTTTCAGGACTCGGATCCCAGCAGGGCCGCGTCCAGCGATCTGCCGGTATTTGCTCCGCCCGGATGCCGCGACCGTCCCCGCCGCACAGGCGGAACTCCGCTTTCGTCCGGCTGCGGCTGGTTCGGCCGTCCCACAGTAGAGGGCGTCGACGGGAAGACCCGGGACGAACTCACCCGAAAGGCCCAAGAACTCCTACCGGAACGACTTCGGGCGTCGCCGACAGACGAGTGCGCACCCGAGGGTGAGGAAGGCTTCGTGGATGTCGCCGCGTATCTCCCGGCGGATCCGCAGGCGGCGGAATCGGTGCAAGTGCGCGAAGGTGCGCTCCAGGCCCCGGCGTTGGGCGCCCGGGCCGGAGCCGCGCTCGGTGCCCCGGCGGGCGATCGGCGGCTTCCCTCCGGGCTCCGGACCGGGCGGCGGTGCTTCTCGTGGTCGTAGCCGCGGTCGGCCGGCGCGACGTCGGGGCGGCGCCCGGGCCGGCCGCGCCTGCCCCGCACGGGCGGCACGGTCCGCAGCAGCGGGATCGGCCGGGTGCCGCCGTCGCGGCTGCCGCCGGCCGGGGTCGCGGCGAGCGGGATGCCGGTGGCGTCGGTGATCAGGTGGTGCTCACTGCCCGTCCCGCCCCGGCCGACGGGGCTCCGTCCGGTCCTGGCTGCCCCCTCTGACGCCTGGATGCGGGAGCCGTCGACCGCGGCACGGGAGGAGTCCGGCGCGTTCGCGCCGCGCGGTTCGGCAGGCAGCACCTCGTGCAGCCGGGGTCGGACACCGGCCTCGGTCCACTCGGCCGGGCGCCCCCGGCAGGTCGTGCCCGACCCGGAGCCGGGCTCCTGCGGCAGGCGTTCCCGTGCGGTCCCGGTGTGCAGCACGAACCCGCCGGCCTTCACCGAAGCGCCCCCGCGCCGGCCCGGCCGGCACCGGGTGAACGCGCCGCGGCCCGCTTCACCCGACTCGGCCACTGCGGCTTCCGCCTGATGCGCCATCTGGGGCAGGGCGGCCCACCCGCAAAGGTGAAAGGGCAGGGCCGTTCGCCCTGATCCCATTGTCCTCCTCCACGGCTCGACAATGATGGTCACGACCCACACCCCCCACCTTTTCGGAGGACTCGGCATGGCCACTGCGGCACCCGACGTCATCAGCACGAAGAACGCCCATGCGTTCGCCACCATGGACGCCAACGGCGACGGCTACGTCGACTGGTCGGACTACCAGAAGCTCGCCGACCGCTACATCCAGGCGTACAAGCTCAGCAAGGACGACCGCCGGGCCAGGGCACTCCAGGCCTTCTGCCAGATGTACTGGCTGGAGCTGCTGCGCCACGCCGGCGTCCAGGAAGACCGCCTCACGAAGGACCAGTTCGTCACGGCCAGCCGCCTCGCGAGCGTCGACACCAGCCGGCTCAACGTGGCCGACGGCACCGCCGACGTGATCTTCGACGTCATCGACGTCGACGGAGACAACCAGATCAGCAAGGAGGAGTTCTCCCGCTTCCTGAAGGACGTGTGGAGGGTCGAGGCCCCCGACGCGATGGACATGTTCACCAGGCTGGACACCGACGGGGACGGCGCGATCTCGCGCCACGAGCTCGTCCGCGCGCTGCGCGAGTACTTCCTGTCCAACGACGCGGACGCGCCGGGCAGCCTGTTCTTCGGACACATCTGAGCAGTCGGCAAGCGGTTGCTGCAGCCGCCCTCCGTGCCCGCACAGGCCGGGCACGGAGGGCGGCTGTCTGCCCGTTCCGCCAGGCGAGTGACGGGAGGGCACTCGAAGAGATGAAGTCACCTCTCATCCGGATGGTCCTGTTCGCGGCTTTGGATATGTTTGGCGCGCCCCGCCCGGTCGCAGAGCTGCGGGGCGTCCAGGCACCTCGCAGTAAGTAGCTCAACGAGCCGTGAAAGGGCACACCGATGCTCCCGCAGCCCCCTCGAGCGTCCGGCGAATCAGGGATTCCCCGCACCTGCCGCACGGATGTGTCGGAACGTGCCCTCGGTCACCGTCTCCGCGTCGTCCGCCGGGGCGACGAGACGGACGACAGTTCCGTGCGGCCGGCGGGTCGGCCGCCGGTCCCTTCCTCTGAACGCCTCGCCCTGGCCCGAGGCCGTCACCGGCCTGACGAAAGTGGTGGCCGCGGGCCCACCGCCAGGCGTCTCGCGCACCCTGCCGTGCGGGTCACCGGCGCTGGTGGCAGCACGTGCCGATGACCTACGGCGGACAGTTCCAGGACCAGGTGGCGCTGATCACCGGTGCCTCCCGCGGCATCGGCCGTGCGCTCGCCTGCACCCTCGGGCGCGGCGGGGCCACCGTGGTGGTGAACTACAAAAAGAACGCCGATCTGGCGGAGAAGGCAGTGGCCGGCATCGAAGAGGCCGGTGGACGCGGTCTCGCGGTCCGGGCGGACGTCGAGACGGTCGAGGGAGTGCAGCGCCTCTTCGCCACGGTGAAGGACGAGTTCGGCCGGTTGGACCACTTCGTCTCCAACGCCGCGGCCGGCGCCTTCAAGAACATCCTGGAACTCAAACCCCACCACCTGGACCGCTCGTACGCCATGAACCTGCGGCCATTCGTACTCGGTGCGCAGCATGCGGTGCCGCTGATGGACCGCGGGGGGCGGATCGTCGCACTGTCGAGCTACGGCAGCGTTCGGGCGTTCCCGGCCTACGCGGCACTCGGCTCGATGAAGGCCGCAATCGAGTCCTGGGTCCGCTACATGGCGGTGGAGTTCGCCCCGTACTCCATCAACGTGAACGGCGTCAGCGGCGGCCTGATCGACTCCGACTCGTTGGAGTACTTCTACGGCGTGCCAGGGATGCCGGACATGAGCACGGCGCTCGACCGCATCCCTGCGCGGCGCACCGGTACGGTCCAGGAGGTGGCCGACGCGGTCGCCTTCCTGCTCTCGCCCGGTGCCGAGTACATCACCGGCCAGACGGTGGTGGTGGACGGCGGGCTGAGCGTGGTCGCCCCTCCCTTCTTCGCCGACGCCTCGGCGCCCCTCAGCCTGCCTGAACGGCCGGCGGGGAGAAGCAGATGCCAGGGCACATCACCCACCTAGGCTCGCTCGTCGGACCGCGCCCCGACCGGTTCGTCGCCTCCGACCGGATCCGTCGGACGGAGCCGGCAGAGCGGGTGGCGGTCGCGGAGCAAGCAGACCTCGGCTCCATGCCGCGGCCCTGCGGCGGACCGGGGATCGTCCGGAAGGCCGTGACCCGCCGCCCTCCGCCGTCTTTCGGGGGCACCGGGTGATCCCCGTAAAGCTTCGAAGGGAACCTCGATAAATGGGCCTGAACGATCAGGCGTCGTACCGGTTGTCGGCGTATCAGCGGGACCTGTGGGCCGTCGGCTCCCGGACTCCGGAATCACCGCAGTTCAATGCCGTTCTCCACGAGCGTCTGCAAGGCGCTGTCGACCGCGACAGGCTCGCCGCCTGCACGGAGCGCGTGCTGCACCGCCATGAGACGTTCCGGTTGCGCTTCGACGAAAGCACCGGCACCCCTTTCCAGTGGGTGGCACCCGACAGTGTCCCGGTCACCGTGGTCGATCTTTCGCGAGACCCCGAACCGGACGCGGCGTGCGCCGAGTGGATGCGTCGGTCGATGACGAGCGCCCTGCCGCTCGGACGCGGTCCCCTGGTGGAGGCCACGCTCCTCGTGGAGAGTCCGGACGTCACGCATCTGCACGTCAAAGCACACCACATCATCGCCGACGGCTGGACTCTGGACCGGCTCAGCCACGAGATCATCGAGGACTACGCCCGAGCGCCGCACAGCGGTCCGCACGGGGCAGCCCCGCGGCCGCCCTCCTACCTGGCGTTCGTCGAGGAGGACGCCGCATATCGCGCCGGCGCGGACGGCGACCGGGACCGGGCCTTCTACCGGGAATACCTCCTCGACGCGGCACCCGCGCTCTTCACCCGTACGACGAGCGGGGACACCAACGGTCGCGGCCTCCACTCCTTCCAGATCGACAGCGCCCTCGTCGGCCGGATCCGCACCGCCGGCTTCTCCCCGTTCACCTACCTCGCCGCCGTACTCGGTACGTACCTGACGCGCCTGCACCGCAGCGAGGAGGTGCTCCTCGGCATTCCCTTCCTCAATCGGGCGACCGAGCGCCACAAAAGGACCCTCGGCGAGTTCGCCAACATCCTGCCGCTGCGCATCGCGGCGCAAGGCGCGCGGTCCCTGCGGGAACTGCTCGCCCAGACCCAGGAGACGACCCGCGCCCTCAGACGGCACGAGCGGCTCTCGCTGGGCGACATCCTGCCCGTCCTGCCCGCATCGGCCCGAAGCCCGCGGCACTTCTTCGACGTGACGCTCTCCTACATGCACTGGCCGCCGCCGGACCGGATCCCCGAAGTCGAACGGCAGAGGTCTCTGCTGGCCCTCTCGCACGACCAAGACGCGCTGAACGTCCTGGTGTCCGCCTTCGACGACACGGCCGACATCCACGTCGACCTGAACTACGCCTGCGACGTCTTCGACGAACACCTGCCCATCACATCGGTGGCCGGTCACCTCACGACCCTCCTGCAGTGCGGCCTCGACATGGCGGACCGCCCCCTGTCCGAGATCCCGATGCTGCCGCCGACCGAATACGAGGACCTGACCGCCGGACGCGCTGCCGGACCGTACGTGCCCTGCGCGGACCGGGCCACCCTGCACGGCCTGTTCGAGGCGCAGGCCGCCCGCCGGCCGGAGCGGACCGCGGTCGTCGCGGCGTCCGGAGAGGAACTGACCTACGCCGAACTCGACGAGCAGGCCAACCGGATCGCGCGGGCCCTGCGCGCGCAGGGCGTCGGCCCGGACGACCGGGTCGCGGTGATGATGGAGCGCGGACCGCTCCTGCCGGCCGCCCTGCTCGGCATCCTGAAATCGGGCGGCGCCTACGTGCCGGTGGACCCCGGACACCCGGCCGAGCGGGTGGAGTTCCTGCTGCGCGACAGCCGCGCCAAGGTGGTGATCGTCGACGACGCCGCTCCCGATGACCTGCCCGGGGACGCGACCGTGCGGCGCGCCGGAGACCTGCTGCACGGCAGCGGCGCCCCGCTGGAGCCGCTCACCCTCTCCTCCGGTGACCTCGCCTACGTCATCTACACCTCCGGCTCGACCGGGCAGCCAAAGGGCGTCATGGTCGAGCACCGCAGCGTGGTCAACCGCCTCACGTGGATGCAGCGCCGCTACCCGCTCGGAGAAGGGGACGTCCTGCTGCAGAAGACGCCGATCTCCTTCGACGTCTCGGTGTGGGAGCTGTTCTGGTGGGCCGCCGAGGGCGCGGCCGTGGCCCTCCTGCCGCCCGGCGGCCACAAGGACCCGCGCGAGGTCCTGCGGGCGATCCGCGAACACCGGGTCACCGCCGTGCACTTCGTCCCCTCGATGCTCGGCCCGTTCCTCGACCTGCTGGAGGAGTCGGCCGCCTCACGCGAGGCCGTCCGGACCCTGCGGCACGTCTTCTGCAGCGGCGAGGCCCTGCCCGCCGCCCGGGTCGAGCAGTTCAACCGCCTGGCCGACCGGTGCCGCCGTGAGGACGACGCCGAACAGCCCGTCCGGCTGGTGAACCTGTACGGCCCGACCGAGGCCACGGTCGACGTCTCGTTCTACGACTGCCCGGACGACCCCGTCCGCGGCATCGCCCGGGTACCCATCGGCCGCCCGATCGACAACACCAGGCTGTACGTGCTGGGAACCGACGATCTGCCGCAACCCGTGGGGGTCGCCGGCGAGTTGTGCATCGGCGGCGCCGGGGTCGCCCGCGGTTACCTCGGCCGTCCGGAGCTGACCGCCGAGCGTTTCGGCCACGATCCGTTCGTGCCCGGCGGGCGCCTCTACCGCAGCGGCGACCTGGCCCGGTGGCTCGCCGACGGCACCCTGGAGTACCTCGGACGGATCGACGACCAGGTCAAGATCCGGGGCCACCGCGTCGAGCCCGCCGAGGTGGCCGCCGCCCTGCGCGCGGTCCCCGGAGTACGGGACGCCGTCGTGGTGAGCCGCACCACCGATACCCGGGGTACCGTCCTGGACGGCTACTACACGGCCGGGGCCCCGATCGAGTCGGCGGTGCTGCGCGAACGGCTCGGGCGTACGCTGCCGGCGTTCATGCTCCCGGCGTCCTTCACCCGCGTCGAGAGCATTCCGCTGACCCCCAGCGGCAAGGCGGACCGCAACGCGCTGCCCCCACCGCACGACACCTCGGAGCCCACCGGGGACGGGCAGCCGTGCAACCGCACCGAGGCCGTCCTGGCCGAGATCTGGGCCCGCGTCCTGGGCCATGAGGCCGTGGGGGTCCACG
Source organism: Streptomyces sp. NPDC088766 (assembly GCF_044750845.1). Lineage (NCBI taxonomy): Bacteria > Bacillati > Actinomycetota > Actinomycetes > Kitasatosporales > Streptomycetaceae > Streptomyces > Streptomyces sp. NPDC088766. Next base: position 161,046 of record NZ_JBIVKQ010000015.1, on the reverse strand, counting down.
ACGACTACTTCGCCCTCGGCGGCGACTCGATCCTGATGCTCAAGGTGCGCGCCGAGGCGGAGGCCCGGGGCCTGCGCTTCTCGCTCACCGACCTCCTGCGTAACCCGACGGTGGCCGGCCTCGCCACACGCACCGGGAACTGCGACGCGCTCGGGAGCGAGGACGTCGCCGCCCCGTTCGCCCTCGTGGCCGACGTCGACCGCGCCCGCCTGCAGGACGCCGAGGACGCCTACCCGCTCACCCGGCTCCAGCTCGGCCTGCTCTACCACAGCCGTCGGCACGAGGCCTCGGCCCGATACCGGGACGTCTTCCGGTACACCCTCGACATGCCCTGGAACGAGGCGGAGTTCCGCCGCTCCTTCGACCGGCTGACGGCACGGCACCCGGCACTGCGCTCGGCCTTCGACCTGGCCGGCGTCGAACCGCTGCAGGTCGTCCACCCCCGGGTGCACGGCGGCCTGGAGACCGCCGACCTGCGTCCCCTGGACGACGCGGCGGCCGAGGCCGAGGTGCGCGCACACATCGAGGAACGCCGCCGCCATCCCTACGTCTTCGACCAGGCACCCCTGTACCTGTTCCGCGCCCACGTGCGGCCCACCACCGTCGACCTGGTCCTCAGCTTTCACCACGCCCTCCTCGACGGCGGCAGCGTCGCCACCCTCATCCAGGAGCTCCTCCAGGACTACGCCCACGGCCTCGGCCTGGAGACCGGCCCCGTCGACGGCACGGCGCTCCCCTCCCCTGCGGCCCACGTGCGCCTGGAGCAGGCCGCCCTGCGCTCGGAGGGAGCCCGGCGCTACTGGCGGGAGAAACTGACCGGCTGCGAACCCCTGCCGATCGAGGCGTTCCCGCCCCACCTGCCCGGTCCCGGCAGCCGGCCCGCCTCGCGACGGATCGACCTGCCCGGCGCCCTCGTCGAGCAGGTGCGGCGCTTCGCGGCCGAACACACCCTGCCCGTGAAGTCCGTGCTCTTCGCAGCGCACGGCCTGACCCTGGCCGTGCTCGCCGGCACCCGGGACGTGACCACCGGCCTGATCACCCACGGCCGGCCCGAACTGGCCCGGGCGGAGCGCATCGCCGGGCTGTTCCTGAACACCGTGCCCGTGCGCCTGGACACCGCACTCAACAGCTGGCTGGATGTGGCGCGCGAGGCTTTCCAACAGGAGCGGGAAGGCCACCCGCACCGCCGCTACCCGCTGAGCGCCATCCAGGAGGACCACGGCGGACCCGTCGTGGACACCGCCTTCAACTACGTGCACTTCCACCAGCTCTCCCACGTCCTCGGCCTGCCCGGTCTGCGGCTCACGGAGTTCCGCACCTGGGAGGAGAACGACTTCCGGCTCCTTGTGAACGCGGTCACCGAACCGGACGGCACCGGCATGTGGCTGCGGGTCGACTGCGACGGAACGACGTTCTGCGCCGAGCAGGGCGACCTCTTCGCGGCCGGCTACCTGAACATCCTGCGCCGCATGGTGGAACAGCCCCACGACAGACCGGACTTCGCCTTCCTCGCCGACCGGCCGGTCCTGGCCTCCCCTGCGGAGCACCCCACGGTCGTCGCCCTCGTCGCCGAACAGGCCGCACGCACTCCGGACGCGACCGCCCTGGTGATGGGCGAGGAGCGGTGGAGCTACGCCCGGTTGGCCGAGGCCGCCGAGAACGTGGCCGGGCGGCTGTACGCGCTCGGTGCCCCGGCGAACGCCCGGATCGCGATCGCCATGGACCGCTCCCCGCTGACCATCGCCGTGCTCCTGGGCGTCATGCGGGCCGGATGCGCGGTCGTCCCGATGGACGTCGGCTACCCGGTCCCTCGGCTGGCCTCGATGCTGGAACAGTCCCGGCCCTTCCGCGTCGTGGCCGCGTCCGCCCACGCCCACCTCGCCGGCGACCCGGCGCTGCTGCTGCCCGCCGAGTCGGTGACCGCACCGGCACCGCCATGCCCGGCGCGCGGCGGGACGGACGCCGGGAGCATCGCGTACGTCCTGTTCACCTCCGGCTCCACCGGGGCCCCCAAGGGCGTCGCCATGCCGCACCGCACCTTGGCCGGCCTGGTGGCCTGGCAGAACAAGAAGGCACCCAGCGCGGCCCCGGGCGGGGTGACCCTGCAGTACGCACCGCTGAGCTTCGACATCTCCTTCCAGGAGATCTTCTCCACGCTCTGCTCCGGCGGCACCCTGTGCCTGGCCCGCGACGCCGAGCGGCGCGACATGCCCGCCCTGCTGCGCCTGCTCGACCGCGAGCACGTCGAGCAGGTCTTCCTTCCCCCCGTGGCCCTCCAGCAACTGGCCGAAGCCGCAGGGACCCTGGGCATCACCCCGCGCACCCTGCGCATTCTGATCATCTGCGGTGAGCAGTTGCGCGTCACCCAGGAGATCCGTGCGCTGTGCGCCCGACTCCCCGGAGCCGTGCTGGAGAACCAGTACGGCCCGACCGAGACCCACGTCGTCACCGCGTTCACCATGACCGGCGATCCCTCCGCCTTCCCCGCCCTGCCGCCGATCGGCCGCGCCATCGACGGGGCCGAGGTGCACGTCCTGGACGAGCGGCTGCGTCCGGTCCCGTACGGGGCGCGTGGCGACATCCACCTGGGCGGCGCCTGCCTGGCCGACGGCTACGAGGGCCGCCCGGACCTGACCAAGGAGCGGTTCCTCCCGCACCCCTTCGCGGACGGGGACCGCAGGCTCTACTACACGGGCGACCTGGGCATGGTGCTCCCCGGCGGAGACGTCGTCTGCCTCGGACGCGACGACACCCAGGTCAAGGTGCGGGGCTTCCGTGTGGAGCCGGCCGAGGTGGAACTGGCCGTCACCGCCCTGGCAGAGCAGTACCCGGGCCTGCGCGACGCCGCGGTCGTGGCCCGTCGGCGCGAGGACGGCGAGACCTTCCTCGCCGCCTTCCTCCTCGGCGAGGGCACGCACGAGGACCTGGCCGGCATCCGCGAGCGGTTGCGTGTCACCCTGCCCGACCACATGCTCCCCTCCCACCTGCAATGGACCGCCCGCTGGCCGCTGACCCCCAGCGGCAAGCGCGACGACGCCGCACTGCGCCGCACCCCGCTGACCGCCCCCGACCTCGCCCCCGATGCCGGGCCGCGCGACGCGTACGAGCAAACGCTGACCGAGATGCTGGCGGACGTGCTGTCCCTGGACGCGGTGGGGGTGCACGACAGCCTCTTCGACCTCGGCGGCACCTCCCTGGCCGCGATGCGGCTGGTGGTCCGGATCGAACAGCGCTACCGGGTGCACATTCCCCTGGCGGAGTTCGTCGCCACACCCACCCCCGCCGGTCTCGCAGCACGGCTGCGCGACGGCGGGGCGAGCGCCGCGTTCGACCCCGTGGTGCCGATCCGCCCCCGGGGCACCCGCCCGCCCCTGTTCCTGGTCCACCCCATGGGCGGCAACGTGCTGTGCTACATGGCTTTCGCCCGGCACCTCCCGGACGGCCAGCCGCTGCACGCACTCCAGGCCGCCGGCGCCGACCCCGGCACCACACCGCTGCCCAGCGTCGAGGACCTCGCGGACAGCTACCTCACCGCGCTGCGGACGGTCCAGCCGCACGGCCCCTACACCATCGGCGGATGGTCCTTCGGCGGGCTCGTCGCCTTCGAGATCGCCCGCCGCCTGCGGGCGGCCGGCCAGCAGGTCGCCCGCCTGCTGGTGCTGGACACCATCGCCCTGGGCCAGGGCCCGTGCGCCCCGTACGACGACGAGGCCCTGCTGGGATGGTTCTTCCAGGAACTGCTGTGGCCGCGGGACGGCGCCGCATCACCCGCACGGATCATCCCCGACGGCCTGGGCTCGCCGGAGGAGACGTTCGCGTTCATGGCCCGCATCGCGAGCGAGCGGGGCATCCTGCCGACCGGCAGCGCCGGGGCCGTCATCCGGCGCCTCTTCGGCGTCTACCGGGCGAACTGGCAGGCGACGCTCGCCTACCGGCCGCCGCGTGAGAACCAGGACCTCACGCTGATCCGCGCCACGGAACCGCTGCCGGCCGTCCTGTCCGCCATGCACCGTACGGCCGGAAGCCTCCATCAGGACCCCGGCAACGGCTGGAGCGCCATGACCAGCGGCCGGATCGACATCGTCCGTGTCCCCGGCGACCACCTGACGATCATGGAGGAACCGTACGTGGCGCACGTGGCCGCAACCGTCGCGGAGCTGATCGGGGCCGGCCCCGCCCGAACCGGCCGGGAGGGATGACACCATGACATCGGGACGCCCCACCAAGGCCCTTGTCATCGGCGCCGGCATCGGCGGCCTGACCTGCGCGGTCGCGCTGAGGCGCGTCGGCATCGACGTCGAGGTGTACGAACGCGCCACCGAACTGCGCGCCGCGGGCTCCGCTCTGTCGGTCATGAGCAACGCCGTCACCGCCCTGACCACCCTGGGCATCGACCTCCACCTGGACAAGCGCGGCCAGGTCGTGGAGTCGTTCACCGTCATGGACCGGCGCGGCCGACGGATCAGGGACCTGCCCTTCAAGGACGCCTGCGACCGGGCGGGCGCGCCCACGTTCTGCCTGAGCCGCGCGGACCTCCAGGAAGCCCTGCTGGAGGAGGCCGCGGACTGCCCGATCCACCTGGGCGCGACCGCAGCCGGCTTCGAGACCGCCGGCGCCGGCGTCACCGTCCGCTTCACGGACGGCCGGTCGGCCGGCGGGGACGTCCTGATCGGCGCCGACGGCTTCCACTCCGCCGTCCGCCGCCACCTCGTGGGCCCCGAAGCAGCACGCGACAGCGGCTACGTCATTCGGCTCGGCATCGTCCCCTTCCGGCACCCGCGCCTGACCACGGGCGGCGTGCGCCACTACTGGGGCGGCGGACAGCGCTTCGGCCTCGTCGACATCGGCCACGGCCGCTGCTACTGGTGGGCGACCACGAGCACGTCCGCCGATGCCACCGCCCCGGACCGGGTCAAGGACACCCTCACACACGCATACGCAGGCTGGGCCGACGAAGTGCAGGCGGTGATCCGGGCCACACCGCACACGGACATCCTCACCGTCCCCTCCCACGACCGAGCCTTCCTGGAACGATGGGGGGACGGCCCCGTCACCCTCCTCGGCGACGCCGCCCACCCCATGCTGACCACACTCGCGCAGGGGGCCGCCATGGCCATCGAGGACGCCGTCGTCCTGGCACACACGCTCGCGGGGCCCGCAACGGGCGACGACCCGGTGCGGGCCCTGCGCGCCTACGAGGACCGACGCCGCGACCGCGCCAGGACGATGGTGACCGAGTCCCGCGCACTGAGCGACCTGGAACAAGCGGCCCGCCCCGGCCTGCGACTGCTCCGGGACACCTACTTCCGACTGGCGCCCCGCCACGTCCTCGCCCGACGGACCACGCAGGCCCTCACCTTCCCGGACGACGGCCCGGCCACCGGAGCGAGCAGCGTCCAGCGCGAACTCAGCCCCGTGGAACGCCTCTACTGGATCGTCGACCAGACCTCACCCCTCAACGTGATCGCCCGGGCCCGCGTCCACGGACACCTGCCCCCGTCGCTGCACCGCCGCGCCCTGGACGCCCTCCAGCTCCGGCACCCCCTGCTGCGCGTCGCGATCACCGACGACGGCACCGGAGCGCACCCCGCCTTCGCACCACTGGACGGACGACCGATCCCGCTGCGGCACGTCGACACGCCGCCGGACGACCCCGAGGCCGGCACCCGGTGGGAGCGCGAGGTCAACGACCACGAGCTCGTGGAGAGCATCGACTGGCACACCGGGCCGCTGCTGCGCGCAGTGGTGATCACCTCGGAAGGAACCGGCCGCGAAGACGAAGGAGACGTCCACGACCTGCTGCTGACGGCATCGCACGCCATCGCCGACGGCAAGACATGCCTGTCCCTGCTCCGGGAGTGGATCGAACTCGCCGCGCAACTGGACCGCGGCACGCCTCGTCGAAACACCCCACGACGGGCACTGCCCGCGACGGACGACCTGCTCCCGCGCCGCCACCGCGGAGCGATGGGGGTCACAGGGCTCAAGGTCATGATGCTGCGCGACCGGCAGGCAGCCCGGGGGCGCCCCACCCAGCGGATCGCCCCCAGCCGCCCGGTTCCCTTCGGGCAGCGGCGCACCCGGATGGAACACCGGCTCCTCACCTCCGGCCAGCTGGACCTGCTGGTACGGGCGGCCAAGCTGCACAGCACCACAGTCCACGGAGTCCTGGCCGCCGCCATGGTGACGGCGGTCGCCCGGGACGCGGGAACCCCGGCAGCCGCATACTTCTCGATCGGCTCCCCGGTCGACTTCCGCGGTGACCTCGATCCCGCCGTCGCCCCCGACGAGGTCGGCACCTACGTGGCCACCGTTCCCTCCCGCGTCCGCTACGAGCCCGACCGGCCGCTGTGGCCCATGGCCCGGGAGATCAGCCAGGACCTCGTCCGTCGCCGCAGGCGCCAGGACCACCTGGCCACGATCAGCCTGCCGCGCTGGGCAGGGCCGAAGTCCCCGGCGGACAGCGAGCCGTTCATGCGGTTCATGGACGAGAAAGGGCCGATCAACCTGTGCCTGTCCAACGTCGGCCGCTACGAGTTCCCCGACCGGACGGGCTCATGGCAGGTCCGCGGTGCCCAGTTCGTCACGGGCGTCTCGGTCATGGGCGCACTCGTCGCGACGGCCACCACCAGCCACGGCCAACTCGCCTGGAACTTCAGCTACGTCGAGGACCTGATCTCGGCGCCGCGCGTACGACGCATCGCCGACGACTCCGTACAGATCGTGCTGTCCGCACTGCCCCAATGACCGGTCGAACCAGCCACCCACCAGCCCTGCACAGGGAGCACATGCGTACGGCCGTCATCTCCGTGCAGTGGCGACGTCCACACGCCGCCACTGCCGACCGGGGACGTTTCCCCGGGTCTCGTCTTCCCGGACCGTAGATGCGCCGGATTCCCGTGGCTTCGCCCCATCGCGTCCTGCCGGCCATTTCCCCGACCCGAAAGGTCAACGCTGCAATGACAGCTGCTCCGACCCAGGTGCTGAGGCAGCGCCGTATCCTGCCCGCCGGAGAGAACGGCTCCCTGTGGGAGGCCCGGCCCTCCTGCGGAATCTTCGAGTTCCGCGGCATGCGCCTGCGCCTCGAGGTGGAGGACCCCACCGAGGTCCTGTTCCCGACCGACTGCGGGTTGAGCCTGATCGCCGCCCTCAGCCACAACGACGTTCCCGACCTGAAGGGCATCAACGCTCTTGATGTCGGGGCGGGTTCCGGTCTCTACAGCGTCGCCCTGCTCGCGGCCGGCGCCGAACGGGTGACCGCTCTGGACATCAACCCCGCCTCCGCCGCCCAGACCGTCGCGAACGTGATGACCAACGGCCTGGACGCCACACGGCTGACCTGCGTCACCTCGCCGCTGAAGGAGTACACGCCGACCGAGAAGTTCGACCTCGTGATCACCAATCCGCCGCACCTTCCCTACGACCCCGGCTACGCGAGGAACGACGGACTGGAAACCGCCCTCGTCGCCCGAAACGGAGGCCGCGCGGTGTACGCAGACCTCGTCGAGCAGATGGATACGCTGCTCGCGCCGGGCGGCACCCTGCTCATGGCGCATTCCTCGCTCGCCGATATCCCCCGGACCGTCGAGGATCTCACCGCGCGTGGTTACGAGAGCAACACCCTCGAAGTCTTCGAGATGGACATCCCACTCCTGGCGTACGCCGAACACAAGAACACCGTGCTGGGCCTGCTGAAGGAGCAGCGTGCAGCGGGCCGGGCGGAATTCGACGGATCACGCTTCACGGTGCACGCCCTGATGTTCCAGCGCCCACCGGACGCCACCAACGGATGACACCACGGGAAAAGAGGCCGCCGAGAGCGTACGCGACCGCTTGCCACAAGATCTTCCAGGGGAAGCGCCCACTCCGACCGGGGCACTGCCGATCCGGAGGCATATTCCTCGGGCGCTCCCCGGCATCCGGTCCCAGGAACTCCTTCACGGGCGCCGGCGGCGCCCGAGCCGTCGCACCCGGCGGCGAAACTCACCTCCCACCCGGATGGGACGGAGCCGTGGAGGGCCATTGCAGCAGCATCCGGCCCCAGGACATGCCTGCGCCGAAGGCGATCATCAGGATCGTGTCCCCACGCCGGATCCGGCCGTCTCGTACCGCCACATCGAGCCCGATCGGGATGGACGCCGCACCCGTGTTACCCAAGTAATGCCCGGTGACGACGAGTTGCTCAAGCTCGAAGCCCGCCGCTCGAGCGACCTCCTCGACAAGTCGTGGATTGGCCTGATGACTGATCACGTGGTCGATCTCGCCCACAGTGATGCCGCGTTCCTTCACCGCGTCGTTGACCAGATGCGGGAACTTCTCCCTGACCAGGTTGGCGACGTCTCGGCCGGCCATCCTGAGATAGTGGTCGTCGGACGCGGCAACCACCGGCGGCCTGGGGATTCGGGGGCCACCGGTGACATAGTGCGCGAGCCGGCCATCAGTGCTGAGCTCCGCACTGAAGATTCCCTCGCCCTGTGGCACCCGGCCGAGCACCACGGCCCCGGCCCCGTCACCGAACAGCGGATACGTCCGGCGGTCGGCCGGATTCATGTAGCGCGAGTACGTGTCGCTCGCCACGACCAGCACATATTCCTGGCGAGGATTCGCAGCCAGCAGGCCGCGGCCGATCTCGCAGGCGACGAGGAAACCCGCGCACGCCGCGTTCACGTCGAACGCCACGGCGTCGTGTGCCCCGATCGCGCCCTGCAGCTGCACGCCGACGCCCGGCACGGGCCGGTCCGCCGTGGATGTCGCAAGCACCACCGCTCCGAGCTCCGAGGGCGACACCCCGGCTGCCTCGATCGCTGCCCCGGCCGCGTTGACCGCGAAGTCCAGACTCGTCTCGTCCCGGGTGGCGAAGCGCCGCTCCAGCACGCCGATCCGATCGGCGACCCAACTGCGTTCCATGCCGACCGTCTCGGCAACGTCACTGCTGGACACACGCTGTGCGGGCAGGGACGATCCGGTCCCGAGAATGCCCACGTCGGCGCCTCCAGCAGATCCGAGTGAAATAAAGCCAGTCATGTGAACTCCATCCGAAAAAATGGGGGAATTCCTGCTCCGCAGGCATCCGAATGCCGAGCTGTTTCGGTGACCCCTGATGGCCTTGCGGCCATAACTCTACTTTGCTATAGGGAAGTTCACGCGTCGGCCGACTGGCGTGGCGTGGAAAATACATGGGGCTGCGCGGCGGAAACCAGGGTCGGCGGCACACCCGGTTTCGGCCCTGGCGGGCGGGATCACCTCGAGGCGGTCGCCCACGACTTCTCCGCCCGGCTGCCGGGCGGCGCGTGCGGCATCGCCGGCTCATTCACCGTCCCGGACGACCTCACCGTCTTCCTGCGCTACATGCTCGATTTCCTGCGCTACATGCTCGATCGCGCCACCGCAGAGGACACGGTCCGAGGAGAGCGGGATGCGGGATACGGTGACGAGCCGTGGACCGTGCACACGCTGCGCCACTTCTTCGCAAGCAGTGCCGACGCCGGCGGCGTGGCACTCCTCGAAGTGTCGAGGCGGCTCGGTCACTCCGCCATCCAGATCACGGCCGACGTCCCTGGCCGTCTGACCCCGGACGCTGGTGGCAGACTGAGGTCGGTGACGGACCAGGTGCCGACAGGCGCTAGCGTGGCCGGTGCCGACCACGAGGACCATGCTGGTCCGGTGCTGACCACAGGGGCTGAGTAGGGGGAAACATGCAGGTCGGAGCGGCGTCTTGAGAATTCTGCACACTTCCGACTGGCATCTCGGCCGGGCGTTCCACCGGGTGAACATGCTCGGCGCCCAGGCCGGATTCATCGGCCACCTCGTCGCCACCGTGCGTGAGCGCGAGGTGGACGCGGTGGTCGTGTCGGGGGACGTGTACGACCGCGCGGTACCACCGCTCGCCGCCGTCGAGCTGTTCGACGACGCCCTGCACCGCCTCGCCGACCTGGGCGTGCCCACGGTGATGATCTCCGGGAACCACGACTCCGCCCGGCGGCTCGGCGTGGGTGCCGGACTGATCCGGCGCGCGGGCGTCCACCTGCTGACCGACCCGGCCGCGGCCGGCACGCCGGTGATCCTGCGCGACGCCCACGGCGACGTCGCCCTCTACGGACTTCCCTATCTCGAACCCGCCCTGGTCAAGGACGAGTTCGGCGTGGAGAAGGCCGCGCACGAGGCGGTGCTCGCCGCCGCCATGGACCGGGTCCGGGCCGACCTCGCGGGCCGCCCGCCGGGAACCCGCTCGGTCGTCCTCGCGCACGCCTTCGTCACGGGCGGCCGGCCCAGCGAGAGCGAGCGCGACATCACCGTCGGCGGGGTCGCCTCCGTGCCGGCCGGTGTCTTCGACGGCGTCGACTACGCGGCGCTCGGGCACCTGCACGGCTGCCAGACCCTCACCGAGCGCGTGCGCTACTCCGGGTCCCCGCTGCCGTACTCCTTCTCGGAGGCCGACCACCGCAAGACCATGTGGCTCGTCGACCTCGACGCCGACGGAGAGGTCACCGCCGAGCGGATCGACTGCCCCGTCCCCCGCGAACTGGCCCGGCTCCGCGGCACACTGGAGGAACTCCTCGCCGACCCCCGGCTCGACCGGTACGAGGAGGCGTGGGTCGAGGCGACCCTCACCGACGCCGTGCGCCCGGCCGACCCCATGGCCCGGCTCACCGAACGCTTCCCGCACACCCTCAGCCTCGTCTTCGCCCCCGAGCGCGCCCCGGACGACCCCGACGTGTCCTACGCCCGGCGCCTCGCGGGCCGCAGCGACCAGGAGGTCGCCGAGGACTTCGTGGCGCACGTGCGCGGTGCGGGCCCCGACGCGCGCGAGCAGGACGTGCTGCGGGACGCCTTCGACGCGGTGCGCGCGGACGACAGCACGCGGGAGGTGGACCGATGAGGCTGCACCGCCTCGACCTCACGGCCTTCGGGCCCTTCGGCGGCAAGCAGAGCGTCGACTTCGACGAGCTGTCCGCCGCCGGCCTCTTCCTGCTGCACGGACCGACGGGCGCGGGCAAGACCTCCGTCCTGGACGCCGTGTGCTACGCGCTGTACGGCTCCGTCCCCGGCGCCCGGCAGAGCGGCCAGGGCCTGACACTGCGCAGCGACCACGCCGCCCCCGGCACCCGCACCGAGGTCACTCTCGAACTCACCGTCGCCGGAAGGCGGTTGGAGGTCACCCGGCAGCCGCCCTGGGAGCGCCCCAAGAAGCGCGGCACCGGCACCACCGTCGAGAAGGCCCAGAGCCTGCTGCGCGAGCACGACGCCGTCGCCGGGGCCTGGAAGGACCTCAGCCGCTCCCACCAGGAGATCGGCGAGGAGATCACCCAGCTGCTCGGCATGAGCCGCGAGCAGTTCTGCCAGGTCGTGCTGCTGCCCCAGGGCGACTTCGCACGGTTCCTCCGCGCCGACGCCGAGGCCCGCGGCCGGCTGCTCGGACGCCTCTTCGACACCCGGCGCTTCGCCGAGGTCGAGAAGCGCCTCGCCGAGCGCCGGCGTACGGCGGAGGCACGCGTGCGGGAGGGCGACGCGGCGCTCCTGGCCGATGCGCACCGCATGCAGCAGGCCGCCGGCGACGCCATGGACCTGCCCGACCTGGCACCCGGCGAGCCGGGTCTGGCAGAGGCCGTGCTGACCGCCGCCGCCGTGGCCCGCGGCACCGCCCGGGAGCAGCTGACGATCGCCGAGTGCGCCCTCCTGACCGCCGGGTCGGCGCAGGCCGCCGCCGAGCGCGAGCTGGCCGACGTACGCGAACTCGACCGGTTGCAGCGGCGGTTCGCCGAAGCGCGGGAGCGGGCCCGGCTGTTGGAGGAGCGGGCCGGGGACCACCGTGAGGCGCGGGCCCGGATGGAGCGGGCGCACAAGGCCGAGGCGGTGGCGCCGGCCCTGGAGCTGCGGGAGGCCGCCGACGCCGAGCACCGCAGGGCTGCCGCCGCCGAGGCACGCGCACGTGCGCTGCTGCCGGAGCGGTTCGCCGGCGCCGGCGCGGCCGGGCTCGCCACCGCCGCCCGCCGTGCCGTGGAGGAACTGGGCGGGCTGGAGTCGGCCCGCCGCGGCGAGCGACGGCTGGCCGGACTCCTCGCGGAGCGCACCGGCCTGGACCGCCAGGAGCGCGCCGACGAGGACGTGCTCGCCGAGACCGAGGGCTGGCTCGCCGCCTGGGAGACCACCCGTGCGGCACTCCAGGAGCGGGTCGAGTCCGCTCAGGAGGCCGCGACCCGCGCCGAACAGCTCGCCGTGCAACGCGAGCCCGCCCGCAGCCGGCTGGCCGCCGCCCGGCTCCGCGACCGGCTCACCCGCGACACCGACGACGCCCAGCGGGAGGCGCTCGCCGCCGGTGAGCGGGCACTGGCGGCCCGCACCCACTGGCTCGACCTCAAGGAACAGCGGCTCAGCGGCATCGCCGCCGAACTGGCCGCCACCCTGCGCGACGGCGAACCCTGCGCGGTCTGCGGCGGCACCGACCACCCCGCCCCCGCCCGCAAGGTCGCAGGGCACGTCGGCCGAGAGGCGGAGGAGGAGGCCCTCGCCGCCTACCAGCGCGCCGAACAGGGCCGGACGGACGCCGAACGCGCCCTCGGACTCGTCCGGGCGGAACTCGCCGCCGCCCGCGCCGAGGCCGGAGACACCCCCACCGGGCAACTCGTCGCGGAGAGCGAAGAGTTGGAGCGCGCCCACAGCCAGGCCCGCCGGGACGCCTCCGCGCTGCACTCCGCGCGCGAGGAACTGCGCCGGGCCGAGCAGGAGCACGAGCGCCGCACGACCGCCCAGCGGGAGGCCGCCGTCCGGGCCGCCTCCAGGGTGGGCCACCGCGAGCGGCTGGAGCGCGAACGTCTCGCCCTGGAGGAGGAGCTGGCCGAGGCGCGGGGCAGCTCACCGAGTGTGTCCGCGCGGGCCGAGCAGCTGGAACGACAGGCCGCGCGGCTCACCGAGGCGGCCGACGCCGCCCGCGCCGCCGAGGAGAGCGCCGACCGCCTCAAGGCCGCCGACGGTCGCCTCGACGAGGCCGCCTTCCGGGCCGGTTTCGACACCCCGCAGGCCGCCGCCGACGCCCTCCTCGACGAGGCCGCCCGCCGCGAGCTGCAACGCCGCCTGGACGCCTGGCAGTCCGAGGAGGCCTCCGTACGGGCCGTCCTCGCCGAGCCCGACACCGTGGCCGCCGCCCGGCGGCCCGCCGTCGACCTCACCGCCGCCGGACAGGAGGCCGGCCGGGCCGCCGAGCGGCTGCGCCGGGCCGCCTCCGCCCAGGACGCGGCCGCCCGCCGCTGCGCCGAACTCGACCGTCTCTCCGCGCGCGCGGCCGACGCCGTACGGCGGCTCGCGCCGCTGCGCGAGGAGTACGAGCGGGTGGCCCGCCTGGCCGGCCTCACCGCGGGCACCTCCGCGGACAACGAGCGCAAGATGCGCCTGGAGGCGTACGTCCTGGCCGCCCGTCTGGAACAGGTGGCCGCCGCCGCGACCGCCCGTCTCCAGCGCATGTCGTCCGGGCGGTACACCCTCGTGCACTCCGACGACCGGGCCGGGCGCGGCCGCAGCGGGCTCGGGCTGCACGTCGTCGACGCCTGGACCGGACGCGAACGGGACACGGCCACGCTGTCCGGCGGCGAGACCTTCTTCGCCTCCCTCGCCCTCGCCCTCGGCCTCGCGGACGTCGTCACCGACGAGGCGGGCGGCGTCCGGCTGGACACCCTCTTCATCGACGAGGGGTTCGGCAGCCTCGACGACCAGACGCTGGACGAGGTCCTCGACGTCCTCGACTCCCTGCGCGAACGCGACCGCAGCGTGGGCATCGTCAGCCATGTCGCCGATCTGCGGCGGCGTGTCCACGCCCAGCTGGAGATCGTGAAGGGACGCTCCGGATCGGTGGTGCGGCAGCGCGGTCAGTGACCGAGCGGGCGCCGGGGCAGCGGCGAGGAGTAGACGACGCTGGTCGTGACCGACCCCAGGCCACCGATCCTGCCCGTCAGCTCCTCCAGGTGCCGCATGGAGCGGGCGGCGACCTTGATGACGAAGCAGTCGTCGCCCGTGACGTGGTGCGCCTCCAGGATCTCGGGAGTGACGGCCACGAGGTCGTGGAAGGGCTTGTAGTTGCCGTGGGGGTAGCGCAGCCGCACGAACGCCAGGATCGACAGCCCCAGCCGCTCGGGGTCCACGACCGCCGCGTACCCCTGGATGACGCCCGCCTCCTCCAGCCGCCGCACCCGCTCGGTGACCGCGCTCGCGGACATCGACACGGCCCGCGCCAGGTCGGCGAAACTGGCCCGGCCCTCCCGCTGGAGGACCTCGAGAATGCGCCAGTCGGTGGCGTCCGGGGAATACGCGGTCATTCCCGAGGAATACCAGGGGAATCCCCGGCCCGGCAAGATCCACGCCGGGGAACGGCCCTTCAGCGGGGCGATCCCCGGCCGTAGATTTCCGGTCATCGCCACCGTACCGAGAGGCCCGCAGATGACTGCCACCACCGCTGCCACGACCGCTTCCTCGCCGGGCGCCGCCGACCGCGTCCTGCGGTTCGCCCCCGCCGCCCCGGCCGACGCCGCCGCCTACTTCCGGGCCTCCCTGGCCTTCCACGCCGACGTCTCCGACGTGGCCGCCGCGCTGGAGGCCGGCGGCGACCCCGGCTTCGTCCTCCTGGACTCCCGCTCCACCGAGTCCTGGGACCAGGGCCACATACCCGGTGCCGTCCACCTGCCGACCGCGCTCGTCGCCGAGCGGGCCGGGCAGCTCCTCGACAAGGACGTGCCGGTGGTGACGTACTGCTGGGGCCCCGGCTGCAACGGCGCCACCCGGGCCGCCCTCGCGCTCGCCGAACTCGGCTACCGGGTCAAGGAGATGCTGGGCGGCTTCGAGTACTGGGTGCGCGAGGGCTTCGCGTTCGAGACCCGGCAGGGTCCCGAACGGCGCGGCGCCGACCCGCTCACCTCCCCGGTGGAGACGGCGGACTGCGGCTGCTGAGCGGCGGCCGACCGGCCGGGCCGCTCGGCGCGCGGCCGAGGGGCTGCGGCGGGGCGGGCGGGATCTGCCGGCGTCAGAGCCGCGCCAGCTCGTCCACCAGGTCGTCCAGGCCCAGGGAGCCCTGCGAAAGGGCAGCCATGTGCCACGACTTGAGGTCGAAGGCGGCGCCGTGCCGGGCGCGGGCCCGCTCCCGGCCCAGCAGCCAGGCGCGTTCGCCGAGCTTGTAGCCGATCGCCTGGCCGGGGATGCTCAGGTAGCGGGTCAGCTCGCTCGCCACGTAGTCCCCGGGGCGGCTGCTGTGCGCGTTGAAGAACTCCTCGGCCAGCTCCGGCGTCCAGCGCTCGCCGGGCCGGAAGGGGGAGTCGGCCGGGATCTCCAGCTCCGCGTGCATGCCGATGTCGATGATGACGCGCACGGCACGCAGCATCTGCGCGTCCAGGTAGCCGAGGCGCTGCTCGGCGTCCGTGAGGAAGCCCAGCTCGTCCATCAGCCGCTCCGCGTACAGCGCCCAGCCCTCGGCGTTGGCGCTGACGCCTCCCACGGTGGCCTGGTAGCGGGAGAGGTCCTTGGCCACGTAGGTCCACTGGGCGAGCTGGAGGTGATGGCCGGGGACCCCCTCGTGGTACCAGGTGGAGACGAGATCGTAGACCGGGAAGCGGGTCAGGCCCATGGTCGGCAGCCAGGTGCGGCCGGGGCGGGAGAAGTCCTCGGACGGCGGCGTGTAGTAGGGGGCCGCGGCGCCGCCGGGCGGCGCGACGCACGACTCGACCCTCCGCACCGGTCCGGCGAGTTCGAAGTGGGTGCCGTCCAGCGCGTCGATGGCCTGGTCCATGAGTCCCTGGAGCCAGTCGCGGACCTCGTCGACGCCCTCGATGTGCCTGCCGTGCTCGTCGAGGTGAGCGAGCGCCACCCACGGCGTCGCGGCGCCCGGCAGGATCTTCTCGGCCTCCTGCCGCATCTCGGCGAGGAGCCGGTGGTACTCGCTCCAGCCGTAGGCGTACGCCTCGTCGAGGTCGAGGTCGGTGCCGTTGTAGTAGCGCGACCAGCGGGCGTACCGCTCCCGGCCGACGGTGTCCGGGGCGCCCTGCACGGTCGGCACGTACACGTCCCGCATCCAGTCCCGCAGGTCGGCCAGGGCGGCGTTCGCGGTGCGGGCCGCCTGCTCCAGGTCGGCGCGCAGCGCCTCGGGGCCGGCGGAGACGAAGTCCTCGAACCAGCCGCGTCCCGAGCCGTCGGTGTCCGTCCACTCCGAGAGCTGTCCCGTGAAGGTGACCGCCGGCCGGGGCGCCCCGTACAGCTTGCGCTCCAGGCCGAGCGCCAGGGACTCCCGGTAGCCCGCCAGCGCGGCCGGCACCGCGCGCAGCCGCTCGGCGACCGCCGCCCAGTCCGCGTCGGTCTCCGTGGGCGTCACGGTGAACACCTCGCGCACCTGATGGGCCGGCGAGGTCAGGTTGCTGACCTCGCGCAGGCCCTCGTCGGCCTCGTGGACGGCGAGCTGGGCGGTCAGCCGCTCGCGCAGCAGGCGCGCGCACCGGCGCTCGATGTCACTGTCCGCGCCGGGCGCGCGTTCCGCTTCGTCGAGCTCGGCCAGCGTGTCGCGCGCGAGCTGCGCGCGCGCCTCCTGCCCCGCAGGCGAGAAGTCGGGCAGACGGCTCGAACTCTCCTGCACGCCGAGGAAGGTGCCGGTCACCGGGTCGAGGGCGATGAGGTCGTCGACGTAGGCGTCGGCGACCGCACGGGGCAGCGGGCTGTTGGTCTGTGACATGAACACCATCCTCGTACGCGGCGGTGCCGCACGTCACGGCGTTTGACCCGAAGCCGTCGGTGGCAGCAGCGGCCCGCAGTCCCACTGCTGGAAGATCAGCCGCGTCTCGACCCGTGCCACCTCCCGGCGTGCCGTGAACTCGTCGAGGACCAGCCGCTGGAGGTCGGCCATGTCCGCGACGGCCACGTGCACGAGGTAGTCGTCGGGCCCGGTGAGGTGGAAGACGGTCAGCGCCTCCGGCAGCCCCCGGATGCGCTCCACGAACGGCCCCACCAGTTCCCGCCGGTGCGGCCTCACCTGCACGGACAGCAGCGCCTGCAGTCCGCGCCCCAGCTTGGCCGGATCGAGCCGCAGCCGGTTGCCGAGGATCACGCCGGAGCGGCGCAGCCGCGTCACCCGGTCCAGGCAGGTCGACGGCGCGAGCCCGACCTGCGCGGCGAGGTCGCGGTAGGTCGTCCGGGCGTCGTTCTGGAGCAGCCGCAGGAGCTGGAGGTCCACCGGGTCGAGTACGACGGATTCGGCCATCGGCCGAACGTAGCACGGCGTCCGGCCCGCAGAAGCCGCCCGTTGTTCACCCTGCCGTCCATGGACTCAGCCGCAGCGAGCACACGCGCGTACCCGGACCCCGCGGGCACGCAGGCGTACGACGACGTACGCACGTCCGGAGCGCCCCGCGCACTGGCCACCGAGGCCGTGCACGCCGGGCGGGACGACCTGGCCCGGCAGGGCCTGCACGCCCCGCCCATCGACCTGTCCACCACCTATCCCTCCTACGACAGCCGTGCCGAGGCCGCCCGCATCGACGCGTTCGCGGCGACCGGCGCCGAACCGGAGGGCCCGCCGGTCTACGGCCGGCTCGGCAATCCGACCGTCGCCCGCTTCGAGACCGCGCTGGCCCGGCTGGAGGGCACCGGGAGCGCGGTCGCGTTCGCCAGCGGGATGGCAGCGCTGAGCGCGGTGCTGCTGGCCCGCGCCTCCCTGGGACTGCGGCACGTGGTCGCGGTCCGCCCGCTGTACGGGTGCAGCGACCACCTGCTGACCGCCGGGCTGCTCGGCTCGGAGGTGACCTGGACCGACCCGGCCGGGATCGCGGACGCGCTGCGCCCGGACACGGGCCTGGTCATGGTCGAGTCGCCCGCCAACCCGACCCTCGCCGAAGTGGATCTGAGGGCGGTCGCGCACTCCTGCGGCTCGGTGCCGCTGCTCGTCGACAACACCTTCGCCACGCCGGTGCTGCAACGCCCCGCCGAGCAGGGTGCGCGGCTGGTGCTGCACAGCGCGACGAAGTACCTCGGTGGCCACGGGGACGTCCTGGCGGGCGTGGTGGCCTGCGACGAGGAGTTCGCCGGACTGCTGAGGCAGATACGTTTCGCCACCGGCGGGGTGCTGCACCCGCTGGCCGGCTACCTGCTGCTGAGGGGCCTGTCGACGCTTCCGGTCCGGGTACGGGCCGCCTCCGCGACGGCCGCCGAACTGGCCCGTCGCCTGGCCGCCGACCCGCGCGTGGCGCGCGTGCACTACCCGCGGATCGGCGGCGCGATGGTCGCCTTCGAGGTGCACGGCGACCCGCACGAGGTGATCGCCGGCGTGCGCCTGATCACCCCGGCCGTGAGCCTCGGCAGCGTCGACACCCTCATCCAGCATCCGGCGTCCATCAGCCACCGGATCGTGGGCGCGCAGGAGCGCAGGGGAGCCGGGGTGAGCGACCGGCTGCTGCGGATGTCGGTGGGCCTGGAGGACGTCGACGACCTGTGGACGGATCTGGACGGTGCACTGAACGGGTCCGTGGTCACGGTGAGCTGACGCGCGGCTTCCGGCTCCCGGGGGGCGAACGGCCCGGCGACAGTCGGGTCGCCGGGCCGTTCACTGTGCGCGGTTGCCGTTCGCGTTCACCGTCGACGTCCGGCCGCCGCCAGACGGCCCAAAGCCTCCGAGAGCGTCCGGCTCAGTCGTGGACGGTCCGCTCCGCGGGCCGCCCGTACGCCTGCCGGGTGCCGGCGGCGGCCGTGTCCAGGCGGGCGGTGATGACGAGCGTGCCCTCCTCGATCTGGTAGTCGAGCGGGAGGCCGAGGCCCCGCATGGCGGCGACCATGCCGGTGTTGGAGGCCTGCGTCACCGCGTACACGCTCTCGCAGCCCGCCTCGACGGCCATCGCGACCAGCCGGCCGAGCAGTTCGGCGCCGATGCCGCGCCGCTGCCACTCGTCCTCGACGAGCAGCGCGACCTCCGTCTCGTCGCCGTCCCACAGCAGGTGGCCGAGGCCGACGACGCGCCCCGACGGGGTCTGCACGGCGAGGGTGCGGCCGAAGCGCGGGCTGAGCAGGTGGTTGAGGTAGCGGTCGGCGTCGCCCACCGGCCCGTGGTAGCGCATGCCGAGGGTGCGCGGCGAGCAGCGCTCGTGCATCGCCTTCGCCTCCGCCAGGTCGCCGGGGTCGGCCCGGCGCACGGTGATGGCGTTGCCCTCGGGGAGCGTCAGCACGTCCTGGCCCGGCGGGACGCGCGGGCCCAGCCGGGCGTCCAGCTCCACCAGGGCCCGCGCCCGCGCGAACTCGGTCGGGGTGAACGGCAGGTACGGCCGCTCCACGGTGATCACTCCGCCTTCCGGCGCCCGCAGGCGCATCACGGTGTCCTCCAGGACTCCTTCCACGGGCACGCCCTCCGGCCCGCGCCCCCCGCCGCGCACCGCGGCGGGCAGCGAGCGGATCGTGCAGCGGCCCAGCAACTGGCGCAGCGCCAGCGGCAGTTCCGCGGCGTCCAGCGCGGTCCGGGTGGCCAGGCCCAGCACCCGGGTCGGGGCGTCGACCAGGTCGTGGGCGTCGGCCCGCTCGATCCAGGTGCCGGAGCCGCCCGCCAGTGCCACGGCCCGGCTGATCCCGGCCGCCGCGAGCGCACCGGGTGCCCGCAGCAGGAACTCGTCCACGGTGTCCCGGCCCAGCGGGTGCGTCTGGAGGCTCAGGATGTCGACGTGGTGCTCCGCCAGTGCCGTGCACAGCGCGGCCAGCGAGCCCGGAGCGTCCTTCACCGTCGTCCGCATCCGCCACAGGGTGCTCTCCCCGGCGACTGCGTCGGGGAGTCCGGACGGCCCGGCCTGCGCCTCGGCTGAGGGCGGCCGGGCACCGGTATCGCCGGTGGGCGGTGCGTGGCCGTGGCGTCGTGACCACCAGACGTGGAATCCGGCCGTGGCGACCAGGGCGGCCGCCGAGATCGCCAGCAGCCGCGAGCCCTGCGGACCGTGGCCCACGAGATCGGCGACCACGTCCGCCACCGCGACCGCCGTGAACAGGGCGGCGAGCTCCACGACGTCCCGCCGCCAGTGGTGCACCGGGCGGCCGTGCTTCGCCCGCGTCACATCAGACATGTCTCGAGTCATGCGGCCACTGTGAAGGAATGGTGTTGCGCGATCACGAACGGTTTGTGACCGATGGGTAAAGGATACATTTGTCCTTTTTATTAATTCTTTGACGTTCCGGGGCCGCGGCCCCGCTCCGGGAGCGCCGCGCACCGGGAGATGACGCCGGTGCGCGGAGCGCCTTCCAGGATAGGGGAGTTACTGGCCGACCCGGCCCGGCTGGAGCACCTTGGTGAACAGCACGGCGCCGTCCTGCTCGCGCAGCCGCACGGTCAGTTCTCCGCTTTCGCCGTCGATGTCGACCTCGCCGAAGAACTGGTAACCGCCGGCCGGGGAGACGTTGGCGGTGGCGGGGGCCTTGACGAAGACCCGGTCCGGGCCGAAGGTGCCGTCCAGCGCGTTCGCCGGGAAGGCGCCCGCGTTGAGCGGCCCGGAGACGAACTCCCAGAACGGCGCGAAGTCCTTGAACGCCGCCCGCGACGGGTCGTAGTGCTGGGCCGAGGTGTGGTGGACGTCGGCCGTGAGCCAGACCGTGCCGGTGATCCGCCGGTGCTTGACGAACCGCAGCAGTTCGGCGATCTGCAGTTCACGGCCGAGCGGCGCGCCCGGGTCGCCCTGGGCGACCGCCTCGATGTTCGGCCTGCCGTCCGTGGCGTCGGGGACGACCAGACCGAGCGGCATGTCGGAGGCGATCACCTTCCACACCGCCCGGGAGCGGGACAGCTCGCGCTTGAGCCACGCCAACTGCTCCTCGCCGAGGATGCCCCGGTCGTCCGCACCCTGGTCGCCGGGGGAGTTGGCGTTGCGGTAGGTGCGCATGTCCAGGACGAACACGTCCAGCAGGGGGCCGTGGTGCTGCACCCGGTGGACACGGCCGTCCGGGCGGCGCAGCGTGGAGATCGGGAAGTACTCGGAGAACGCCTGCCGGGCGCGGGCGGCCAGCACGTCGACGCTCTTCTCGGTGTACCGCGCGTCGGCGAGGATCTCGCCCGGGTACCAGTTGTTGGTGACCTCGTGGTCGTCCCACTGGATGACGGAGGGCACGCGCGCGTTGAAGGCACGCAGGTTCTCGTCCAGCAGGTTGTAGCGGAAGTTGCCGCGGAACTCCGCCAGGGTCTCGGCGACCTTCGACTTCTCCTCCGTGGTGACGTTGCGCCAGGTGCGCCCGTCGGGCAGGGCCACCGTCGCGCCGATCGGGCCGTCGGCGTAGATGTTGTCCCCGCTGCACAGGAAGAAGTCCGGGTCGAGCGCGGCCATCGCGTCGTAGATCCGGTAACCGCCCAGCTCCGGGTTGATGCCCCAGCCCTGCCCGGCCAGATCGCCGGACCAGACGAACCGCACGCCGTCGCGCCGCCGTCCGGACACGGTCCGGAAGGAGCCGGTGACCGGCTCGCCGGTACGGCGCGGGTCCTCCGGGTCGGCCAGCAGCACGCGGTAGTGGATCTCCTGGCCGGACGGCAGCCCGTGCAGCCGGGTCGTGCCGGTGAAGTCGGTTTTGGCGCCGAGCAGCGGACCGCGCCAGCGGCGCGCGTTGCGGAACGACTCCGTCGCCGACGTCTCGACGACCATCCGTGCCGGCCGGTCGGAACGGACCCACACCAGACCGGAGTTCGCGGTCACGTCCCCGGTCTGCACCCCCCACCCCGCGCGGGGCCGCCCCGACAGGGCGAGGGCGGGCGCCGCGCCGAGGCCGACGGGCAGGGTCAGGCCGGCGGACGCGGCGAGCGAGCCGCGCAGCACGCTGCGGCGGCCGGGGAGCGGACGGTGTGACATGGGTGGGCCTCCTGGAACGGGAACCTGCCGGTGTGCACCGCCACACCTACGGGAGCGCCGCAGCGCGCACGCGAACCACGGGTGAACAACCGGACGCGGAACCTTGCGGGCCCGCGCCGTCACCCCGTTCCCGCCAGCAGACGGACACCCTCCCGGATCCGCGCCGGCGACAGGTGCGCGTACCCGAGGACCAGCCGCACCTCGGGGCCGGCGACGGTGCCCGGGGGCGCCCTGGGCGCGGGGGTGCTCGGCCGGCCCCGCGGGGACTCAGCGGCTGCCGTCGAGCAGCACGCGCGCGACGAGCGCCGGGTCGTCGTTCATCGGGCAGTGCCCGCAGCCGGGCAGCCGTACCAGGCGGGCCCGGGGGATGACCTGCTTGGCGCGGACGCCCTGACGGCGCATCAGCAGCAGGTCGCGGGTGCCCCAGGCCACCGTGACCGGGATGCCGGGGACGTCGTCGGTGAACCGGACGGCCGCACCGGACCGCAGGGTCTCGTCGAACCCGGTGGCCCCGGCCAGCGCCAGCGTCTCGGCGACCACGGCCTCGGGTGAACGGCGCGCCGGACGGGCGTAGACGGTGCTGGTCAGGGCGGTCCGGCCGGCCGCCGACCGCGCCAGCCGCTCCACCAGCGGCAGCGGCATCCGCCGCGAGATCTGCCGCATCGTCAGCAGCACGCCGAAGGCGTAGCGCCGCTCCGCCTCCGACCAGAACCCCGCCGGGGACAGGGCGGTGACGGACCGCACGCGCTTCTCCCGGCCCAGTTCCAGGGCCAGCAGACCGCCCAGCGAGTTGCCCGCGACATGGGGGCGGTCCAGCTCCAGGGCCTCGCAGAAGGCGGAGAGCACCGCGGTCGTCGTGGACAGGTCGTGGGCGAGCCCGGCGGGCAGGGCCGGGGACGCCCCGAAGCCGGGCAGGTCCACCGCGATCACCTCGCGCTCGGTGGCCAGGATGTCCACCACGGGGTCCCAGGCCTGCCGGTGATGCCCGATGCCGTGCAGCAGGAGCAGCGGCTCACCGTCTCCCACGCGCGCGTAGGAGACGGTGACGGCCTGCGGCCCGTCGGGGGTGGGGACCGGGAAGGAGACGGTGGCGGACATGGGGGTGCTCCTCGTCTGAACGGGCGGACCCGGTACGGGCCGACGGCGGTAGGGCGGTACGGCGGGCGGGCGGGCTGCCGTTCGCGTGGACAGCTTGTCAGCAATTGCTACCGACGGGTAGCCCCTGTGGGTGCGCCTCGTCGGACACGACGGGGGCCTTGCCGTGACGTCACGGGAACGGCCGCGTGCGAACGCCCCGTGAACCCTTGTGCGCCGGACACCTGTGGGCTCCCCCAGGGTTGGAGGATTGGTCTTGACCAAGGGTGGGGGCCGTCCTATGGTCGCAGACAAGTGCAACAACCTTTAATAAACAAGGGCGCGAAAACGCCGCCGTACCACGGCGATTGCGGAGGACAGGGTGGGGACCACGCAACTGGAATCGGTACCGGAACCGAAGTACTGGCATCTGAGGACCGTGCTCAGCCAGGCACTGGACTCGGAGTTCGCCGTGGGCGAGATCCTGCCCAACGAGCGGGACCTGGCCGCGCGCTTCGGCGTCGCCCGCGCCACGCTCCGGCAGGCCCTGGAGCAGCTCGAACTGGAGGGGCGTCTGCAGCGCCGCCGCGGCGTCGGCACGACCGTCGCGCCACCCCGGGTCGGTGTCGACGTCGGCACGGAGGGGCAGGCCTGGCCCGGCGCGTCCGAGGACGCCTGGCAGCCCGTCGACTGCACGGTCGCGGCGCCGCCGCCGGCCGTCGCCGACGCGCTGGGCACCGACCGCGACGAGGCCGTGCACATCGTGCGGCGCTCGAGGGTCTCCCACGGTCAGCCCGTCGCCGCGGAACTGCTCTACGTCCCGCGCTCGTCGGTGTCCGACCTGACCGCGATCGACACCCCGTCCGGGGCCGCACGCGCGCGTGCGGTGCTGCGCGAACTGCGGCGTCCGGCGCTGGAGGGGCAGGACCGCGCGGTGGAACTGGGTTCGGCCCGCGCGGACGACGCGAAGGAACTCGACCGGCTCCCCGGCGCACCCGTCCTCGTCGTCACCACCCGCTTCTTCGCCGAGGGCCGCACCGCGGCACTCTCCGTGGCCACCTACCGGGCGGACACCTGCCGCCTGACCTTCGGTGCCTCGGGCGGCGTGGAGATCCACCACGGCCCGGAACGCCAGGCGTCCTGACCACCCGGCGACCGCACGGCAGGCTCCCTGAACGGCCTGCACCCGGCCCCCGGCCGCACGGCCGGCGCGCCCCGGAAGGACTCCGGGGCGCGCCCCTCCCGCACCGCGGAACACGCCTCACGCGCGGCCCGTCACCGTGCCCTCCACCGCGAAGAGCTGCTCCTCGACGTGGTCGAGGGCCAGCCGCAGCGCCCCCGTCGCCACGGCCGCCTCCCCGAGGAGGGACAGGACCACCTTCGGCGGGCGCAGACAGTAGCGCGCCAACTCCCGCCGCAGCGGCTCCAGTACGCCGTCCAGTCCCGCCGCCCAGCCGCCCACCACGACCAGCTCGGGGTCGAGGGCGAGCGCCAGCGCGGCCACGTCGTGGACGAGCCGCTGGATGAAGCGTTCCACGGCCGCCCGCGCCCGCTGGTCGCCCTCGCGGGCCTGCGCGAACACCTCGGCGACCGCCTGCTCGTCCAGCGGGTGCAGTGGCTCGTCCGTCGTGGACAGCAGCGTCTCCGGCGTCACCCCGCGCCCCAGCAGGTGCAGCGCCCCGATCTCCCCGGCCGCCCCGCCGTACCCGCGGTGCAGCCGCCCCCCGATCAGCGAACCCGCGCCCGGACTCAGCCCGGCCAGTACGAACACGACGTCGTCGGACTCGGTGGCGGAACCCTTCCAGTGCTCGG
The DNA here is from genome assembly GCF_044750845.1 of Streptomyces sp. NPDC088766. Taxonomy (NCBI): domain Bacteria; kingdom Bacillati; phylum Actinomycetota; class Actinomycetes; order Kitasatosporales; family Streptomycetaceae; genus Streptomyces; species Streptomyces sp. NPDC088766. The sequence continues at coordinate 136,339 of NZ_JBIVKQ010000015.1, read as the reverse complement.
CCACGGCCGCGGCGTTGGCGTCGTTCTCCACCAGCACCGGGCACTTGAAGGAACGGCTCAGCCGCTCGCCCAGCCGCAGCCCCGTCCACTCGGGCAGCGCGGTACCCAGCCGTACCGTCCCGTCCGCCTCCACGATGCCGGGCGTGCCGACGCCGACGGCCCACAGGGAACTGCGCGGGACCCCGGCCCGCCGCAGCAGCTCGGCGACGGCTGTCCGCAGCCGTTCGAGCCGCTCGTCGGCGGGCGCCGACTCGTCGACGTCCTTCGCCTGCGCACCCAGCACCCGCCCGTCCAGGTCGGCCAGGAGCACGGCCACCCGGTGCGCCCCGATCTCCAGACCCAGCAGATGACCGGCCTCGGCCCGGAACCGGAACCGGCGCGCCGGACGCCCCTGCCGGCGGGCGGCGCCCTCCTCGGCGGCCTTCTCGACGACGAGACCGGCCGCCATCAGATCCTCGACGACCCCCTCGACGGTCGGCCGGGACAACCCCGTCACCCGCGTGATCTCGGTCAGCGTCGCGCAGTCGGCGGCACGCAGCGCGTGCAGCACCACCGCGGAGTTGATCCTTCGCAACAGCGAGGGATCCCCGCCGGTCAGCCGCCCCAACGTCCGTCCTCCCAGCTCGTGCGCGTGTTGGGCGGATCGTACTCGGCGCGCGGCACCCGGGCGAGCGCGGCCGGCGCACCGGCCCGCCTCACCCGTCGGCCCGGCCCGCCGCGACGAACCCCGACTCGTACGCCGTGATCACCGCCTGCGTGCGATCGCGGACCGCCAGCTTCGCCAGCACCGCGCTCACGTGCGACTTGACGGTCTCCGCGCCGACGACCAGCCGGTCGGCGATCTCCGCGTTGGACAGCCCACCCGCCATCAGCCGCAGCACCTCGGCCTCCCGCTCGGTCAGCCGCGCCCGCTCCAGCAGGTCCCGCGCCGCCCGGTTCCCCGGCCCCTCGCCGTACGAGGCGGCCAGCCGCCGTACCGACGCCGGGAACAGCAGCGACCCGCCCTCGGCGACGAGCCGCACCGCGTGCACGATCTCCGCGGGCCTGGCCCGTTTCAACAGGAACCCGTCCGCCCCCGCGCGCAGCGCCTCGTACACGTACTCGTCGTTCTCGAAGGTCGTCACGACGAGGATCCGCGGCGGCCCCTCCACCGTCCGCAGCACCGCGCGCGTGGCCTCGATCCCGTCCATCAACGGCATCCGTACATCCATGGCGACGACGTCGGGCCGCAGCCGCCGCACCAGCGGGATCACCGCCGCCCCGTCCGCGGCCTCCCCGACGACCTCGATGTCGGGCTGCGCCTCCAGCACGGCCCGCAGCCCGGCACGCACCAGGGGTTCGTCGTCGACGAGGAGCACGGTGACCGGCATCCGGTCAGCCTAGATCAGCGCAGCGGCAGCTCCGCGCGCACCTGCCAGCCGCCCTCGTCGGGACCGGCCGACGCCCGGCCGCCGAGCAGCGCGGCCCGCTCGTGGATGCCGCGCAGCCCGCTGCCCCGCGCGGGGGCGGCACCGGCACGCGCGGTCAGCGGATTGCGGACCTCCAGGCCGAGCAGACCGGCGGTGACCTCGATCCTGACCCGGACCGGAACGGAGCCCGCGTGCCGCAGCGCGTTGGTCAGCGCCTCCTGGAGGATGCGGTAGCCCTCGCGGGACACCGGGCCCGGCACGGTCTCCAGCGGCCCGGTCAGCTCGGCCTCCACCTTCGCGCCCGACGCGCGCGCGGACTCCAGCAGCCGGTCGGCCTCGGCCAGCGTCGGCCGGGCGCCCACCGGCCGCTCCGCCTCGCGCAGCACCCCGAGGACGCGCTCGAGGTCCTCCAGCGCGGCCCGGCCGGTCTCCTCGATCGCGCCGAGCGCCCGGTCGGTGAACGCGGGGTCGCCCGCGGCCCGGGCCGCGCCCGCCTGCAGCACGGCCACCGTCAGGGCGTGGCCGATGGAGTCGTGCAGTTCGCGCGCGATGCGGTTGCGCTCCAGGAGCTGCTCGGTGCGCTCCTCCAGCGCCGCGAGCCGCTCGCCCGCGGACGGTCCGAGGAGCAGCCGCGCCAGCGAGGCGGCCGCCGCACCCAGCCCGACGACGAGTCCGTACCAGGCGAGGAGAGGCAGCGGCACCAGGAGGGCGTACCCCCAGTGGGGCGCCGCGCCGGCCAGCACCGGCACGTCGTCGGGCACGCGCCCGCGCGCCGTCTCGGCCAGCTGGTGGGCGAGGATCGGCAGCCAGACGCAGGCGACGGCGGTCACCGCCCCGAGCGCCAGCCGCACCTCCAGCCACAGCACCGTGCGCAGCCGGTCCCGCCAGGCCGTCGCCGGGGCCACGGAGAACCCCGGATCCCGCACGCCGGGCGTCAGCAGCAGCTGCGCCTGCACCCCCTCACCCGTGCGCACCGCGGGGATCAGCCCGACCGCGAGCAGCGCCACCGCGGGCACCCAAGGCCGCGACGGGTCCACGAACATCCAGACGCTCACGACCAGCATCGGCACCCACAGGTGCAGCAGTCGTGTGTACGTCGTCCCCCGCAGCAGCGGGCGCAGGAAGCGGCCCATGCGGACATCGTGACAGGCACCACCGGCAGGCGACCTCCCCCGGACGGGGGAGACGGACCCCACCGGCGGGGGAGGACTTCCGCCCGGTCCGGCGGCCACCGTGGTGCCATGACCAGCATCGACGTCCGCGACCTCACCAAGGAGTTCGGCCCCCGGCGGGCCGTGGACCGGCTCACCTTCCGTGTCCTGCCCGGCCGTGTCACCGGCTTCCTCGGCCCCAACGGGGCCGGCAAGTCCACCACCCTGCGCCTCGTCCTCGGCCTCGACCGGCCGACCTCGGGAACCGCCACGCTCGGCGGCCGCCCCTACGTCACGCTGCCCGAACCCCTGCGCCACGTCGGGGCGTTGCTCGACGCCCAGGCCCCGCACGGCTCCCGCACCGGCCGCGACCACCTGCGGGCCCTCGCCGCGAGCAACCGCATCCCCGTCCGCCGGGTCGACGAGGTGCTGGAGGAGACCGGGCTGGCGCCTGCCGCGCGCCGCCGGGTGAGGACGTACTCCCTCGGCATGCGGCAACGGCTGGGCATCGCCGCCGCCCTGCTCGGCGACCCCGGGGTGGTCCTGCTCGACGAGCCCTCCAACGGCCTCGACCCCGAAGGCATCGTCTGGATCCGCGGGCTGCTGCGCCGGCTCGCGGACGAGGGGCGCACCGTCCTGGTCTCCAGTCACCTCATGAACGAGACGGCCTCCTTCGCCGACCATCTCGTCGTCCTCGGACGGGGCCGCCTGCTGGCCGACACCCCCGTGCGGGACTTCGTCGACGCGCGCGTGCGCCCCCGGGTCCGCGTCCGCACCTTCGACCCCGCCGCCCTGGAGAAGGCCCTCGCCCGGCACGGTCACGAGGCAGTCGCCCACGACGACGGGCACTGGACGGTGGACCACGCGCGCGTGGACGACATCGGCCGGCTCGCCTTCGAGGCGGGCGTCCCGCTGCTCGAACTGACCGCGGAGGAAGGCACGCTGGAGCAGGCCTACCTCGATCTGACCGCCGCCGACACCGAGTTCGCGGCCGCCCGCCAGGAGGCCTGACCATGGGATTCACACCCGCGCTCCACGCCGAGTGGATCAAGACACGCACCCTGCGGTCCCAGACCGCCACCCTGGGCGCGGTCCTGCTCACCACCGTCGCCTTCTCCCTGCTCGCCGCCGGCACCGACGCGGACGACGCCGACCCGCTGTTCTCCGCCTTCTTCGGCGTCGGCTTCGGCCAGATCGCGGCGGTGGCCTTCGGCACGACGGCGGTGGCGGCCGAGTTCCAGGGCGGCGCGCTGCGCGTGTCCCTGGCCGCGGTCCCGCGCCGCGGCCGCTGGTTCGCCGCCAAGGCCACGGCGATCGCCCTGCCCGTCCTGGCCGTGGGCCTGGTCACCGGCCTGCTGACCTGGGCCGTGGGCCGCGAGGTACTCGGTGGAGCGGCGGAGGGGTTCGGCACGGCCGAAGGACTGCGCGCGACCGTCTGCTGCGGCCTCTACCTCACGCTGATGGCCCTGCTCGCCGCCGGGCTGACGGCCGTCCTGCGCAGCGGGGTCGCCACGCTCGGCATCCTCGTTCCGTTCCTGCTGATCGTGTCCTTCGTGATCGGCGACATGTCCGGCTCCGTCGCCGACCTCCTCCCCGACCGGGCCGGCCAGGTCGCCCTCCACAGCACGTGGGACGGTGCCCTGGGACCGTGGACCGGGCTGACGGTGACCGCACTGTGGACGGCGGCGGCCCTCGCGGCGGGGGCCTGGCGGCTGCGGCGCCGGGACGCCTGAGCGGGCCGGCGCCCTGCCCGCGGCAGAAGCCCGGGGCTCACTCCCCGGCCGCCACCCGCAGCCGTGCGTACTCCTGCGCCATCGTCTCCGTCGTCCAGTGGGCGTTCAGCCCGCTGGGGTTCGGCAGCACCCACACGCGGGTGTCCCCGATGGTCCGTTCCTGCGGCCCGACCTTGGCAGTCCGGTCGTCGAACGCCACCCGGTAGGCGGTCACGCCCACCACCGCCAGCCGGCGCGGCTCCAGCCGGAGCACCTTCTCCCGGAGCAGCCGGCCGCCCTCGCGGTACTCCTCCGCCGTCAGTTCGTCGGCCCGCGCACTCGCCCGCGCCACCACGTTGGTGATGCCGAGCCCGTACGACAGCAGCTCCCGCTGCTCCGCCGGTTCCAGCCGCCTGGGCGTGAAGCCGGACAGGTGCAGCACCGGCCAGAAGCGGTTGCCCGGCCGGGCGAAGTGGTGGCCGGTCGCCGCCGACATCAGACCCGGGTTGATGCCGCAGAAGAGCACCCGGAGGCCGCCCGCGACGACGTCCGGTACGAGACGGTCGCGGGCGGCCTCCAGTTCCGCCTGGGTGAAGCGGGTCAGAGGATCGCCCCCGGGGTGTAACCGGCGGCCTCCGGCCGCTGCTTCACGATCTCCTCGATCCGGCCGACGACGAACGCCACCTGGTCGGCGGCGGCCCCCGTGAAGGACAGCTTGTCGGCCATCAGCGCGTCGAGCTCCGCGCGGTCCAGCGGGATGCGCTCGTCGGCGGCGAGCTTGTCCAGCAGCTCGTTGCGCTCGGCGCCCCGCTCGCGCATGGCCAGCGCGCAGGCCACGGCGTTCTCCTTGATCGCCTCGTGCGCCAGCTCCCGGCCCACGCCCGCCCGCACCGCGCCCATCAGGACCTTGGTGGTGGCGAGGAACGGCAGGTAGCGGTCCAGTTCACGGGCGACGACGGCCGGGAAGGCGCCGAACTCGTCGAGCACCGTCAGGAACGTCTCCAGCAGGCCGTCGAGCGCGAAGAACGCGTCCGGCAGCGCGACCCGGCGCACCACCGAGCAGGACACGTCGCCCTCGTTCCACTGGTCGCCCGCCAGCTCGCCGGTCATCGACGCGTAGCCGCGCAGGACGACCATGAGGCCGTTGACGCGCTCGCAGGAGCGGGTGTTCATCTTGTGCGGCATCGCGGAGGAGCCGACCTGGCCCGGCTTGAAGCCCTCGGTCACCAGCTCGTGCCCGGCCATCAGCCGGATCGTCTTGGCCAGCGAGGACGGCGCCGCCGCCAGCTGCACCAGCGCGGTCACCACCTCGTAGTCCAGCGAGCGCGGGTAGACCTGGCCGACCGAGGTGAACGCCTGCGAGAAGCCGAGGTGTCCGGCGATCCGCTGCTCCAGCTCCGCGAGCCTGCCCGCGTCGCCGCCGAGCAGGTCGAGCATGTCCTGGGCGGTGCCGACCGGGCCCTTGATGCCGCGCAGCGGGTAGCGGCCGAGCAGCTCCTCGACCCGCCCGTACGCCACGAGCAGCTCGTCGGCCGCCGTCGCGAACCGCTTGCCCAGCGTGGTGGCCTGGGCGGCCACGTTGTGCGAGCGGCCGGCCATGACCAGCTCGCCGTACTCGCCGGCCAGCTTGCCCAGCCGCGCCAGCACCGCCACCGTACGGTCGCGGACCAGCTCCAGCGACAGCCGGATCTGGAGCTGCTCGACGTTCTCCGTGAGGTCGCGGGACGTCATGCCCTTGTGGACCTGCTCGTGCCCGGCGAGGTCGTTGAACTCCTCGATCCGTGCCTTCACGTCGTGCCGCGTGACCTTCTCGCGCTCGGCGACGGAGGCCAGGTCGACCTGGTCGAGGACGCGTTCGTAGTCGGCGATCGCCGCGTCCGGCACCTCGATCCCGAGGTCCTTCTGGGCCCGCAGCACGGCGAGCCAGAGCTGACGCTCCAGCTTCACCTTCTGCTCGGGCGACCAGAGCGTGGCGAGCTCGGCGGAGGCGTAGCGTCCGGCGAGGACGTTGGGGATGCGGGGCTTGGCGGGAGCGGAAGTCACGTGTACGGATTCTACTGGCGATTCGTGCAGGCCGGTGCCGTGGCCCCGTTCGGCGGAACCTACGAGACCCGGGTCACGGCCGGTTACGCCCGCGGTCCCTCGTAGGGCAGCAGGTCGGGACGCTTCGGCGGCAGGCCGTCGCCCGAGGAGCGGCCGGTGAGGCGGCGGGCGATCCACGGCAGCAGGTGCCGGCGCGCGAACCGGGCGTCGGCCACCCGCCGCGCGACCCAGGCCGGCGGCACGGTCGCGGGCATCGGCTCGTGCCACCCGGTGTCCTCGGGGTCGTACCCGAGGCCCTGCCAGACCGCCTCGGCGACCCGGCGGTGTCCCTCGGCCGTCAGGTGCAGCCGATCCACGTCCCACATCCGCGGGTCGCCCAGGGACGGGGCGCCGTACAGGTCGACGACCAGCGCGCCGTGCCGGGCGGCGAGGCCGTCGACGCAGGCGAACAGCTCCTCCATGCGCGGCCGGAACCGCTCCAGCACCGGGCCCTGCCGGCCGGGGCTGCGCATCAGCACGAGCTGCTTGCAGGAGGGGGCCAGCCGCTCCACGGCCTCGGTCAGCAGGTCCCGCACCCGGACCATGTCGCACTTGGGCCGCAGGGTGTCGTTCAGGCCGCCGACCAGGGTGATGACGTCGGCGCCCATCGCGGCCGCGACCGGCACCTGCTCCTCGACGATCTGGCCGATGAGCTTGCCGCGCACCGCGAGGTTGGCGTACCGGAAGCCGGGCGTGTGCGCGGCCATCCGGCCCGCGAGGAGGTCCGCCCAGCCCCGGTAGGTGCCGTCGGGCAGCAGGTCCGACATGCCCTCGGTGAAGGAGTCGCCGACCGCGACCAGGCTGGAGTGCGGGGGAGTGGTGTTCGTCTGCATGGCGTCAGCGATGGTAACCCGCATGCCATACCCAGCGGTCGGTCACCCCCGCCGCCCGGTCTCAGGTGCGCTGCCCGAACAGCTCCCGCAGCACGTCCTCCATGGTGACCAGCCCGGCGAGCCGCCCGTCGGAGCCGAGCGCGGCCGCCAGGTGGGTGCGGCTGCCGCGCATCGCGGTGAGGACGTCGTCCAGCGGTGTCGTCTCGCGCACCCGGGCGATGGGCCGCAGGTCCCGCACCCGGAACGGCTCGTCGCGCGGCGAGGCGTCCAGCGCGTCCTTCACGTGCAGGTAGCCCACGATCCGGCGCCCCTCGTCGACGACGGGGAAGCGGGAGAACCCGGATTCGGCGCCGAGCCGTTCCAGCTCCTCCGGGGTGACCCCCACGCGCGCGTAGACGACGCGTTCCAGCGGCAGGACGACGTCCCGCACCGGGCGGCGGCCCAGCTCCAGCGCGTCGTGCAGACGCTCCTGGGCGCGGTCGTCGAGCAGGCCCGCCTCCCCGGCGTCGCGCACGATCTGCGCCAGCTCCGCGTCCGAGAACGTGGCAGTGACCTCGTCCTTCGTCTCGATCCGCAGCAGCTTCAGCAGGCCGTTGGCGAAGGCGTTGATCGTGAAGATCACCGGTCGCAGCGCCCGGGAGAGCGTGACCAGCGGCGGTCCGAGCAGCAGAGCGCTGCGTACCGGTTCGGCGAGCGCGATGTTCTTCGGCACCATCTCGCCCATCAGCATGTGCAGATACGTCGCCAGGGTCAGCGCGATCACGAAGGACACCGCGTGGCCCGCGCCCTCGGGGACGCCGACCGCGTGGAACACGGGCTCCAGCAGGTGCGCGATCGCCGGTTCGGCGACCACACCGAGGACCAGGGTGCACAGCGTGATGCCGAGCTGGGCGGCCGCCAGCAGCGCGGACACGTGCTCCAGGCCCCACAGCACGCTCTTGGCACGCCGGTCGCCCTGCTCGGCGTACGGCTCGATCTGGGAGCGGCGTACGGAGATCAGCGCGAACTCCGCGCCGACGAAGAAGGCGTTGACGACCAGGGTCGCCAGGCCGATCAGCAGCTGGACGGCGGTCACTGGTCCGCCCCTTCCACGTGGTCCTGGGTGAGCGGGGCGTGCAGCAGGACGCGTGCGGCCCGGCGACCGGACGCGTCGACGACGTCCATGCGCCAGCCGGCCACGTCCAGGCTGTCGCCGACGGCCGGTATGCGGCCCAGCTCGGTGGCGACCAGCCCGGCGAGGGTCTCGTAGGGGCCCTCGGGGGTGTGCAGTCCGACGCGCGCGAGCTGGTCGGTGCGGGCGGCGCCGTCGGCGGAGTAGATCCGGCGGCCCTCGTCGTCGGTGCCCGCGTGGGCCAGGTCGGGCGTCTCGTGCGGGTCGTGCTCGTCACGGACCTCGCCGACGACCTCCTCGACGATGTCCTCCAGGGTCGCCACGCCCGCCGTACCGCCGTACTCGTCGATGACCACGGCCATCGTCCGCTTGCCGGAGAGCCGGTCGAGGAGCCGGTCCACGGTGAGGGACTCGGGGACCAGCAGGGGTTCGCGCATCAGCTCGGCGACGGGCACGCGCGCCCGCTGCTCCGCCGGGACGGCCAGGACGTCCTTGATGTGCGCGGTGCCGACGACGGTGTCCAGGCCACCGCGGAACACGGGGAACCGGGACAGGCCCGTCGCCCGGGTCGCGTTCGCGACGTCCTCGCAGGTCGCCTGGGCGTCGAGGGCGATGACCTGCACGCGCGGGGTCATCACGTTCTCCGCAGTCAGGTCGGCCAGGTTCAGGGTGCGCACGAACAGCTCGGCGGTGTCCGCCTCCAGGGCGCCCTGCCGGGCCGAGTGCCGGGCCAGAGCGGCCAGTTCCTGCGGGCCGCGAGCCGAGGCCAGCTCCTCGGCGGGCTCCAGGCCGAAGCGGCGGACGACCCGGTTGGCCGTGTTGTTCAGGTGGCTGATGAACGGCCGGAAGGCGGCGCTGAAGAAGCGCTGCGCGTTGCCCACCCGCTTGGCCACGGCCAGCGGGGTGGAGATCGCCCAGTTCTTCGGTACCAGTTCGCCGACGACCATCAGGAACACCGTCGACAGCGCCGTGCCCAGCACCAGGGCGACGGAACTCGCGGCCGTGCTCGACAGGCCGGCCGACTCCAGCGGCCCCGAGATCAGCTTGGCGATCGAGGGTTCGGCGAGCATGCCGACGACCAGGTTGGTGACGGTGATGCCGAGCTGGGCGCCGGAGAGCTGGAAGGTCAGGTTGCGGACGGCCTTGAGAGCACCGGCCGCGCCGCGTTCGCCGCGCTCGACGGCCCTCTCCAGCTCGCCGCGTTCGACCGTGGTCAACGAGAACTCGGCGGCGACGAAAGCACCGCACGCGAGCGACAGCAGGATCGCCACCAACAGCAACAGCAGTTCCATCACCGGTTCACCTCCGTCCCATGATCGGGCAGGACGGGGAGGATCGCGCGACGTCGGGAACCAGGAGGCTCGCCCATGGGCGGAGGCTCACACCTTTCGATGACTCGGTGAAGGGAACCGCACGGTCCGTACGGTCCCCCAAGGGTAAAGGATCGGCAAAAGGCCGTGTCGGCCACCCCGGCTCGGCCGCCCGACCGGAGCGCCGTCGGCTCAGCCGGTCAGCGGCTTCACCCAGCGCCGCCACTTCTCCTCCGGCATGTACCCCGCCGCACGCCACGCATGATGGGCCGTCTCGTTGCGCGTCAGCACCATCGCGTCGGCGCGCCGCCCCCCGAGCCGGACGAACCGCTCCTCCGCGGCGGCGAGCAGCGCCGCACCGATGCCCTGACGGCGGTACGCCGGGTGCGCCGCCAGCCGGTAGAGGTGGCAGCGCCAGCCGTCGAAGCCGGCGATCACCGTGCCCACCAGCTCACCGCCGCGCTCCGCCAGGATCAGCGCCTCGGGGTCGCGGGCGACGAGCCGCTCCACACCCTCGCGGTCGTCGCTGATGCTCGTGCCCTCGGCGGCGGCCTTCCAGAAGGCCAGCACGGTGTCGAGGTCGTCGGGTGTCGCGGCCCGTATCCGCAGATCAGACATGGGGCGATCCCATCACGCGAGAAACACCCCGGCGCCGAATTCCAGCATCCGGACGCCCGCAGCCGTTCCACGCCGGGGCGCCGGCCCCGGCTTCCCGGAGGCGACGACCACCCCCGGCCTCGCGGTCGCGCCGACCGTCCCCGGGCTTTCCGGCGGAGCCGAACGCACCGGTTCTCCGGTGGTGCGGGACGGCCCCGGCTGCGCGGTGCGCCGAACGGTCCTGGTCCCCGGTGGTGCCGGCCACGCACGGGCCCTCCGGTGGTGCCGGCCGCCTTGCCCTCCCGGCGCGCCCGCCGAGCACGGCAGGCCCCGCCGCGCCGGCCCCCGCCGCGTCGGCGTCCTCAGTCGTGTGCGATGGCCGACAGCACGTTCATCCGTGAGGCCCGCAGCGCCGGCAGCAGGGCTGCCACCACGCCCACCACCGCCGAGCCGACGACGACCGCGACGATCGTGCCCCACGGGATCGCCAGCGCCTTCATGCCCTGCAGGGCCAGCAACCGCTGGGTGCACACGCCCCACACCAGCCCCAGCACCAGCCCCAGGACCGCGCCGAACACCGCGATCACCACCGACTCCAGCCGGATCATCCGGCGCAACTGCCGACGGGACAGCCCGATCGCCCGGAGCAGTCCGATCTCCCGGGTCCGCTCCACCACCGACAGCGCGAGGGTGTTGACCACGCCGAGGACCGCGATCACGATCGCCAGGCCGAGCAGGGCGTACACCAGGTGGAGCAGCACGGCGATCTGATCGTGCACCAGCTCCTTGTAGTCGGCCTGGTCGCGCGCCCGCACCTGCGGATACGGGTCGAGCGTCCGCTCCAGCCGGGGCCGCAGTTCGTCCGCGTCCGTGCCGGCGGCCGCGTTGACGTACAGCACGGAGTCCTGCCCGCCCGGCACGTACGCCTCGACCGTCCCGATGCCGAAGACCAGGCCGCCCTCCATCCCGAAGCCCTCGGCGGAGTCCTGGTCGGTGAGCGCGCCGACCCGGAAGGAAGCGGTCCGCCCACCGGGGAACTCGACGGGGACCACGCTGCCGACCCGCACGCCGTGGTCCTCGGCGAAGTCGACGTCCATGCCGATCGCCCCGTCGGCCAGCGCGGCGGCGGTGTTCCCGCGCGCGTACGTCACACGGGCGACCTCGTCGACCCGGCGGTCGTACCCGGCGGCCGTCGTCCTCACCCGCTCGCCGTCCGGCAGCCGTACGGCGACCGGCGCGAACCGCTGCCGCACGACGACACCCACCCCTTCGGTCCCGCGGACCCGGTCGGTGACCTCCCGGGAGAACGGGGTGAGGTTGGTGTTCTGGATCACGAAGTCGGCGCCCAGCGTCTCGTCGATCTGCCGGTCGAAGGACTTCGACATCGAGGCGCTCGCCACCGACATGCCGACCACCAGGGCGAGGCCCACCATCAGCGCGGCCGCGGTGGCGCCGGTGCGGCGCGGATTGCGCAGGGCGTTGCGCCGGCTCATCCGGCCGATCGAACCGAACAGGGCAGGGAAGGCCGCGCCGAGCACCCGGATCACCGGGCGGACGAGCAGCGGACCCGCGACGACCGTGGCGATCAGGGTGAGGACGACGCCGAGACCCAGCAGGGAGGCCGCGGACGCCGTCCGTGACGCGGTCGCGCAGCCCACCAGGGCGGCCGCGCCCAGGACGCCTACGACGGCCCCGACCACCGCACGCGCCTTCAACGGCCGGTCCACGCCGGCCACGTCCCCGTCCGCCAGGGCCGCCATCGGCGACACCGCGGCCGCGCGGCGGGCCGGGAGGCAGGCGGCCGCGAAGGTGACGCCGACGCCCACGGCGTACGCCGAGAGGGGGGTGGCCCAGCCGACGACCATCTCGGCGGTGCTGAGGTTCATGCCGAAGGCGCTCATGAGCCGGATCAGCCCCGCCGCCAGTCCGATGCCGGCCGCGAGACCCAGCGTCGAGCCGACCAGGCCGAGCAGCACGGCCTCGGTGAGGACGGAGCGCCGTACCTGGCGGCGGTCGGCGCCCAGGGCGCGCAGCAGGCCCAGTTCCCGGGTGCGCTGGGCGATCAGCATCGAGAACGTGTTCACGATCAGGAACACGCCCACCAGCACGGCGACCCCGGCGAATCCGAGCATCACGTACTTGACGACGTCGAGGAAACCGCCCAGTTCGGCCGCCGCCGACTTCGCCTGCTCGTCGGCCGTCCGCACGTCGTAGGGCCCGGCACCGAGCGCGGCGGCGACCCGGGGTTTCAGCTCCGCGTCGGCCACCCCCGCCGCCGCCTGGACGGAGATGCCCGTGGCCAGGTCCGCCGAGCCCAGCAGCCGGGTCGCGGCGACCTCCGGGGCGAGGAAGACCAGGGCGGCACCGGGGTTGGTGGTCTTGAAGGTGGCGATGCCGACGACCTCGACCCGGAACGAGCCCGGCTGAGCCATCACGGTCAGCGTGTCGCCGGTCCGCACACCCTTCCTGCCGGCGGTGTCGGCGTCGAGCACGGCCTCGCCGTCGCCCCGCGGGACCCGGCCCGAGGTCAGCTCCACCGGGCTGCGGTCGGTGAGGTACCAGTCGGTCGCGACGGTGGGTGCGCCACTGGTCGGTCCGACGGACTCGTTCCCGCCGTCGACGACGGTGATGTTCTCCACGCTCACGTCGGCGTGCGCGGAGGCGACCCCGTCGACGGCGGCCACCCGGCCGGCGAGGGCGGCGGGCACGGTCTGCACCGCGCCGGTCGGCACGGAGGCCTTCAGGTCGTCCCTCGGCTCCACCGTCAGGTCGGCCGACGTGGACGCGAAGAGGCGGTCGAAGGTCCGCGTCACCGTGTCGGAGAAGATCAGGCTGCCCGCGACGAAGGCCACGGACAGCACGACGGCGAGGGCGGACAGCAGCAGCCGTCCCTTGTGCGCGAGGAAGCTCCGCAGCGTCGCCTTCAGCACCTGCTCAGTCCTCCTCGGGGGCGGCGCCGGACTGGGAGCGGATCAGGTCGAACCGTTTCATGCGTTCCAGCACCGCCTCGGCCGTGGGCCGCTCGATCTCGTCCACGATCCGCCCGTCCGCGAGGAAGAGCACGAGGTCGGAGTGGGCGGCGGCGCCCGGGTCGTGGGTGACCATGACGACGGTCTGACCCAGGTCGTCCACCGCCTGGCGCAGGAACGCGAGGACCTCCAGACCGGCGCGCGAGTCGAGGTTGCCGGTCGGCTCGTCCGCGAAGATCAGCTCGGGGCGGGAGGCGAGGGCACGGGCACAGGCCACGCGCTGCTGCTGGCCGCCGGAGAGCTGGGACGGCCGGTGCCCGAGGCGGTCGCGCAGACCGAGCGCGTCGACGACCTGGTCCAGCCACTTCCGGTCCGGCTTGTGACCGGCGATGTCCATCGGCAGGGTGATGTTCTCGACGGCGTTCAGGGTCGGGATCAGATTGAACGACTGGAACATGAACCCGATGCGGTCCCGCCGGAGCCGGGTCAGCTCCCGTTCCCTCAGCCCCGTGATCTCGGTGCCGCCCAGCCACACCCGACCGGCGGACACGGTGTCGAGTCCGGCCAGGCAGTGCATCAGCGTGGACTTCCCGGAGCCCGACGGACCCATGACCGCGGTGAACCGCCCGCGGACGACGTCCACGTCCACCGCGTCCAGGGCGAGCACGGCCGTCTCGCCCGAGCCGTACGCCTTCGTCAGTCCCCGGGCGCGGGCCGCGAGGTCCCCGGCCGAGGAGAGACCGGGGGCGTGCTGCGCAGCAGGTGTGGACAAGGCTGCCTCCTCGCTCGCGTGGACATGCCGTGCCGACGTCCCGGCCGAGCGTAGTGTGACCGGGCGTGCACCCGGTATCACTTTTCGGTTCCCGTCCGCCCTTGCCGGTGCTAGCGGATCGGCGCTAGCTTCGAGGTATGGCGAAGACCCAGCTGAACGTGCGCGTCGACGAGGGCACGGCCAGGGCCGCCCGTGAACGCGCCACCGCGCGCGGCATGAGCGTCAACCGCTACATCGAGGAACTGGTCAGGCAGGACACCGGCGAGGCGGGCCACACGTTCGTCGAGGCCGCCGCCGACTTCATGAAGCGGTACGAGAACGTCTTCGCGGAGGAGTTCGGCACGCTCCGCGAGGGCGGCACCCACGAAGGCCGCCGCTGACCCCTTGAGCGACCTCACGATCGACCTCGCCTGGCTCCTGATGATCGCCGAGCAGAAGACACCCGGAGACCCCCAGGTCACCGACTGGGGTGCCCTGGTGGCGGCGGTGGCGCGCCACGACGCCCGGATCTTCGACGTCCCCGTCTACGACTCGCCGCACGCCCGCGCGGCGGCACTGCTGCAACTCCTCCTGCACGTCCCCGCCCTGGAGCGCTCGAACGCCCTCTTCGCGTGCGCCGTCGCCTACGCCTACCTGGTGGCGAGCGGGGCGAAGGTCGTGACCTCCCCCGAACAGGTCCGCGACCTGGCCCGCCTGGCCAAGACCGGCGAGGCGTCGGTTCACGACATCGCGCGGGAACTGCGCCGCTGGAGCCTGTGAGGAGCCTCGCCGGCTCCCTGAACGCGCTGCCCGGACAGCACTAGCGAGGCGCCCCGTCGGTGACCGGCCGCCAGGCCGTGCCCAGTCTGCAGTACGACGGGGGCAGCGCCGGTCCGTTCTCCGGGACCAGCAGACGCCGGTACGGGCCGAGTTCGAACCCGGCGTCGCGCAGTGCCCCGACCGGATCGCGGGAGAGGTGGCAGCCGCCGCTGAGGAGTGGCCACACCGTCCGGTCCAGCGTGCGCTGGGTGAAGGTCATGGCCGGGCCGCCGCCCGTGCCGTGCTCCAGGAACCGCACCTCGCCACCGGGCCGCAGCACCCGCCGTACCTCGGCGAGGGCCCGCGGCAGGTCCCGCACGCTGCACAGGACCAGCGAGAGCACCGCCGCGTCGAAGGCCTCGCTCCTGACCGGCAGGGCCTCGGCCGCGCCCGGTACGACATCCACCGGCACCTCGGCCCGCAGCGCGGCCCGCACCGCCAGCGCGTGCAGGAGCCGCTCCGGTTCGATCGCCACGACCTCCGAGACCGTACTCGGGTAGTGCGCGAAGTTCAGGCCGTTGCCCGCGCCGATCTCGATGACGCGGCCGGAGAGCCCGGCGAGCAGCCGGCCGCGCAGCGCGGCCAGGCCCCCGTGCGTCTCCGCGGTCACGCTCAACCGGGCGTAGCAGCGTGCGAACAGCGGGTGGTGGACGGGATCGCCGGGCACCTTGCCGGAGCCGGTGGACCGTATCGCCATGGCGACCTCCCGGGCAGGACGGGCCTACCGGGATTCTCCCCCGTACAGGCCCGTCGCGCCCCCGCTTCCGCGTCGAACTGCTCGGCTTCCTCGGCTAGGGAGCCGAAGGAGCCGAAGAAGCGGACCGGTCCCCTCGCGAGACCGGGGACCGGCTCCAGGGCTCCGGTCGCGTCCGGCTGCGGAAGGCCTCCGCCTCCCACGTCCCGTCCAGCCGGGACGCCAGCCAGCCGGGCGCCGCCGCACGGAAGTCGGCCGGGGCGAGCGACCCCGAACCGGCGGGCAGCGCGCCGAGCAGCGGGGCGCCGGCGACGTCCGGCAGGTCGGTGACGTTGCACCGCGTCGCCAGGTCGGGCGAGTCGGGCCAGGAGCCGATCACCACCCCGAGCAGCTCAAGTCCCCGCAACCGCAGTTCACGGGCCGTCAGGTCGGTCGTGTTCAGCGTGCCCAGCCCCGCCGACGCCACCACCAGCACCGGCGCCCGCAGCAGCTCCGCTGCGTCGGCCAGCGTGCCGCCCGCCTCGTCGAACCGCACCAGGAGCCCGCCGGCCCCCTCGACGAGGACCAGGTCGTGCTCGGTGGCCAGCCCGGCCGCCGCGTCGGCGACCTCACGCGGCCGCACGGGCACCATCCCGGCCCGGAGGGCCGCCGTCGCCGGCGCCAACGGCTCCGGATAGCGGGCCAGTTCGGCGGTCGTGACGTCACCCGCCAGCCGCGCCACCTCGTCCGCGTCACCGCGCTCGTCCGGCCGTACGCCGGTCTGGGCGGCCTTCAGGACGGCCACCGAGCGGCCCGCCGCGAGCGCGGCCGCGGCGACGGCGGCGGTCGTGACCGTCTTGCCGACCTCCGTGCCCGTCCCCGTGATCACCAGGATCGGCATGGTCATCCCTCCCGCGCCGCCGCGCACACGGCCCGCGCGATCCGCGCCAGGTCCTCGTCGCCGGTGACGTACGGCGGCATCGTGTAGACGAGGTCGCGGAACGGCCGCAGCCAGACACCCTCGCGCACGGCTGCCCGCGTGGCGGCCTTCATGTCCACGTCGTGGTCGAGCTGGACGACCCCGATGGCACCGAGCACCCGTACGTCCTTCACGCCCGGCAGGTCCGCGGCCGCGGCCAGTCCCTCCCGCAGCCCCGTCCCGATCCGCCGGACCTCCGCGAGCCAGTCCTGCCCGAGGAGCAGCTCGATCGAGGCGCAGGCGACCGCCGCGGCCAGCGGATTGCCCATGAACGTCGGACCGTGGGCCAGCACCGGCACCTCGCCCCGCGAGATGCCGTCGGCGACCCGGGCCGTGCACAGCGTCGCGGCCATCGTCAGATAACCGCCGGTCATCGCCTTGCCGACGCACATCACATCGGGGGTCACCCCGGCGTGCCCGGCGGCGAACAGCGCGCCCGTGCGGCCGAATCCGGTGGCGATCTCGTCGAACACCAGCAGCACGCCGTGCTCGTCGCACGCCTCGCGCAGCACCGTCAGGTACGCGGGGGAGTGGAACCGCATCCCGCCCGCGCCCTGCACCACCGGCTCCACGATCACCGCGGCCAGCTCGTCGGCGTGCCGCCCGATCGCCGCGCGCAGCTCACCCGCGTACGTCTCGTCGTACTCGGTGGGCGGCGGGCCGACGAAGACCTGCCGGGGCAGGACCCCGGTCCACAGGTCGTGCATCCCGCCCTCGGGGTCGCACACGGACATCGGCTGCCAGGTGTCCCCGTGGTAGCCGCCGCGCCAGGTCAGCAGCCGCTGCTTGTGGGGGCGGCCCAGCGAGCGCCAGTACTGGAGGCACATCTTCACCGCGACCTCGACCGACACCGACCCCGAGTCGGAGAGGAACACGTGCTCGAGCCCCTCGGGCGACATGTCGACGAGCAGCTTCGCCAGCCGTACGGCGGGCTCGTGGGTGAGCCCGCCGAACATCACGTGGCTCATCCGCCCGAGCTGGGCCCGCGCCGCCTCGTCGAGCACCGGGTGGCGGTACCCGTGGATCGCCGACCACCAGGAGGACATGCCGTCGACCAGCTCGCCGGAGCCGTCGGCGAGCCGCAGCCGGACCCCGCTCGCCGACTCCACGACGAGCGGGTCCACCCGGCCCGGCATCGGACCGTACGGATGCCACACGTGCCGCCGGTCGAGGTCCAGCAGCTCGGACACGTCCCGCTCAGGCATTGGGTGCGAGGTCCGTCCCGGCGCCCCGGCGGCGGACGGCGACCAGGTCCGTACGGGCCTCGTTCGCCTGCGGGGCGGAAGCCGAACCGCGGACACCGCCGCCTTCGTGCGACCCGCAGACACCGCCGTCCCCGTGCCCGGCGCAACCGCCGGCGTCCTCGAAGGACCCGCAGCCGCCGGCCCCGTGCGCACCGCAGCCGCCGCCGGCCCGGTGCTCCGGCAGCGTCACCTCGCCCGCGCCCTCCACCTCGAACCCGGCGTCCGCGATCATGTCGAGGTCCGCCTTGCCGGCCTGGCCCTCGGTGGTGAGGTAGTCGCCGAGGAAGATCGAGTTGGCCAGGTGCAGGGCGAGCGGCTGCATCGTGCGCAGGTGGACCTCACGGCCGCCCGCGATGCGCACCTCCACGTCCGGGCAGACGAACCGCACCATGGCCAGGATGCGCAGACAGCGCTGCGGGGTGAGGTTCCACTCCTTGGCCAGCGGGGTGCCCTCGACCGGGATCAGGAAGTTCACCGGGACGGAGTCGGGGTCCAGTTCGCGCAGCGAGAAGACGACGTCGACCAGGTCCTCGTCCGACTCGCCCATGCCGGCGATCAGACCCGAGCACGCCGACAGACCGGCCGCGTGGGCCTTCTGCACCGTGTCCACCCGGTCGGCGTACGTGTGCGTGGTCGTGATGTCCGCGTACGTCTCCTCGGACGTGTTCAGGTTGTGGTTGTAGGCGTCCGCGCCCGCCTCGCGCAGCCGCTCCGCCTGACCGTCGGAGAGCAGGCCCAGGCAGGCGCACACCTCGACGCCCTCGTTCTGGTCCTTGATCGCCCTGATGGTCTCGGAGACCCGGTCGACGTCCCGGTCGGTCGGACCCCGCCCGGACGCCACCAGGCAGACCCGCTTGGCGCCCCCGGCCAGCCCCGCGGCGGCGGCCCGCGAGGCCTCGTCGGGCTTGAGCCAGGTGTACTTGAGGATCCCGGCCGTGGAGCCGAGCCGCTGGGAACAGTAGGAGCAGTCCTCCGGGCACAGGCCCGACTTCAGGTTGACGAGGTAGTTGAGTTTCACCCGTCGCCCGAACCAGTGACGGCGCACCCTTCCGGCCGCGGCCACCACGTCGAGCAGGTCGTCGTCGGACGTGGCCAGCACGGCCAGCGCCTCTTCGCGGGTCGGCAGCTCGCGCCGAAGCCCCTTGTCCACCAGCGTGTTCAGCAGGTCCATGAGAGCCGATCCTGTCTTACCGACCCGTGCGCGGGCCAGGGAGAGTTCGTACAACGAAGGGCATTCGAGGTGTGGGTATTGCCACACCATGGGATACGCGACGTACGGCTAGTGTCTGTCCACTGCCTACAAATCCCCCGGAGGACGAGCCATGGCGTTCGGCTGGATCGACGAGCGGGCGCAGGCGCGCCGCACCGCCGGACTCGTACGGACCCTGCGTCCCCGTCCGGCCGACTCGCCGCTCCTGGACCTCGCGAGCAACGACTACCTGGGCCTGGCCCGCCACCCCGGGATCACCGAGGGCGCGGCGCGGGCCGCACGGACCTGGGGCGGCGGCGCGACCGGCTCCCGGCTCGTCACCGGCACCACCGAACTGCATGCCGAACTGGAGCGGGAGCTGGCCGACTTCTGCGGCTTCGAGGCGGCCCTGGTCTTCTCCTCCGGTTACGCCGCCAACCTCGCCGCGGTCACCGCGCTGGCCCCGCACGGCTCCCTGATCGTCTCCGACGCGGGCAACCACGCCTCGCTCATCGACGGCTGCCGGCTGGCCCGCGGCACGACGCAGGTCGTCGCGCACGCCGACCCCGACGCCGTGCGCAAGGCGCTGGGCACGCGCGGCGGCCCGGCCCTGGCGGTCTCCGACACGGTCTTCTCCGTCGACGGCGACGCGGCCCCGCTGGCCGCCCTCGCCGACGCCTGCCGGGAGCACGGTGCCGGGCTGGTCGTCGACGACGCCCACGGTCTCGGTGTCCTCGGCGCGGGCGGCCGTGGCGCGCCGCACGCGGCGGGACTGGCGGGGGCGGAGGACGTCGTGGTCACGGTCACGCTGTCCAAGTCGCTGGGCAGCCAGGGCGGCGCCGTGCTCGGACCCGCGCGCGTGATCGACCATCTGGTCAACGCCGCCCGGACCTTCATCTTCGACACCGGCCTCGCCCCGGCGGCGGCGGGCGCGGCCCTGGCGGCCCTGACGCTGCTGCGGCGTGAGCCGGAACGTGCGGCACGCGCGCGTGCGGTGGCGGGTGAGCTGCACGCGCGCCTGACGGCCGCGGGTCTGGAAGCGGTGCGTCCGGACGCCGCGGTCGTCTCCGTGCGGGCTCCGTCCCCGGAAGCGGCCGTGCGCTGGGCGGCGGACTGCCGGGCGGCAGGCCTGGCCGTGGGCTGCTTCCGTCCTCCTTCCGTGCCCGACGGCGTCTCACGCCTGAGGCTGACCGCCCGCGCGGACCTTCGCGAGGAGCAGATCGAACGCGCCGTACGGGTGATCGGCGCGACGCGGCCGTGAGCCGGCGCGACGCGGCCGTGAGCCGGGAGACGGTGGCCGGCCGGCGGGCCGGGATCAGCGGAACGCGGCGGTGAAGTCCGTCCAGCTCCCGGGGGAGAAGAGCAGGGCGGGCCCGGCCGGATCCTTGGAGTCGCGTACGGCGAGCAGGCCGGCCCACGGTCCGCGGTCCGGGCGGGCCGTCTCCACGCAGTTGTTGGCCCCCGTGCTGTAGCTGCTGCGCAGCCACCGCAGAGCCTGCGGGTGGGGGAGGCCTGGCGGATCGGTGCTGGAAGGTACGTTCCGAGGCAGTGCGGTCATGGTGCCTCCTTACGCGCCGTCACCTGTCGCGGCGAGGTAGTCCAGTGAGTCCCCGGGCGAAAGAGCGTGCGCCCGAAGGGCGTTGAAGGCCTCGGTGTAGGCCTGGAGGTCTTCTTTCCGTTCGAGATGGACGCTACTCGTCAAGTGGTCGAGAACGACCACATCCAGATCGGAAGCGCTCGAAAACGAGAAGATGACGAAAGGGCCGGTGACGCCGATGTGCGCCCCGGCGCTGAACGGCAGCACCTGGAGCCTGACCTGGGGCAGCCGGGCCGCCTCCACCAGCCGCTCCAGCTGCCGGGCCATGACCTCGGGACCGCCCACCTCCCGCCGCAGCACCGCCTCGTCGAGCACCGCGTCCAGCTCCAGCGGCGGCCGGGCCCGCAGCACGCCCTGCCTGGCCAGCCGCACCTCCACCAGCGCGTCCAGCCGGTCCTCGGTGAGGCCCTCCACCGCGGCCCGGGTCACCGCACGGGCGTACGCGGGAGTCTGCAACAGCCCCGGCACGACGGTGGTCTCCAGGGTGCGCATCGCGCTCGCCTGCGACTCCAGACTGATGAAGTCCCGGTAGGTGGGCGGCAGGACCCCGCGATAGGCGTGCCACCAGTGCTCGCGGCCGTCACCCTCGGCCGGGCCGGCCAACGCCAGCATCAGCTCCCGCAGTTGCGCGTCGTCCACGTCGTAGGCGTCGAGGAGCAACCGCACGTCGGCCGGTTTCGTACCGCTGGTGCCGGTCTCGATCCGGCTCACCTTCGACTGGTGCCAGCCCACCAGCCGGGCCGCCTCGCCACTGGTGAGGCCCGCACGGGAGCGCAGCGCCCGCAGTTCGGCGCCCAGCTTCCGGCGGCGCACCGCGGGACCGTGCTGCACGGGACCTCGTCACTCCCTCCGGGCCGTCCGCATACGCTCCGCGGTAGCAGAGTTCACCGCATCGAGCGACAGATATATGCACATCTTGGTGGATCGCCACCCGTGACCGGCATGTTGATGGCACTCTGGCGACGAAGCACCAGTCCGGGACCGTACTCGAACCATCCGCACCGTGTCGGGCTCCGGTCCCGTGGGAAAGGGACGACGTCGCCATGGCAGACCACCTGGAAGCATCCGTCACTCTGCCGAGCGATCCCGCCTCGGTGTCCACTGCCCGCACCCACGTGCTCGACACCCTCGCGCAGTGGGGCCTCCCGGCCACCGCGGAGCTGGCCGACACCGTCCGCCTGATCGTCTCCGAGCTGGCCACCAACGCCGTACAGCACACCTTCGGGCAGTCGCCCACCTTCACCGTGGACCTCGTCCTCGACCGCGACGAGCGGCTGTACGTCGGCGTCACCGACAGCCATCCGCGCTTCCCCCAACGGCTGCCGGCCGCCGTCCAGCAGGACAACGGCCGAGGCATGGTGATCATCAGATGGCTGACCGCGGAGCGCGGCGGCAGGCTCCGGGTCCGCCCCACCCGCGAGGGCGGCAAGACCGTCTTCATCGAACTGCCCTGGACGGTCCCCGGCGAGCCCGCCGGCAAGGTGGCGCCGGCGACGGCGGCGGGGCCGCAGGACCTCTGACGGGCCTCGGGGGCCGCTCGGGCTCCGCGGTGCCCCTCCGGGGGCCTGGAGACCCTCCGGGCCCCCATGGAGCCTCTCGAGGCCGCCCTGACCCCCGCGACGCCCCTCGGGGGCCGTCCCGGCCCGCACGGTGCCCCTGCGGGGCGGCCCGGACCCCGCCGCGCCCCTCGGAGGCCCCCAGGGCCGGGAGCGGATCCCGGGCCGGTGGCGGCGCGTCAGGACGCCGCCACCGCCCCGGGAGGTCACTTGACCCGGCCGTACCAGACGCTCTTGGTCCAGATCTTCTGGAGCCTCACCACGTCCCCGGTCTTCGGGGAGTGCCAGATCTTGCCCTTACCGGCGTAGATCCCGACGTGGTAGACGTTCGACCCCGAGTGGAAGAACACCAGGTCCCCTGCCTTGCGGCTGCCCGCGGAGACGTGGCGCGTCTTGTTGTACTGCTGCGCGGCCGTGCGCGGCAGCTTCTTGCCGGCCTTCTTGAACGAGTACAGCGTCAGCCCGGAGCAGTCGAACCTGTTCGGCCCGGTGGCCCCGTACCGGTACGGCGAGCCCTTCTTGGAGGCAGCGATCTGAAGTGCCTTCGTCGCCGGGGTGGCGGCAGCGGCGTCGGACGCCACACCCGGGACCACGATCGAGCCGCCGACGGCGGCGATGGCGAACGCCGAGGCCGTACCGGCCCGGGCCATGAGCGACGGGACACGATTGAGCGCAGTCATGCGCAACCCTTCGTCAGCCGCCTGTGAAGGATGACCTGTCGGATTCGGGCTGGCGAAGTTGCCCGGCCGCTGCTGCGGCTTCACCCCAAGGGCTGCTCGGCCCGGCGCCTCCCCTGTCGGGGACGGCCGGTCCGGCGACCCGGCTTGCTCGGGTCCTCCACTCCTGCCGGTGCACTCCTGTCGACTCGGGCATCCGGGTGGCGGCAGGACTCGGCGTCCGCCCGGACCGCCCCGCCGCTTGTGGCGGGGGCTTGTCGTCAGTCACGGATCTTGACTCACCGATGTCCGAAAATCCCAACGGAACCGGGGATTTGTGGGGTTACTCACCACTCGCCCGTTCGGGTGGACATCCTGATGTTCGATCAGATGTCAAGGTGCCACCAGGCCTCCGACCAGCACGGGAACCTCGGATTCCGCCCACTTTGGCCGTCCTCCGCGCAACTTGTAGGGGTCGGGGAAAGTGGCCATCGGTACGCCGAACAGGGGTACGCCGTTCGGTCCGTTTGTGTCCCGGTCCGGACGTCACGCGCTCCGCGCCCGTCGCCCGGACCGGACGGACGCGGGTCAACCGTCGGAGAGCGGCGGCACCGTGACGCGCGCCGTGCGGCGCTCCCCGTCGAGGAGGCGCAGCGCCCGCGCGAGCGTGGGCGCGTGCAGCTCGCTCTCGCCCCGTTGGTGCATCAGCGTCAGCGCGTCCCGCAGCGCGGTCGCCCGGCTCACCAGCGCCTGGGCGGCCCGCAGTCCGCCGTACGTGTCGCCGCGCCGGGCGGGGTTGACGCGGCCGACCAGGTCGACCACCTCCAGGTAACGGTCTATCAGCTCGGCCTCGGCGCGGGTCAGCGCCGGCAGCGGCGGCAGCTCGGGAAGCATCGGCGGCTCACCCCGCGTCCGGGATGTGGCGGGCGGGCGGTCGGGCCATGGGAACCCCCTCCTTCGGCATCGGTAAAAAATGTACAGGACGTACGTCACGTTAGAATGGGTTCATGGCCTACGAGATTCCGGTGACACAAGCCAGGGCTGAACTCGCCGACCTGATCAACCGGGTGGTGTACGGCGGCGAGCGCGTCGTCGTGACGCGGCACGGCAAGCCCCTCGTCGCCCTCGTCTCCGCCTCCGACCTGGAGCGGCTCGACGCGCTGGACGCGCCCGACGCCCCGGCCGGGGAGCGGGTGATCGGCTCGGTCCCGGCCGTCCGCGACGCGGCGTCCGCCTCCCGCGAGCGGCAGCGGTTCGGGATCGCGGCGGAACACCGCGGGCCCGATGCCTCCTAGTGCTGTGACCGGAAAGGTTTGCCGGAAAGCTCGCGGCGTCCGGTGCGGTGCCTCGCAAGGCGGAGCATGACCCGCGTACTGGATGTACTCGGGTCGTGCGACAACGCCGCGAGGTGGCGTGCCGGGCGTCGCGAGCCGGTGAACCTTTCCGGTCACAGCACTAGACACGCGCACCGCACGTGCTGACCGGACCCACGGACCGCAGCCACGCCGGCCCCGCGGACCCGAGGTGCACCCGGCCGCGCACCGGGCGCGCGGATCACGGCTCGGTTAACGTCCTCGAAACGCGGTCCCATTAGCCTGCCCCTCCACGCCACCAGGCACTTTGCCCGATGGCCGCGGCAACCGGACCCCGCACGGTCCGGAGCGAGGAGGTGAGGTGGGACGTGCAACTGACCCCGCACGAGCAGGAGAGACTGCTCATCCATGTGGCTGCCGACGTCGCCGAGAAGCGCAGGGCCCGGGGACTCAGGCTCAACCACCCCGAGGCCGTCGCCCTGATCACCGCACACATCCTCGAGGGGGCGCGGGACGGCCGTACCGTCGCCGAGCTGATGGCCTCCGGCCGCAGGCTGCTCACCCGTGACGACGTCATGGAGGGCATCCCCGAGATGATCCACGACGTGCAGGTCGAGGCGACCTTCCCGGACGGCACCAAGCTCGTCACCGTCCACGACCCGATCGTCTGAGGGGGGCCTCGATGATTCCCGGCGAGATCCTGTTCGCGTCCGGCCCGATCGTCTACAACGCGGGCCGCGAGATCACCCGGCTCACCGTCCTCAACGCCGCCGACCGGCCCGTCCAGGTCGGCTCCCACTACCACTTCGCCGAGGCGAACCCCGGACTGGAGTTCGACCGCGCCGCCGCGCGCGGCAAGCGGCTGAACGTCGCCGCCGGCACCGCCGTGCGCTTCGAACCCGGCATCCCCGTCGACGTCGAACTCGTACCGCTCGCCGGCGCCAGGGTCGTGCCCGGTCTGCGCGGGGAGACCGGAGGTGCCCTCGATGCCTGAGATCTCGCGTGCCGCGTACGCCGACCTGTTCGGGCCGACCACCGGGGACCGCATCCGGCTCGCCGACACCGACCTGATCGTCGAGATCGAGGAGGACCGCTGCGGCGGGCCGGGCCTCGCCGGTGACGAGGCCGTGTTCGGCGGTGGCAAGGTCATCCGGGAGTCCATGGGCCAGGCGCGCGCCACACGCGCGGACGGCACGCCGGACACCGTCGTCACCGGGGCCGTCGTCGTCGACCACTGGGGCATCGTCAAGGCCGACATCGGCATCCGCGACGGGCGCATCACCGGCATCGGCAAGGCCGGCAACCCCGACACCATGGACGGCGTCCACCCCGACCTGGTGATCGGGCCCGAGACCGAGATCATCGCCGGCAACGGACGGATCCTCACGGCCGGCGCGATCGACGCGCACGTCCACTTCATCTGCCCCCAGATCGCCGACGAGGCGCTGTCCGCGGGCGTGACCACCCTGGTCGGGGGCGGCACCGGGCCGGCCGAGGGTTCGAAGGCGACCACCGTGACGCCCGGCCCCTGGCACCTGGCCCGCATGCTGGAGGCGATGGAGCAGTATCCGCTCAACGTCGGTTTCCTCGGCAAGGGCAACACCGTCTCCCACGAGGCGATGCTCTCCCAGATCCGGGGCGGCGCGCTGGGCCTGAAGCTGCACGAGGACTGGGGCTCCACCCCGGCCGTCATCGACGCCTCCCTCACGGTCGCCGACCGCACCGGCATCCAGGTCGCCATCCACACGGACACGCTGAACGAGGCCGGATTCGTGGGCGACACGCTCGCGGCGATCGCCGGCCGCGGCATCCACGCGTACCACACCGAGGGTGCGGGCGGCGGGCACGCGCCCGACATCATGACCGTCGTCTCCGAGCCGCACGTGCTGCCGAGTTCGACGAACCCGACCCGGCCGTACACCGTCAACACCGCCGAGGAACACCTCGACATGCTGATGGTCTGCCACCACCTGAACCCCGCGGTGCCGGAGGACCTCGCCTTCGCCGAGTCCCGGATCAGGCCTTCCACGATCGGTGCGGAGGACATCCTCCACGACCTCGGCGCCATCTCGATCATCTCCTCCGACAGCCAGGCGATGGGCCGCGTCGGCGAGGTCGTCCTGCGGACCTGGCAGACGGCGCACGTGATGAAGCGACGCCGGGGCGCGCTGCCCGGGGACGGCAGCGCCGACAACCACCGCGTACGCCGCTACGTCGCCAAGTACACGATCAATCCCGCGCTCGCGCAGGGGCTGGCGAGGGAGATCGGCTCCGTCGAGACCGGCAAGCTGGCCGACCTCGTCCTGTGGGAACCGGCGTTCTTCGGTGTCAAGCCGCACCTCGTCATCAAGGGCGGGCAGATCGCGTACGCGCAGATGGGCGACGCCAACGCGTCCATCCCCACCCCGCAGCCGATCCTGCCGCGCCCCATGTACGGGGCGATCGGCCGGGCGCCGGCGTCCAACTCGTTCAACTTCGTCGCACCACTGGCGATCGAGGACGGGCTCCCGGAACGCCTGCAACTCGGCAAGAGGTTCGTCGCGATCGACTCCACGCGGGGCGTCACCAAGGCCGACATGCGGGAGAACGACGCCCGGCCGCGGGTCGAGGTCGACCCCGACAGCTTCGCCGTACGCATCGACGGCGAACTGGTCGAGGCGGCACCGGCAACCGAGCTGCCCATGTCCCAGCGCTACTTCCTCTTCTGATGAGCCCGCGATGAGCAGGGCGGCACTTCTCGTCCTCGCCGACGGGCGCTTCCCCGCCGGCGGGCACGCCCACTCCGGCGGAGCCGAGGAAGCGGTCAAGGCGGGCCGGATCACCGGCGCGGCGGACCTGGAGGACTTCTGCCGGGGCCGGCTGCACACGGCCGGGCTGGTGGCGGCGGCGCTGGCCGCGGCCGCGGCGGCCGGGGCCGACCCCGGCGAACTGGACGCCGCCGCCGACGCGCGGACACCGTCGCCCGCGCTGCGGGTGGCCGCCCGCCGACTCGGCCGGCAGTTGCTCCGGGCGGCGCGTGCCACCTGGCCCGACGCCGAACTGGACGCGTTGGCGAGGAAGTTCCCCAAGGGGGCGCACCAGCCGGTGGTGCTCGGGCTGACGGCCCGTGCGGCCGGGCTCGAGCCCCGGGACGCGGCGTACTGCGCGGCGTACGAGAGCGTGAGCGGTCCGGCTTCGGCGGTCGTGCGGCTGCTGGGCCTCGATCCGTTCGAGGCGACGGCTGTGCTGGCGCGGGTGGCCCGTGAGGTGGACGGGCTCGTCGACCGGGCGGTGGCGGCGGGCATGGCGGTGCCTGGCGAGGGGGTGGGGGTGCTGCCCGCGGTGTCCGCGCCGTTGCTCGAGATCGGGGCGCAGGCGCATGCGGGGTGGGGCGTGCGGTTGTTCGCGTCCTGAGGTTCCTCGCCCCCCGCCGCCCCTTCCCTTCCCGTCACCGGGCTGCGCCCCCGGACCCCCGGACCCCCATCGGCCCGAACGGCCCCGTCCTCACACTCCCCCGGGGAGGCACCCCGGACGGGGCTCGTGCAGCCCAGCCAGTCGAAAAAGGAGCCGTACATGCACCTCGACCACTCCCATCACGGTCCCGCCGCCGTCAGTGCCGACGCCCGGCGGCCCGACGGGGCCCGTCGCGCGCTGCGGATCGGGCTCGGCGGGCCCGTCGGGTCGGGGAAGACCGCCACCGTGGCCGCGCTCTGCCGGGCGCTGCGCGACGAGTTCTCCCTGGCGGTCGTCACCAACGACATCTACACCCGCGAGGATGCCGAGTTCCTGCTGCGGGAGGCCGTGCTGCCGCCCGAGCGGATCACGGCCGTCGAGACGGGGGCCTGCCCGCACACCGCGATCCGGGACGACATCTCCGCCAACCTCGAAGCGGTGGAGGACCTGGAGGACGAGGTGGGGCCGCTGGACCTCGTCCTGGTCGAGTCCGGCGGGGACAACCTCACCGCGACCTTCTCCAAGGGGCTCGTGGACGCCCAGATCTTCGTCATCGACGTCGCCGGAGGGGACGACATCCCCCGCAAGGGCGGACCCGGCGTCACCACCGCCGACCTCCTCGTCGTCAACAAGACCGACCTCGCGCCGTACGTCGGCTCCGACCTCACCCGGATGGCCGCCGACGCCAAGGCGCAGCGCGCCGAACTGCCCGTGGTGTTCCAGTCGTTGCGGAGCGAGGACGGCGTACGGCAGGTCGCCGCGTGGGTCCGGGAGCGGCTCGCCGCGTGGACGGCCTGACATGAGCGGTGTGCACGCCACCGCGCGGATCCGGGCCCGTGCGGACGGTCGTGGCGGCACCGCCCTGCCCGTGCTGGAGAGCGACGGGCCGCTCGCGCTGCGCCGGACCCGCGGCGAGGCCGGCGAGGCCCGCGTCGTGCTGGTCGGCGCGATGAGCGGACCGCTCGGCGGCGACCGCTTCGCCGTCACGGCGGAGGTCGGGAGCGATGCCCGGCTGCGCGTCGGCTCGGCCGCCGCCACCATCGCCCTGCCCGGCCAGGTCGAGGACGAGGCCCGTTACACGGTACGGCTGGACATCGCCGACGGCGGCGAACTGCACTGGCTCCCGGAGCCGTTGATCTCCGCGCGGGGCAGTGACCTGTACGTCACCACCCGCGCCGACCTCGCCCCGGGCGCCCGGCTCGTCCTGCGCGAGGAACAGGTGCTCGGCCGGGTCGGCGAGGAGCCCGGCCGGCTCACCAGCCGGCTCGCCGTCCGGGTCGGCGGGCGTGCCGTCCTCGTCCAGGAACTGGCCTGCGGGCCGGGAGCCCCCGGCGGCTGGGACGGACCCGCCGTCCTCGCAGGACATCGCGCCGTCGGCCAATTGGTCGTCGTGAGACCGGAGTTCGCCGACGATCCGGTCTCCGCCCGGATGCTGGGCGACAGTGCCACACTCGTGCCGTTGGCCGGGCCCGCCGCTCTGGTGACCGCGGTCGCGCCGGACGGCCTTCGACTGCGACGCGTCCTGGACGCGGCCCTCAAGTCCCTCACCTGACGGCGGCGTTCATCCGGTGAGCGGGACGTGTCTCTCCGGTTATCGGATTGGCAAAGAAGGTCAACGACACCTGTTCTCAGGTACCTCACAGCGGCAAGGATCCCGTACTGACGTTCTGAGAAGACGAACTGAGATACGGGGAGGGTCCACTTGAGGGACATACGACCGACCGGACGGACGGCGGCGCTCGGCTCGGCCGGCGCACTCGTCGCCGCGACGCTGGTGGCCGGCGCGGTCATGGCGCCGACCGCGAACGCGACCAGCTCCCGGCCGGGGCAGGACCGCGAGATGCGCGGCGCCGCGATCGCCGCGGAGCGGGCCGCGAAGGCCGGCATCGACTGGCAGGACTGTCCCGCCGACTGGGGGCTGGAGAAGCCCATCCAGTGCGGCTACGTGACCGTGCCGCTCGACTACGCCAGGCCCGACGGCAAGCAGATCAAGATCGCCGTCGACCGCATCGGCAACACCGGGACCGAGCAGGAGCGCCAGGGCGCCCTCGTCTACAACCCCGGCGGGCCCGGCGGCTCCGGCCTGCGCTTCCCGCGCCGGGTCACCACCAAGGCCCCGGTCTGGGCCAACATCGCCAAGGCCTACGACTTCGTGGGCTTCGACCCGCGCGGCGTCGGCCACTCCGCGCCCATCTCCTGCGTCGACCCGCAGGAGTTCGTCAAGGCGCCCAAGGCCGACCCCGTCCCGGACACCGAGGCCGACAAGCGCGCCCAGCGGAAGCTCGCCCGCGAGTACGCCGAGGGCTGCTACGAGCGCAGCGGCGACATGCTGCCGTACATGACCACGCCGAACACCGTGCGCGACCTCGACGTCATCCGCGCCGCCCTCGGCGAGAAGAAGCTGAACTTCCTCGGCGTCTCCTACGGCACCTACCTCGGCGCCGTCTACGGCACCCTGTTCCCGGGGCACGTGCGCCGCATGGTCGTCGACAGCGTGGTGAACCCCTCGCGGGAGAAGATCTGGTACGAGGCCAACCTCGACCAGGACGTCGCCTTCGAGGGCCGCTGGAAGGACTGGCAGGACTGGGTCGCCGCCAACGACGCGACCTTCCACCTCGGCACCACCCGTGCCGCCGTCCAGGACAAGTGGCTCGACCTGCGCGCCACGGCCAAGAAGAGCCCCCTCGGCGGCGTCGTCGGCCCCGCCGAGCTGATCTCCTTCTTCCAGAGCGCCCCGTACTACGACTCCTCCTGGGTCCCGGTCGCCACCGTCTTCAGCAAGTACGTCGCCGGTGACACCCAGGCCCTCGTCGACGCCGCCGCCCCCGACCTGTCGGACACGGCCGGCAACGCCGCCTCCGAGAACGGCAACGCCGTCTACACGGCCGTCGAGTGCACCGACGCCAAGTGGCCCACCAGCTGGACCAAGTGGGACCGCGACAACACGCGCCTGCACAAGGACCACCCGTTCATGACCTGGGCCAACGCCTGGATGAACCTGCCGTGCGCCACCTGGCCGGTCAAGCAGCAGACCCCGGTGGACGTCAAGACCCACAAGGGCCTTCCGCCGGTGCTCATCGTGCAGTCCGAGCGGGACGCGGCCACCCCCTACGAGGGCGCCGTCGAACTGCACCGGCGCTTCAAGGGCTCCCGCCTGATCACCGAGAAGGACGCGGGCTCCCACGGTGTCACCAGCCTGGCCAACTCCTGCATCAACACCCGGGTGGACACCTACCTCCTCACGGGCGAGCTGGACACCGCGGACGTGACCTGCGCCCCGCACGCCACGCCCAAGCCGTAGGCTCCACGACGGCTCGGCCGTGAGGGCCGCGACGGCTCCGTCGTAGCGGCTGACACGGCAGTGACGGTGAGGGGCGGCCGGATCATCCCGGCCGCCCCTCACCCGTACCGCCGTACCGTCCCGCCGGTGTCAACGTGTCGGCAGCCGGCGGAACCTGCGCGCCTTCTCCTTCGCCGCCGCCGCTTCCTCCGCCTTGACCTCGGCCGCGTACCGGTCGACGTACTCCTGCCCCGACAGCGTCAGGATCGCGTACATGATCTCGTCCGTGATGGCGCGCAGGACCGCTTTCTCGCCCTCCATGCCGGCGTAGCGGGAGAAGTCGAGGGGCTCGCCGAAGCGGATCGTCACGGGGCGGATGTTCGGGATCTTCTTGCCGGGCGGCTGCGCCTCGAACGTGCCGATCATCGCGCAGGGCACGACGGGCACCCCGGCCTTCAGGGCCATCACCGCGACACCGACCTTGCCCTTGTAGAGGCGGCCGTCGTGCGAGCGGGTGCCCTCCGGGTAGATGCCGAGCAGCTCGTCCTCGCCCAGGACGCCGAGGCCCTCACGGATGGCGGCCTGACCCGCGTCCTTGCCGGAGCGGTCGACCGGGATCTGCCCCGCACTGCGGAAGAACGCCGCGGTCAGCCGGCCCTTCACCCCGGAGCCCGTGAAGTACTCGGCCTTCGCGAGGAACGTGATGCGCCGCTTGAGGATCGCGGGCATCAGGAAGTGGTCCGAGAACGACAGGTGGTTGCCCGCGATGATCGCGGCTCCCGACGCCGGCACGTGCTCGAGCCCCTCGATACGGGGCCGGAACAGCAGGCGCAGGAGCGGTCCCAGCACCACGTACTTCAGGAGGTAGTAGAACAACGGGTGGCTCCTCAATCCGGCGGATCGGCTCAACCGCCGTGTCCCAGCAGGTCAACCGGCATGGTGTGGGGTGCAAGTCTAGGCGGGGCTGCGCACGGCCGTAACCCGCGCGCACCGACGTCACGAGCCGCGCGGCACAACGCTGTTGGCCGTCACAGCCGGACTATGACGAGGGCCGTGTCGTCGGTGGCGCCCCCGGGCGGCAGCAGCTCCAGCAGGACGGCGTCGGCGAGCTCCTCGGGGTCGGCGTGCCGGTGGCGGGTCATGGAGTCGGCGAGCCGGGCGAGACCGGTGTCGATGTCCTCGCGCCGTCGTTCCACCAGGCCGTCGGTGTACAGCGCCAGCAGTGCGCCCGGCGCGTAGGCGGTGGACGCCTGCGGCCGGGGCCGGGGGGCGGGGCGGGCGTCGAGCGGGGGATCGGTCGCCCGGTCGAGGAACTCCACGCGGCCGCCGGGGTGCACCAGCACCGGCGGGAGATGGCCCGCGCTGCTGTAGGTGATGGTGTGCTCGTCGCAGTCGATGAACGTCGTCACCGCCGTCGCCGACTCGGCGCCGTCCACGACGTGGGCGTAGCGGCCGAGCACGTCCAGCGCCTGGGCGGGACCCGACGCGACCCGGGAGGCGGCACTGAGCGCGCTGCGCAGCTGTCCCATCACGCCCGCGGCCGCCAGCCCGTGCCCGACGACGTCGCCCACCGACACTCCGATCCGGTTGCCGCCGACCAGGTCGACGAGGTCGTACCAGTCGCCGCAGACGTTGAGCGCGCCGGCCGCGGGACGGTAGCGGACCGCCGACCGGTGGCGACCGACCTGCCGGCGGGCGGGCAGCATCGCCTTCTGGAGAGCCAGTGCCACCTCGCGTTCGCGGGTGTGCGCCAGCCGCAGGCGCTCGTTCAGTTCCTGGAGTTCGCGCGCACGGGTGTACAGCTCGGCCTCCAGCACCTGGGACCGGTTCCCGTCGGGGCCCCCCGTGCGGCCGCCCCGGGCCCGGATCAGCTCGGTGACCTCCTCGACCCGGTGCACCAGCAGCACCACCGAGCCGTCCTCGCCGAGCACGGGCGCGTTGACGGGACTCCAGTACCGCTCCTCCCACTCGCCGGGCCGGTCCGGCGACTCCACGTCGTAGCGCTGCAGGGCCATCGCGTCGCGTTCGCCGGTCGCCAGCACCCGGTGCAGCGAGGCCTCCAGGTTGCGCATGCCGCTGGCGGCGGGGTCGTGCGGGTTGTCGGGGAAGACCTCGAAGAGGTGACGGCCGACCACCTGCTCGCGCCGACGGCCGGACATGCGCAGGAACTCCTCGTTGGCGTCGGCGTACACCAGGGCCGGGGTCAGCAGCGCCACCATGCCGGGCAGGGACTGGAACACCGCCGTGTAGTCGATCACCGTGTCGTCCATGGCAACGCCCCATCTGCCGATATTTGGGTTATTTTCGCACGGTGTGGCCGGAAGGCGGGGTGTGGCGGAGGACGTGTCAGACGCCGGGGCCGGAGAGCGACTGCTCGGCCCAGATGATCTTTCCGTCGGGGAGGAAGCGCGTGCCCCAGCGCCGGGTCATCTGGGAGACCAGCAGCAGGCCGCGACCGCCCTCGTCGGTGGTGCGGGGGTGGCGCAGATGGGGAGCGGTGGCGCCGCCGTCGTGCACCTCGCAGACCAGGGTGCGCTCGCGGATCAGGCGCAGCCGGATCGGACCGTCGGCGTACCGGATGGCATTGGTGACCAGCTCGCTGACGACCAGCTCGGTGGTGAACGACAGCTCCGCGAGGTCCCACTCCGCGAGCCGGCGGGCCGCGGCCTTGCGGGCCTTTGCGACCGCCGCCGGATCGGCGGGCAGTTCCCACTGTGCGACCCGGTCCGGGGGCAGCCGCCGGGTACGGGCCATCAGCAGGGCCACGTCGTCGTGCGGGTGGTCCGGGACCAGCAGGTCGACCACCGTCCGGCAGCGCAGGTCGAGCGACTCCGCCTGCGCCTTCAGGGCCCGCACCAGCTGCTCCCGGGCGGCGTCCGGCGTCTCCCGTCCGCCGTGGGCCAGCAGTCCGTCCGTGTGCAGCGCCAGCGTGCTGCCCTCCGGCAGCAGCAGCTCGGCCGACTCGAAGGGCGGCCCGCCCGCCCCGAGCGGCGGCCCCTGCGGCAGGTCGACGAACGCGGTCGTGCCGTCGGGCAGCGCGACCGCCGGGGCGGGGTGCCCGGCGGCGGCCATCACGCACCGCCCGTCGACGGGGTCGTACACCACGTACAGACACCCGGCCTCCACGGCCCGCGCCCCGCCCTCCGCCGCGGCCGCCGCGTCCTCTCCCGCGTCCCCTCCCGCGTCCTCCTGCGCCGTGCGCGCCACCTGGTCGTCGAGGTGGGCGAGGACCTCGTCGGGCGGCAGTTCCAGCGCGGCGAGGGTGCGGACGGCGGTGCGCAGCCGGCCCATGGCCGCGGCGGCGTCGATGCCGTGCCCCTGCACCTCGCCCACCACGAGGGCCACGCGGGCCCCCGAGAGCGGGATGAGGTCGTACCAGTCGCCGCCGAGGCCGGTCAGCTCGTCCGCCGGCCGGTAGCAGGCGGCCACCTCGACCGCCTCCTGTTCGGGCAGCCGGTGCGGGAGCAGGCTGCGCTGCAGCACCAGGGCGGCGTCCCGCTCGCGGGTGTAACGGCGGGCGTTGTCCACGCAGACGCCGGCGCGCGAGACGAGGTCCTCGGCCAGCGTCACGTCGTCCTCGCAGAAGGGCTCCTGCGTGGCGCGGCGCAGGAACGTGGCCACACCCAGGGTGGCGCCACGGGCCCGCACGGGCACGATCAGCACGCTCGCCGGCTCCCCGCCGGCCCCCGGCGCGGCGCCCAGCAGGGGGAGGTCCCGGCTCCAGTCCGCGGCGTCCGGCCAGAGCCGCT
This sequence comes from Streptomyces sp. NPDC088766, assembly GCF_044750845.1. Lineage (NCBI taxonomy): Bacteria > Bacillati > Actinomycetota > Actinomycetes > Kitasatosporales > Streptomycetaceae > Streptomyces > Streptomyces sp. NPDC088766. The sequence goes on along the minus strand of NZ_JBIVKQ010000015.1, from coordinate 101,927 downwards.
CAGCCCACCAGGCCCGCCCGGTGACCAGAGAGCGGACAGCGGGGGAACCGGCTCGGTGGGCCACGACGGCAGCGGGGCCGGACTCCGTCTCCCCGTCCGGCCGCGGGCCGTCCGCCGCCCGCCGGCCGGCCCTGCGCAGCACCATCGCCCCGTCCGGCCGCGCCGCTCCCCCCACCACGGGCTCGGCCCCCCGCAGCACCGACTCCAGGAGGTCCACGGCTACGGCGTCGGCGAAACCGGGGACCACCACCTCGGCGAGTTCCTGTGCGGTCCGGGCGATGTCCAGGCTGCGGCCGATGTGCCGGCCGGCCCGGTCCAGGAGGGCCAGACGCTGCCGGGCGCGGTGCCGGTCGGTGATGTCCACGACGGTGTAGTAGACGCCCATCGGCTGGCGGTGGTCGTCGTCCAGACGGGTGAAGGACAGCATGTGCGCCGTCTCACGGAGCGGAGCGGCCCGCAGCCGCCCGACGTGCTCGTAGCCGACGACGGGCTCGCCGGTCTCCAGCACCTGCCGCATCTGCGCCTCGACCGCCTCCGCGTCGAAGCCCGGCTGGACGTCCGCCAGCCGCAGCCCCAGCCGGCTGTCGGGCGCGCCGCCGCCGAACCGGGTCAGGGCCGTGTTCGACCACACGAACCGCAGGTCCGTGTCCACGATCGCGATACCGATCGGCGAACCGGCGACCATCTGCTCCAGCACGTCACGGCTCATGCTCCAGCCGTGCGCCTCGCCCATCTCGTTCACCAGGACCAGCCAGCGCCACGACCCGCCGGGCTCGTCCGCCGAGGTGATCCGCGCCATCACGGGCACCGGCTGCCGGTCCTTGCGGCGGGCCGACAGCAGCCCCGCCCAACCACCGGAGCGACGGCACCGCTCCAGCACGTCCGGTACCCGCGCGGCGTCCCCGACCGTCAGCAGCCCGGCCAGATTCCTGCCCACGGCCTCTGCGGCCCCGTAGCCGAACAACCGCTCGGCGTCCCTGGTCCAGCTGGTCACCACACCACGCGCATCGAGCAGCAGGGGTACGGCGTCCGCCACGTCGAACCGCCGGCGGGCAACATCGTCCAGGTCGTGACTGCCCACGGCCGACCTCTCTGTCGCTGAGAGTCCTGATGGTCCTGTGAGTCCTCTCCCGTCTCTCGACTCCATCTTCACCCCGCACCCCGCGGAAGGCCTCCGGCGGGGTGACCGTGCCACGGCCCCCGGACCCGACCGGAGCCACGACGGAAACAAGACCCCGGCCCCACGCCGGGCCCCACGCCGGGCCCCACGCCGGGCCCCACGCCGGGCCCCGCATACGGCCCCACGGGCCGGCCATACGCACGGCCCCGCACGCGGCCCGCTCCGGAGCCGGTCGGTCCGGCCCACCGCGGTCCGGCCCACCGCGGGCCGGACGCCGTACGCAGTCGCAGCACGCGCACACGGCCCTCGCCCCCGGTCCGGGTGCGGCTCCTGGGGCCTCGTGACCTCGGGGCCCCGAGAGCCCGGGGCCCCGAGAGCCCCGAGGGCCCGGGGCCCCGAGAGCCCCGAGGGCCCCGAGGGCCCCGGAGAACCAGCCGGCTACGCCCCCAGCACCCCCTCCAGCGTCCCCAGTGCCATCCGCAGCTCCTCCTCCGTGATCGTCAGGGGCGGGGCCAGCCGGATGGTGGAGCCGTGGGTGTCCTTCGCCAGGACGCCCTGCGCGAGCAGCCGTTCGCCGATCTCCCGGCCGGTGCCGATCGCCGGGTCCACGTCGACCCCCGCCCACAGCCCGCGCGCGCGGAACCCGACGACTCCCCGGCCGACCAGCCGGGTCAGACCGTCCCGCAGGACACTCCCCAGCGCGGCCGCCCGCGCCTGGAACTCCCCGGTCTCCAGCAGCGACACCACCGCCGTCCCCACCGCCGCCGCCAGCGGGTTCCCGCCGAACGTCGATCCGTGCTCACCCGGCCGCAGCACGGACAGCACGTCCCGCCGCGCCACGACGGCCGACACCGGCACGATCCCGCCGCCCAGCGCCTTGCCGAGCAGCAGCACGTCGGGGACGACCCCCTCGTGGTCGACGGCCAGCGTCCGGCCCGTGCGCCCGAGCCCGGACTGGATCTCGTCGGCGACGAAGAGGCAGCCGCGGCGCCGGGTCAGCTCCCGCACCCCGGCCAGGTAGCCGTCGTCCGGGACGATGACGCCCGCCTCGCCCTGGATGGGCTCGATCAGCACGGCCGCCGTCGTCTCGTCGACCGCCGCCTCCAGCGCCGCCAGGTCGTTGTACGGCACGATCCGGAACCCCGGCGTGAACGGCCCGAACCCGGCCCGCGCCGTCTCGTCCGTCGAGAAGCTGACGATCGTCGTCGTACGGCCGTGGAAGTTGTCCGCGGCGACCACGACGGTCGCCCGGTCGGCCGGCACCCCCTTCACGTCGTACGCCCACTTGCGGGCCACCTTGATCCCGCTCTCGACGGCCTCGGCGCCGGTGTTCATCGGCAGCACCATGTCCAGCCCGGTCAGCCGGGCGAGCCGTTCCGCGAACTCGGCGAGCCTGTCGTTGTGGAAGGCGCGGGAGGTGAGCGTGAGCCGGTCCAGCTGGCGGTGCGCGGCCTCGATCAGCACCGGGTGGCGGTGCCCGAAGTTCAGCGCCGAGTACCCGGCCAGCATGTCGAGGTAGCGGCGGCCCTCGACGTCCTCCACCCAGGCCCCCTCGGCACGCGCGACGACCACGGGCAGCGGATGGTAGTTGTGCGCGAGGACGGGCTCCTCGGCCCGGATCAGGTCGGCGGACGAACGCGTGCGGGCGGGTGCGGTCATGGACGGATCTCCTGGGTGCAGCACTTGATGCCACCTCCGGCCTTCTGGAACTCCGAGAGGTCGACGGGGACGGGGACGTAGCCGTGGTCGGCGAGGCGGCCGGCGAGCGCCTCGGCACGCGGCGCGATGAAGACGTTGCGGCCGTCGGAGACGGAGTTCAGCCCGAACGTCATCGCGTCGTCGCGGGTGGCGAGCACCGCGTCCGGGTAGAGCCGGGCGAGCACCTCACGGCTTCCCGGCGAGAAGGCCTCCGGGTAGTACGCGATGTTCCCGTCGGGCCCGCCGTCGAGCACGAACAGCGCCGTGTCCAGGTGGTAGAAGTGCGGGTCCACCAGCGTCAGGCTGACCACCGGGTGCCCGAAGAACTCCTGCACCTCCCGGTGCGCCTCCCGGGTGGTGCGGAACCCGGTACCGGCCAGCATGTACCGGCCGGTCCACACCAGGTCGCCCTCGCCCTCGCAGACGGACGCGGGCCGGTGGACGTCGAAGCCGGCCGTCCTGAACCACGTGTCGTAGTGGGTGGACTCGGCGCGCCGCTCCGGCGCGTGGAAGAGGGAGCCGAAGACGCGGCCGTCGACGACGACCGCCGAGTTCGCGGCGAAGACCATGTCGGGCAGCCCGGGGGCGGGCTCGACCGTGTCGACGGTGTGGCCGTGCGCACGATAGGCGCTGATCAGCGCCTGCCACTGCTCGTGCGCGAGGTCGACGTCGACGGGGGAGTCGGGGTGCATCCAGGGATTGATCGCGTACTGCACCGCGAAATGTCTGGGTTCACAGACGAGGAAGCGCCGAAGGCGCGGCACACGGCTGACGGTCACAGAGGGGTTCCTCCGCTTTTCCTGCGCGGTCGACTGGGGGTGACACCACGGTAGAAAGCGAGCGGGACGCCCGACAAGGAAGATGAGTTGCGTGTTCGCGCAGGAACGCTGCGTCTTCGCCCTGCTCAGCGCACGTCTGCTGCGTCGCCGGGTTCGGCGCGCGGGGCCTCGTGGGTCGCGCCCGCCTCCGGGCTCTCCGGCAGCAGGTGCGACAGCACCAGCACGCTGATCGTCTTGCGGATGAACGGCTCCACCCGGATGCGCTCCAGCACCTCCTCGAAGTGCTCCACGTCCCGCGCCCGCACGTGCAGCAGGGCGTCCGCGCCGCCCGTCACCGTCATCGCAGCGGTGATCTCCGGGTGGTTGCGCACCACCTCCGCGAGCCGCCGCGGCGGCGCCGCCCCCTCGCAGTACACCTCCACGTACGCCTCCGTGCGCCAGCCCAGCGCCGACGGCTGCACCGTCGCCGTGAACCCGGTGATCACCCCGCTGTCCCGCAGCCGGTCCACCCGGCGCTTGACCGCCGTGGCCGACAGCCCGATCGCCGTGCCGATCTCGGCGAAGCTCGTCCTGGCGTTCGCCATCAGCGCGGTGAGGATCTTCCGGTCGAGTCCGTCGAAAGGGGCGGGGCCGCTGTTCATGCGGGCACTGTATCCAGCGGACACGTCCGTCCCCCGGCACGTGTCCAGCCGTCCGGATCGCCCCTACACTCCACCTTCATGCTGCGCGCCCTCGCCGTCGACGACGAACGCCCCTCGCTGGAGGAGCTGCTCTACCTGCTCTCCGCGGATCCCCGGATCGGCAGCGCGGAGGGCGCCGGTGACGCGACGGAGGCGCTGCGCCGGATCAACCGGGCCCTGGAATCGGGCCCGGACGGCCCGGACGCCGTCGACGTCGTCTTCCTCGACATCCAGATGCCCGGCCTCGACGGCCTCGACCTGGCCCGGCTGCTCACCGGCTTCGCCCGCCCGCCCCTGGTCGTGTTCGTCACCGCCCACGAGGACTTCGCCGTCCAGGCCTTCGACCTCAAGGCCGTCGACTACGTCCTCAAGCCGGTCCGCAAGGAACGGCTCGCCGAGGCCGTCCGCCGCGCCGCCGAACTGCGCGGCACCGCCCCGCGCATCCCCGTGCACGAGCCCGACCCCGACCACATACCCGTCGAGCTGGGCGGCGTGACCCGGTTCGTGTCCGTCGACGACATCACCCACGTGGAGGCCCAGGGCGACTACGCCCGCCTGCACACCGACCGCGGCAGCCACCTCGTCCGCATCCCGCTGTCCACCCTGGAGGAGCGCTGGCGGGCCCGGGGCTTCGTCCGCATCCACCGCCGCCACCTCGTCGGCCTGCGCCACGTAGCCGAACTGCGCCTGGACGCCGGCACCGTCAGCGTCGTCGTCGGCGGCGAGGAACTCCAGGTCAGCCGCCGCCACGCCCGCGAACTGCGGGACCTGCTGATGAGGAGGCCGTGATCGTGCCCCAGCAGGACCCCGCCGAGCGCCGCGTGGTCGTCACCGGCCCGCCCCGACGCACCCTCCCGCACGCCCGGCCCCGCTCGCGCGGGCGCCACCCCCACGCCTCCGGCTACTACCGCCCGCGCACCGAGATCGACGAGCAGACGACCCTCGGCCACACCTACGTCCGCTCCCTGATGCGCACCCAGCTGCGGGCCGCGCTCACCGTGTTCGCCGTCCTCGTGCTGCTGGTGGGCCCGCTGCCGCTGCTGTTCGCGGCGATGCCCGACGCCCGCCGCCTGGAGTGGGCGGTCCTCGGCTTCGGCCTGTACGCCCCGCTGGTCCTGCTCGCCCGCTGGTACGTCCGCCGCGCCGAACGCAACGAACGCGACCTCGTACGCCTGGTCGAGGACCGGTGAACTCCGCGTTCGCCGTCCCCGCCGTCGCCCTGGTCGTCGTGGCGACCGTCCTCGTCGGCGCCTTCGGCCTGCGCATCTCCCGCACGACCTCCGACTTCTACGTCGCCTCCCGCACCGTGGGCCCCCGCCTCAACGCGGCCGCCATCAGCGGCGAGTACCTCTCCGCGGCCTCCTTCCTCGGCATCGCCGGACTGGTCCTCGTGCAGGGCCCGGACATGCTCTGGTACCCGGTCGGCTACACCGCCGGCTACCTGGTGCTGCTCCTGTTCGTCGCCGCCCCGCTGCGCCGCTCCGGCGCCTACACCCTCCCCGACTTCGCCGAGGCCCGCCTCGCCTCCCAGGCGGTACGGCGACTCGCGGGCGCCTTCGTCGTGGGCGTCGGCTGGCTCTACCTGCTGCCCCAGCTCCAGGGCGCCGGACTGACCCTGACCGTGCTCACCGGGGCGCCCGACTCGCTCGGCGGGCTGATCGTGGCCGTGGTCGTCACCGCGACCGTCGCCGCCGGAGGCATGCGCAGCATCACCTTCGTGCAGGCCTTCCAGTACTGGCTCAAGCTGACCGCCCTGCTCGTCCCCGCCCTGTTCCTGGTCCTCGCCTGGCAGGGCGACGGCGCACCCCGGCAGGTCTTCGAGGAGCCGCCCGCCTTCCGCGACCAGCGGGCCGTCCGGGTCGGCTCCACCCTCGACCTGACACTGGACCGGCCCCTGACCGTGACGGTGACCGGCACCGTCGACGGCCGACGGCACGAGCGGGCCGCACTGAGCCTGCCCGCCGGCACCCACCGCGTCGAGCGGGGCACCCGCCTCACCTTCACCCCGGGCACCCCCGTCCCCACCGCCGAGCGCGGCAGCAACGGCGGCATGTCCACCAGCCTCGCCGCCGGCCGCGAGGAACGCCCCCTGTACGCGACGTACGGCCTGATCCTCGCGACCTTCCTCGGCACGATGGGCCTGCCGCACGTCGTCGTCCGCTTCTACACCAGCCCGCACGGTGTCGCCGCCCGCCGCACCACCGTCGTCGTCCTCGTCCTGATCGGCGCCTTCTACCTGCTGCCGCCCGTCTACGGGGCCCTCGGCCGCCTGTACGCACCGGAACTGGCCCTCGTCGGCGACGCCGACGCGGCCGTCCTGCTGCTGCCCGACCGGGTCATCGGCGGCCTCGGCGGCGACCTGCTCGGCGCGCTGGTCGCGGGCGGCGCCTTCGCGGCGTTCCTGTCCACCGCGTCGGGCCTGACCATGGCCGTGGCGGGCGTTCTCACCCAGGACGTCCTGCCCACCCGCGGCGTACGGCACTTCCGGCTCGGCACCGGCCTCGCCATGGCCGTCCCGCTCGCCGCGAGCCTGCTGGTGGGCGGACTGCCGGTGGCCGACGCGGTGGGCCTGGCCTTCGCGGTGTCCGCGTCCTCGTTCTGCCCGCTGCTCGTCCTCGGCATCTGGTGGCGGCGGCTGACCCCGCCGGGCGCGGCCGCCGGGATGCTCGTGGGCGGTGGCTCGGCCTTCGCCGCCGTCGCCGCGACCATGGCGGGCCTGCCCGTGACGGGCGGGCTGCACGCCCTGCTGGCCTGGCCCGCCCTGTGGTCGGTCCCGCTGGGCTTCCTCACCATGGTCCTGGTCTCGCTGGCGACCCCGGGCCGCGTCCCGGCCGGTACGGCGTCCATCCTGGCCCGCTTCCACCTCCCCGAGGAGCTGCGGGCCGCGGAGGTCAAGGCATGAGCGGCTTCCTGGCGGGCCTGTGCATCGCGATCCTGCCCTTCCTCGCGGCCGGTTTCTGGCTGGGCCGCCGCACCGCCCGCCCCCAGAGCCTCGGCGACCTCGGCACCCCCGTCGAGCACGCCACCTTCCAGACCCTGCACACCGCCTCCCTCGCCGCCCCGCCCCTGCGCGCCGGCCTCACGGAGGAGACGGCCCGCAGGTCCGCCGGCCGGCTGCGCACCCTGCTCGGCACGGACGCCCTCTGCCTGACCGACCGCGAACACCTGCTGGCCTGGGACGGCTTGGGCGCCCACCACCGCACGGAGATCATGGCCCGGCTGGCCGGCCCGCTGGAAACCGGCCGCGGCGAGGCCTTCCCGCTCACCTGCGACGCCCCCGACTGTCCGGTCCGCTGGGCCGTCCTCACCCCGCTCACCGTCGACGACCGGGTGCACGGCGCCCTCGTCGTCTGCGCGCCCCGTGAGTCCGCCGTCCTGGTCCGGGCCGCGGGGGAGGTGGCCCGCTGGGTGAGCGTCCAGCTGGAGCTCGCCGACCTCGACGACTCCCGCACCCGCCTCATCGAGGCCGAGATCAAGGCCCTGCGCGCCCAGATCTCCCCGCACTTCGTCTTCAACTCGCTCGCGGTGATCGCCTCGTTCGTCCGGACCGACCCCGAGCGGGCCCGCGAGCTGCTCCTGGAGTTCGCCGACTTCACCCGCTACTCGTTCCGCCGGCACGGCGACTTCACCACCCTCGCCGACGAGCTGCACGCCATCGACCAGTACCTGGCGCTGGTGCGGGCCCGCTTCGGCGACCGCCTCTCCGTCACCCTCCAGATAGCCCCGGAGGTCCTTCCGGTGGCCCTGCCCTTCCTCTGCCTCCAGCCCCTGGTGGAGAACGCCGTCAAGCACGGCCTGGAGGGCAAGGCCGACAAATGCCACATCCAGATCACCGCGCGGGACGCCGGCGCCGAGGCCCTGGTCGTCATCGAGGACGACGGCGCGGGCATGGACCCCGTCCTGCTGAGCCGCATCCTGGCCGCCGGGGTCAGCCCGTCCGGCGGCATCGGGCTGTGCAACGTCGACGACCGTCTCCGCCAGGTGTACGGCGACGACCACGGCCTCGTGATCGAGACCGCGCCCGGCGCGGGCATGAAGGTCAGCGCCCGGCTGCCGAAGTACCAGCCGGGCGTCCACCAGGCCCTGCCGTCACCTTCCCGTCGTCCGCCCGCAGGGCAGGCGGGAAGGTGACGGCAGGGCCTGGCCCGCGCACCCCGGCGCGAGCCGTCCGGTGCTCACGTCGTGCGCGTGGCGACCATCGCGAGCGTGATCAGCCCCAGCACGACCCAGCCGAACCACAGCCAGCCGTTGCTGCCGAGCGCCACCGTGTAGGCCGTCACCACGACGAGGCCGCCGATGGTGAGCACCCCCATGGTCTTCGTGGAACCGTCCGCCGGACCGTTCATGGAACCGGGCATCGCGACACCCTCCTCCGGCACACCCCCACAGGGTGTGTCTGCCTCCATGGTGCCCCGGTTCTGGCCCTTCAGCCCCGGCGACGGCTCAACCGCGGCCGTTCAGCGAGGCCAGGTAGGCGTTGTACGCCTCCAGCTCCTTGTCACCGTCCCGGTCGGCCGCCCGGTCCTGGCGCTTGGCCTGCCGCTGCTCGGAGCCGTACCACTGGAACAGCAGCGCGATCAGCACCAGCACGGACGGGATCTCGCTGAACGCCCAGGCGATGCCGCCGGCCGCGTTCTGGTCGGCGAGGGCGTCGATGCCGAGGGAGGCGGGCGGGTTGCGGAACGTCCCGACCATCGGCGTGGACGCCATCATCAGCGCGATGCCGAAGAACGCGTGGAAGGGCATCCCGGCGAACAGCTCCAGCATGCGCATCAGATAGCCCGGCCGGTTCGGGCCCGGGTCGACGCCCATGATCGGCCAGAAGAACACCACGCCGACGGCGAGGAAGTGCACCATCATCGCGACGTGCCCCGTCCTCGACCCCATCAGGAAGTCGAAGAGCGGCGTGAAGTACAGCGCGTACAGGCTCGCGATGAACATCGGGATGGTGAACGCGGGATGCGTGACGATCCGCATGTACCGGCTGTGCAGCAGCATCAGCAGCAGCTCACGCGGCCCCTTGCGGCCCCTGCCCGCGGTGGGCAGGGCGCGCAGCGCCAGGGTGACCGGGGCGCCGAGCAGGATCAGGATCGGCGACAGCATGCTGATCACCATGTGCTGCACCATGTGCACGCTGAACATGACCATGCCGTAGTCGTTCAGCCCGGTGCACATCACCAGCATGATCGTCAGCACACCGGTGACGTACGCCACCGTCCGCCCCGCGGACCACGTGTCCCCGCGCCGCCGCAGCCGGACGACCCCCCAGGCGTACAGCCCGAGGGCGGCCAGACAGGCGACGAGGAAGAACGGGTCCGCCGACCACTGGAGACCCCGCCCCAGCGTGAACGGCGGCAGATCCATCGTCATGCCGTGCCCGCTGTGATCCATCCGCCGGCTCCTGATTCGTGGGGGGTTGTACGTTTCCTGCCGCCCCAAGAGTAGAACTGCCCCCGGTCACGATCGCGACCGGGGGCAGGACAGCAGGCTCGGGAGGGGCGTGAACCCCCGCGGGACGGCTACAGCACGCACTCCGCTTCGGCGTACCGGTCCGAGGGGACCGTCTTCAGCGTCTCGACGGCCTCCGACAGCGCCACCATCACGATGTCCGTCCCCCGCAGGGCCGTCATCATGCCGAACTCGCCCCGGTGCACGGCCTCCACGGCGTGCCATCCGAACCGGGTGGCCAGGACGCGGTCGTACGCGGTGGGCGTGCCGCCCCGCTGCACGTGCCCGAGGATCACCGGCCGGGCCTCCTTGCCGAGGCGCTGTTCCAGCTCGACGGACAGCTGGCGTGCGATCCCGGCGAACCGCTCGTGCCCGTAGATGTCCTTGCCGCCCTCGTCGAAGGCCATGGAGCCGGGCGCGGGCTTGGCGCCCTCCGCGGCCACGACGATCGCGAACCGCTTCCCCGCCGCGAACCGCTCGCCGACCCGCCGGGCCAGCTCCTCGATGTCGAAGGGGCGTTCCGGTACGACGATGGCGTGGGCGCCGGCCGCCATGCCGGAGTGCAGCGCTATCCAGCCGGTGTGCCGCCCCATGACCTCGACGACCAGGACCCGCTGGTGGGACTCGGCGGTGGTCTTGAGCCGGTCGAGCGCCTCGGTGGCGACGCCCACCGCCGTGTCGAAGCCGAAGGTGACGTCGGTGACGGCGATGTCGTTGTCGATGGTCTTCGGCACGCCGACGACGGGCAGGCCGCTGTCCGACATCAGGCGGGCGGCCTTGAGCGTGCCCTCACCGCCGATCGGGATGACGGCGTCGAGGCCGAGCTCCTCGACGTGTCCGCGGGCCCGCTCCACGCCGTCCCTGAGCTGCGAGGGCTGGACGCGGGAGGAGCCGAGGATGGTGCCGCCGCGGGCGAGGATGCCGCCCACCGCGTCGAGGTCGAGCTTGAGGTAGTCGCACTCCAGGAGGCCCTTCCAGCCGTCCCGGAAGCCGATGACCTCGTCGCCGTGGTCGACGACGGCACGGTGCACGACGGACCGGATGACGGCGTTCAGGCCGGGGCAGTCGCCGCCGGACGTGAGGACACCAATGCGCATAGCCCGAACAACCTTCTCCACGTGGGCCGGATCCGGACCGCGTCGTCCGGCTCGATCCCCGCCACCCTAGCGGCAGGAGGGGGCGGGGCCGAAGCACACGTCCGCCTGCTGGACGCACCCGCTCACCTGTGCGGACGTACCGTCATCCGGGCTGCTGACGGCACCCCGAAGATCGGGTGAACACACAGGTCACGCGGGCTCCCGCGGGCGCCTGCGGGAGCGCCCGCGGAGCGCTGCTAGGCGGGCTGCTGCGCGGCCGCGATGCGCTCGTTGCGCAGGGCCTCGTACCAGCGGTCGTCGGTCGGCGGGAGCGCGTTCACGTCGAGCGCCAGCTTCAGCAGCAGGTCCGCGATGAGCGGATTGCGGGCCAGCACCGGACCGTGCATGTAGGTGCCGAAGACGGTGTCGTTGTACGCGCCCTCGGTGCCGTCGCCGGTGCCGTTGCCCTTGCCGATCTGGACGCGGGCGAGCGGGCGGGCGGTCGGGCCGAGGTGGGTGATGCCCTGGTGGTTCTCGAAGCCGGTGAGCGGGGGCAGTCCGAGGCGCGGGTCGATGTCCGCGAGGACGTCGCCGACGCACCGCTCGCCCTCACCACGGGTGGTGGTGACGTCCAGCAGACCGAGACCCGGCTCGCGCTGACCGAGGTCGTTGATGAACTCGTGGCCCAGGATCTGGTAGCCGGCGCACACCGCGAACACGATCGCGCCGTTCTGCACCGCCTGGTACAGGTGCCCGTCACGGCGCAGCCGCTCGGCCGCGAGCCGCTGCGGCCGGTCCTCACCGCCGCCGATGAGGTAGATGTCGCCGGAGGTGGGGATCGGCTGGTCGCTGCGCACGTCCAGTCGCGCCACGTCCAGGCCGCGTTGCCGCGCCCGCCGCTCCACGACCAGGGCGTTGCCCTGGTCGCCGTAGGTGCTGAGCAGGTCCGGGTACACCCAGACGACCCGCAGTTGATTGTCGCTCATCACGATGATGTATCCCTCGGGGCTCAGTTGCCGACGCGGCGGCGCAGGTCCTGGAACGCGGTGTAGTTCGCGATGACCTCGATACGGCCGGGCGGCGCCAGCTGCACGGCCTGGTCGACGTTCTCGCACACCTGGAAGTGCTGGTTGGCCACCTCCAGACGTACCGCGAGGTCCAGCTTGCGGTCACCGACGACGAAGATCGGGTGGCCGGTGAGGCGGGTGTAGTCGACGTCCCACAGCCAGGACGTGTCGGTGCCGTCGGCGCCGCGCGCGTTCACCGAGAGGATGACCGGCGTGGGCGGCGGGTCGATCAGGCTGAACGTCTCGAGCCAGCCCGCCGGGTTCTTCGCCAGCAGCAGGCGCAGGTCGCGCTGCATGAACTGGACGACGTCGTAGCGCCCGGCGACGGCCTGCACCTGGTACATCCGCTCCAGCGCGACCTGCGGCGGCACGCCGAAGACGGCGGCGACGGCGGCCGAGGAGGCTGCGTTGGCCTTGTTGGCGCGGCCCGGCAGCTGGAGGTGGATCGGCCAGGCGGAACCGTGCGGGTCGAGGACGTGGTCGCCGGAGAGCGCCCAGCTCGGCGTCGGCCGCCGGAACCCGCACTCGCCGCAGAACCAGTCGTCGCCCGGACGCTGCATCACGCCGCCGCAGGACGGGCACGACCAGGCGTCGTCCTTCCACATCTGCCCGGCGGCGACCCAGATCACGTTGGGGGAGGAGGACGCGGCCCACACCACCAGCGGGTCGTCGGCGTTGGCGACGACGACGGCCTTCGAACCGGCCAGCCCCTCGCGCCAGTTCTCCGCGAGCATGCGGGTCTCGGCGGCACGGTCCAGCTGGTCGCGGGAGAGGTTCAGCAGCGCGATGCACTTGGGCGCGGTGTCGCGGGCGACACCGGCCAGGTACTTCTCGTCGACCTCGATCACGCCGTACTTGGCGTCGGAACCGCCGGCGAGCGCCGAGGTGATGCCGGCCGGCATGTTCGCGCCCAGCGCGTTGGAGACGACCGGGCCCGCGGCCCGCAGGGCCTCCGCGATGAGCCGGGTGGTCGTGGTCTTGCCGTTGGTCGCCGAGACGAGGGTGACGTCCAGGTTCTGGGCGAGCCGTGCGAGGAGGTCGGGGTCGAGTTTCAGCGCCACCTTGCCGCCGATCACCGAACCACTGCCGCGCCCCGCGGCACGCGACGCCGCAGCGACCGCCTTGCCCGCGGTCACGGCGATCTTGGCCCGCGGCGTGAGCGGGTCCGAGTTGCCTGCCATCAGTTCTCGATCCTCCTTGCGTACGCGCCGCGCCTGAAGCCTGACGGCAACGTGGTAGGTGGTCAGCCTATCGAGATCCATTCACAGTCCCGAATCCCGGCACCGTCTCACGCTGCGCACGGCATGCGCGTGTCAGAAAGGACCGTACCCTTGCCGCCATGCGACAAGGTTCCATCCCGGGTGCCCGCGGGCGCGTCCGGCCCCTCACCCTGCTCGGCGATCCGGTCCTGCGGCAACCCTGCGCGGAGGTCACCGAGTTCGGTCCGGCCCTGGCCCGCCTGGTCGAGGACCTGTTCGCCACGATGTACGCGGCACAGGGCGTGGGCCTCGCCGCCAACCAGGTCGGCGAGTCCCTGCGGGTGTTCGTCTACGACTGCCCGGACGACGAGGACGTCCGCCACCTCGGCCACGTGGTGAACCCACGCCTGGTGGACGCGGACGGCGTGGTGATCCGCGGCCCCGAGGGCTGCCTGTCCCTGCCGGGCCTGGAGGCGGGGACGGAACGCCACGACCACGCGGTGGTCGAGGGTTTCACGGTGACGGGCGAGCCGGTCACCGTCCACGGCACGGGATTCTTCGCCAGATGCCTGCAGCACGAGTGCGACCACCTGGAGGGGCGGGTGTACGCGGACCGTGTGACGGGGTGGCGCAGGAGACGGCTGACGCGCCAGGTGGCGCGGGCCTCCTGGGGCGGGTGAGCGTGGCGTACGGCCGTCAGAACCCCGGTCCGCCGGCCCTGTCCCCGGCCGCCGCGAGGCGGCCCCACAGCAGGTCGGCGAGGCTGCGCACCAGCTCGGCCCGGGAGCACGGCCGCTCGCCCAGCCACCAGTCGCCCGCCGCGTGCATCATGCCGACGATCCCGTGTCCCCAGACGCGGGCGAGCTGCTGGGTCCCGGGCCCGAGGTCCAGCCGCTCCTCGATGACCTGGGCCAGTTCCTCGCCCATCCGCCGCAGCAGGGGAGCCGAGTGCTTGCCGACGTCGAAGCCCTGTTCGCCGGAGGCCCCGTCCGCAGGGTGCATCAGGAAGCGGTAGACCTGGGGGCGGGCCTCGATGGCCGCGAGGTAGGTCTCCAGCGTGGCCTCGACGCGCTCCCGGCGTTCGGCGGGGGCGTCCAGTGCGGCGCGCAGGGAGGCGAGCAGCGCGTCGGTGTGCCGCTTGGCGAGAGCGGCGTACAGGCCGCCCTTGTCGCCGAAGTGGCGGTAGAGGATGGGCTTGGTGATGCCGGCCTCCGCCGCGATGGCGTTCATGGAGGCCTGGGGGCCGTCCCGGAGCACCACTCGGTCGGCGGCCTCCAGCAGCTCGCGCCTTCGGCGGTCGGCGGACCGCTGCTGCTCGGTCCGCTGCGTGGTGTCCATGTGCTCTCCCCACCCGTGCTGATTCGGTGACGCCTGCGCAAACTAACACCTGAAGACGGCCTCGCATCGAACGGGCTGCCGGGCTGTCCTCGGGAGTTGACTTTTCCTACCGACCGGTAACAGACTCGCGTTACCGCTAGTAACACGCACGTTCCGCCGCTGGAGGGGACATGGCCGAGTTCACCATGGAGCTCAACGACGAACAGAAGGAGGTCCGGGACTGGCTGCACGGCTTCGCGGCCGACGTGATCCGCCCCGCGGCCGCCGAATGGGACGAGCGTGAGGAGACTCCCTGGCCGGTCATCCAGGAGGCCGCGAAGGTCGGCATCTACTCCCTCGACTTCTACGCCCAGCAGTACTTCGACGCCACCGGCCTCGGCATCCCCATGGCCATGGAGGAACTGTTCTGGGGGGACGCGGGCATCGCCCTGTCCATCGTCGGCACCGGCCTCGCCGCCGTGGGCGTCCTCGCCAACGGCACCGAGGAGCAGATCGGCACCTGGATCCCCCAGATGTACGGCGACGCCGATGACGTCAAGGTGGCCGCCTTCTGCTCGTCCGAGCCCGACGCGGGCTCCGACGTGGCCTCCCTGCGCACCCGCGCCGTGTACGACGAGGCCAAGGACGAGTGGGTGATCAACGGCACGAAGACCTGGGCCACCAACGGCGGCATCGCCAATGTCCACGTGGTCGTCGCCGTCGTCGACCCCGACCTGGGCTCCAAGGGACACGCCTCCTTCATCGTCCCGCCGGGCACGCCGGGTCTCGCCCAGGGCCAGAAGTTCAAGAAGCACGGCATCCGCGCCTCGCACACCGCCGAGGTGATCCTCGACGACGTGCGCGTCCCCGGCTCCTGCCTGCTCGGCGGCAAGGAGAAGCTCGACGAACGGCTGGCGCGGGCGCGCGAGCGGGCCGAGGCGGGCGGCGAGCGCGTGAAGAACGCGGCCATGGCGACCTTCGAGGCCTCCCGCCCGGCGGTCGGCGCGATGGCCGTCGGCACGGCCCGCGCGGCCTACGAGGTCGCCCTCGACTACGCGATGACGCGCGAGCAGTTCGGCCGCCCGATCATCGACAACCAGGGCGTCGCCTTCCAGCTCGCCGACATGCGCACGCAGATCGACGCGGCGCGGCTGCTGGTCTGGCGCGCCTCGTGGATGGCGGTCAACGGCAAGCCGTTCACGGCCGCCGAGGGCTCCATGTCGAAGCTGTACGCCAGCGAGACGGCGAAGAAGGTGACCGCGCAGGCCGTCCAGATCCTCGGCGGCAACGGCTACACGCGGGAGTACCCGGTGGAGCGGATGCACCGCGACAGCGCGATCTACACCATTTTTGAGGGGACGAGCGAGATCCAGCGGCTGGTGATCGCCCGCACCCTGTCCGGGATGCCGATCCGGTAGCCGTCGGCGGCGGGACCGCGCGACCGGCCACGACGCGCCGTCGCCCACGGCGGCGCACCGGCGTCCCAGGGCCTTTCGCCCGGATCGTGCCGGACCCGCGAGCCCGGCATGATCCACACGAGAGAGGCCCTACGGCGCCCCGCCGCTGCTGTGGGCGATGCACGCCACGTCGATCCGGTCGGCCAGCTTCGCCAGCTCGATCGTCAGCGCGGCGACGGTGTCCTCGTCCAGACCCTCCGCCCCGGCCTCGACGAGATGCAGCCACCGGCCTCCCAGCGTGCGGAGCAGCTTGCTCACGTCGGCCGCGGCCACCTGGAGGGTCCCGCGGTCATCGACGATCAGAGGCAGAGTCACTTCGCGGTTCACAACCGGGATCGTAGCCGCGCGGCGCTCACGCACCGTGCCAAACCGTGGTGATGTTGCAGAACTCGCGGATTCCGTGCCCGGACAGCTCACGCCCGTAACCGGACCGCTTGACCCCGCCGAACGGGAGCGCCGGATGGGAGGCGGTCATCCCGTTGACGAACACCCCGCCCGCCTCCAGATCCCGGACGAACCGGTCCACCTCGGCCTCCTGCCGGGTCCACACGTTGGAACTCAGCCCGAAGGGGGAGTCGTTGGCGATGAGGACCGCCTCGTCCAGGTCGGCCGCCCGGTAGAGCGTCGCCACCGGTCCGAAGGCCTCCTCGCGGTGGATGCGCATCTCGCGGTCGATGCCGGCCAGGACGGTCGGCGGGTAGTACCAGCCGGGCCGGTCCGGGCGTTCACCACCGCACAGCACCGTGGCGCCGCTGCGCCGGGCGTCGTCCACCAGCTCCTCCAGGTCGGCGCGGCCCTGCTCGCTGGCGAGGGGACCGACGTCCGTCTCCTCCTCCAGCGGGTCGCCGACCCGCAGTGCCCGCATGCCCTCGGTGAAGCGTTCGGCGAAGCGGTCGTACACGTCCGCGTGGACGATGAACCGCTTGGCGGCGATGCACGACTGCCCGTTGTTCTGCACCCTCGCGGTCACCGCCACCTCGGCGGCCCGGTCGACGTCCGCGGACGGCATGACGACGAAGGGATCGCTGCCGCCCAGCTCCAGCACCGTCTTCTTGACCATCTCGCCTGCGGTGGAGGCGACCGCGCGGCCCGCGGGCTCGCTGCCGGTCAGGGTGGCCGCCCTGATCCGCTCGTCCCGCAGGATCTCGTCGACCGCGGCGGAGCCGATCAGCAGGGTCTGGAAGCAGCCCTCGGTGAAGCCGGCCCGGTGGAAGAGGTCCTCCAGGTAGAGGGCGGTCTGCGGGACGTTCGAGGCGTGCTTGAGCAGGCCGACGTTGCCCGCCATCAGCGCGGGCGCGGCGAAGCGGACGACCTGCCACAGCGGGAAGTTCCACGGCATCACCGCGAGCACCGGGCCCAGCGGGCGGTACCGCACCAGGGCGTGGGAGGCGCCGGAGTCCCGCACGTCGGACTCGGCCGGCCGCTCGTCGGCGAGGAGCCCCGCCGCGTGCTCGGCGTACCAGCGCATGGCCTTCGCGCACTTGGCGGCCTCCGCGCGCGCCTGCTTCACCGGCTTGCCCATCTCGGTGGTCATCACACGGGCGATCTCCGCCCGGTCCTCGTCGAGGAGGTCGGCGGCCCGGTTCAGCAGCCGGGCGCGGTCGGCGAACGCCGTCGTGCGGTACGTGCGGAACGTGGCCCCGGCGAGCTGGAGCCGGCGCTCGAGCTCCTCCTCGTCCATGGCCTGGTACGTCTTGAGCGTCTCGCCGTTCGCCGGGTTCACCGTCGCGATGGGCATGACCGACCTCCCTCGGTGCTGGATGTGCTTCGACCTTCGCGCGTCCCGGAGGGCCCCGCAACGCGTGCGCGTCCGCTCAGCCCGAGTGCTCCGTCAGCCGGTCGAGAAACGCGGCCTGTGCCTTCACGATCACCTCGCGGGCCCGGTCCAGGCCGTACCAGGCGACCCGGTCCAGCTCGGGGAACTCCCGCATCCGCCCGGAGCGCGGCGGCCACTCCATGACGAAGGTGCCGGGTTCGACCGCGGCCGGGTCGAGGTCCGCCTCGATCGCCCAGGCCGTCACAATCTTGCCGTTCGTCTGCCGGACCTCCCCGAGCGGCAACGCCTCGCCGTCCGGCGGCGCCACCCCCAGTTCCTCCCGGAACTCGCGGCGGGCGGCCTCCCAGGCCGGCTCGCCCGGCTCGTACTCGCCTTTCACGACGGTCCAGGCACCGGCGTCCTTCTTCGCGAACCAGGGGCCGCCCATGTGTCCCAGCAGCACCTGCGGTCCGTCCCCGGTGCGCCGGAACAGCAGCAGACCGGCGCTGCGCCGCGCCGTCACGGCCGTACCCGCGGGTGCGCCGCCAGCAGGGTCTCCACCGTGTCCGCCTGCTCCGGGCGCTTGTCCTCGCGGTAGCGGACCACGCGGGCGAAGCGCAGGGTGACGCCGGCCGGGTAGCGGCTGGAGCGCTGGATGCCGTCGTACGCGATCTCGACGACGAGTTCGGGGCGTACGGTCACCACCTGGCCGTCGTCCTCGACGGCCAGGTTCCGCAGGCGGTCGGTCTGCCAGGTGAGCAGGGCGTCGGTCAGGCCCTTGAAGGTCTTGCCGAGCATCGCGAAGCCGCCGTCGGCGGTGCGGGCGCCGAGGTGGAGGTTGGAGAGCCTGCCGGTGCGCCGGCCGTGGCCCCACTCGGCGGCCAGCACCACCAGGTCGAGCGTGTGCACGGGCTTGACCTTCAGCCAGGACGCGCCGCGCCGGCCCGCGCCGTAGGGCGCGTCGAGGGACTTCACCACCACGCCCTCGTGGCCCCGGGCCAGCGTCTCCTCGAGGAAGTCCTCGGCCGCCCGCAGGTCCGCCTCGCCCGCCAGGACGGTCCGGCGCACCCGCATCGGCTCGGGCACCAGCCGGGCCAGCTCCGCGTGCCGCTCGAAGAAGGGCAGGTCGAGGAGGTCCCTGCCGTCGACCGACAGCGCGTCGAAGAAGACGGGGGAGACCGGGACCGCCGCGGCGGCCGTGGCCACGTCCACCCGGGAGCCGACGCGGCCCGCCGTCTCCTGGAAGGAGCGGGGCCGGCCGGTCTCGTCGAGGGCGATGACCTCACCGTCCAGGACGAACCGCTCACCGTGCAGCTCCAGCGCCGCGGCGGTGAGTTCGGGCAGCCGGTCGGTGATGTCGTCGAGGGTGCGGGTGTGCACCCGTACGGTGTCGCCGTCCCGGTGGACCTGGACACGGATGCCGTCCAGCTTCTCCTCCACCGCGCAGGCGCCCAGCCTGCCGACCGCCTCGGCCACGGAGGACGCGGTGTGCGCGAGCATCGGCAGCACCGGGCGGCCGACGGTGAGCCGGAACCGTTCCAGCGCCGCCGGCCCGTCCGTGAGCAGGGCGCGGGCCACCGTCCGGAGCGAACCTGCCAGCATCACCGCCCGCCGCACGTCCGCCGGGGGAGCGCCGGTCGCCTCCGCGAGTCCCTCCACCGCCACCGCGTCCAGGGCGCCCTGCCGGACCTCGCCGCTGATCAGGGCGATCAGGAAACGCTGCTCGTCCTCCGTGGCAGCGCCCATCAACTCCCCGACCAGCCGGACCCGTTCGGCCTGCGAGCCGGGGCCCGACACCTGGCCCAGGCCGGTGAGCCGGGCGTCCACCTCACGCACGGTCAGCGTCGGCGCGGCGGCCGGGGGCACCGGGCGGCCCAGCACCTTCCGGCCGACGCCGAGCCGCCCCTGGGGGAGCCGTCCGGCCAGATACGGGATCACCACCGGCACGTCCTTTGCCTCCGCCTCCCGGAACAGGGCGGCGAGCAGAGCGATCTTGCGGGAGCGCGCCGAGGCGGCGGCGACCTCCCGGGACACGTCGGCGAGCCGGATCAGCAGCATGCAGCCATGGTGCAACGCCGATGTGGCGACTACACCCGGACGGCGGCGTCGAGATCGCCCATCAGCAGCTCCCCGTTGATCGCGGCGCCCGCCCGGTAGCCGCGGCTCGCCGCGTTGACGACCTGCTCGGCGAAGCCGGAGGCGTTGCCCGCCGCCCACAGGCCCGGCACGGTGGTCAGGCCCCGGCCGTCGACCACGGGGTAGCGGCCGAACGGCGTCTCGGTCATCTCGGCGCCGAGCCGGGCCAGCAGGCCGGTCCGCGGGACCGCCCTGGGGGCGACGAACAGCGCCTCGCGGGCGTGCACGGTCCCTGCCCCGGTGACGTCGTCCCCGGCCAGGCGGACCCCGGTGAGCCGGTCGTCCTCGACGACCAGCCCGGCCACCTCGCCGGGGACGACGTCCACACCGGCCGCGGCGAGCCGCCGCAGGTCCTCGTCGGACAGTTCCGCCTCGCCGACGGTGTGCAGGAACAGCTTCACGTCCTTCGACCACTGGGTCACGATCAGCGCCTGGTGCACGCTCATCGGGCTGGTGGCGAGCACGCCGAAGGCCTGGTCGCGGACCTCCCAGCCGTGGCAGTACGGGCAGTGCAGCACGTCCCGCCCGAACCGCCCGGCGAGGCCCTCGACCGACGGCAGCTCGTCCTTCAGGCCGGTGGCGACGACGAGCTGCCGGGCCCGTACGGTCCGTCCGCCCGCCAGCGTCACGGCGAAGTCCCCCTCCCGCGTGGCGTCCACCGCCCGGTCCCGGACCAGCTCCACGCCGTACCGGGCGATCTCCTCGCGTCCGATCGCCAGGAACTCGGCCGGGGACATCCCGTCCCGCGACAGGTAGCCCTGCATGTGCGCGGCGGGCGCGTTGCGCGGCTCGCCCGCGTCCACGACCAGGGTGCGGCGCCGGGCCCGGCCCAGGACCAGGGCGGCGGACAGCCCCGCCGCGCCGCCGCCGATGACGACCACTTCGTAGGCGTCGGTGCTTCCCGGGGTGTTCCCGGGGCTCGCGGTGTGCCCGGTGTGCTCGGTGTGCCCGGTGTTCGTGATGTGCTCGGTCATGTGTGACCACCTCCACTGCCGACCGTCGCGCCACTGCTGCCGTATTGACAAACAAGTTTGCCGAAACTGCAATGGCCTCATGAGCGACGACAGAGATGACGGCAGGGACGGCGGCAGAGACGGCGACAGGGACGGCGGCGGCGCCGGGGCGGGTGGCGAGGGCGTCGACGCGGTGCTCGCCGAGGTCGGGCCGCGGCTGCGGCGGATCCGCAAGGAGCGGGGCGCGACGCTGGCGGGGCTGTCCGAGGCGACGGGCATCTCGGTGAGCACGCTGTCCCGGCTGGAGTCGGGGCTGCGCAAACCCAGCCTGGAACTGCTGCTGCCGATCGCGCGGGCCCACGAGGTGGCGCTGGACGAACTGGTCGGCGCCCCGGCGGTGCGTGACCCGCGGGTGCGGGCGCAGCCGATCGTCCGCTACGGCCGCACCCACTGGCCGCTGACCCGTCAGCCCGGCGGCCTCCAGGCGTTCAAGGTGCTGGAACCGCAGCGCAGGCTCGACCCGGACCCCCGTACGCACGAGGGGTACGAGTGGCTGTACGTGCTGTCCGGGCGGCTGCGGCTGGTGCTGGGCGAGCACGACGTGGTGCTGTCGGCGGGGGAGGCCGCCGAGTTCGACACGCGCGTGCCGCACTGGTTCGGGTCGACGGGGGAGGGGCCGGTGGAGTTCCTCAGCCTCTTCGGGCCGCAGGGGGAGCGGATGCACGTACGGGCGCGGGCCAAGGGAGCGTGACGCCAGGAGGCCCCCCGCGCGCGGCGCCTCCCGCGCGCTGTCGCCCGCCAGCTGTTCCCTGATCGGCAAGCGACCGCTTAGTATGCGATCGAACCCGGTCAGACGACGCAGTCCCGTGGAGGCTCCGCATGCAGGCATGGCAGGTGCACGAGAACGGCGAGCCGAGCGAGGTGATGCGGCTCGCGGACATCGAGCGGCCCACGCCCGGCGACGGCCAGGTCCTGCTCAGGGTGCGCGCCGCGAACATCAACTTCCCCGACGTGCTGATGGCCCGCGGCCACTACCAGGTCAGGCCGCCGCTGCCGTTCACCCCGGGCGTGGAGATCTGCGGCGAGACCGAGGACGGCCGCCGCGTCCTCGCCAACCCCGCGCCGCCGCACGGCGGCTTCGCCGAGTACGCCGTCGCGGACGCCGCCGCCCTGCTGCCCGCGCCGGACTCGCTGGACGACGCGGAGGCCGCCGCGCTGCACATCGGCTACCAGACCGGCTGGTTCGGCCTGCACCGCCGGGCCGGCCTCCAGGCCGGTGAGACGCTCCTCGTGCACGCCGCGGCGGGCGGGGTCGGCAGCGCGGCCGTACAGCTCGGCAAGGCGGCCGGCGCCACCGTCATCGGGGTCGTCGGCGGACCCGACAAGGCGGCCGTCGCCCGCGAGCTGGGCTGCGACGTGGTGATCGACCGGCGCGCCGAGGACGTGATCGCCGCCGTCAAGGAGGCCACCGGCGGCCGGGGCGCCGACGTCGTCTACGACCCGGTCGGCGGCGAGGCCTACGCCCAGTCCGCCAAGGTCGTCGCCTTCGAGGGCCGGATCGTGGTCGTGGGCTTCGCGAGCGGGACGATTCCCGGCCCCTCGCTCAACCACGCGCTGGTGAAGAACTACGCGATCCTCGGCCTGCACTGGGGCCTGTACAACACCAAGAACCCGAAGCTGGTCCAGCACTGCCACGAGCAGCTCACCGACCTGGCCGCCCGTGGCGCGATCAAGCCGCTGGTGAGCGAGCGCGTGCCGCTGGAGGAGGCCGCCGCCGCCGTCCAGCGGGTCGCCGACGGTGTCACCACCGGCCGGGTCGCCGTCGTCCCGCAGAACGGAGCCGCCGTATGACCGACGCAGCCGAACTCAGGCGCCGCACAGCCGAACTGCTGGCCGCGCACCCCCCGGCCGGCACCGACCGGCTCGACTTCCTCAAGGCCCGCTTCGACGCCGGTCTCGCCTGGGTGCACTACCCCGAGGGACTCGGCGGACTCGGTGCCCCGCGCTCCCTCCAGGCCGTCGTGGACGCCGAACTGGAGGCCGCGGGCGCCCCCGACAACGACCCGCGGCGCATCGGCATCGGCCTCGGCATGGCCGCGCCGACGATCCTCCAGTACGGCACCGAGGAGCAGAAGCGGCGCTTCCTGCGGCCCCTGTGGACCGGCGAGGAGGTCTGGTGCCAGCTGTTCAGCGAGCCCGGCGCCGGCTCCGACCTGGCCGCCCTCGGTACCCGGGCCGTCCGCGAGAGCGGGGGAGACTGGGTCGTCGACGGGCAGAAGGTGTGGACGTCCAGCGCCCATGTCGCCCGCTGGGCCATCCTCATCGCCCGCACCGACCCGGACGTGCCCAAGCACCGCGGCATCACGTACTTCGTGTGCGACATGACCGACCCCGGCGTCGAGGTCCGGCCGCTGCGGCAGATCACCGGCGAGGCCGAGTTCAACGAGGTCTTCCTCACCGGCGTCCGCATCCCCGACGCCCACCGCCTCGGCGAGGTCGGCGACGGCTGGCGGGTCGCGCAGACCACGCTGAACAACGAGCGGGTCGCGATCGGCGGCATGCGGCTGCCCCGCGAGGGCGGCATGATCGGGCCCGCCGCCAGGACCTGGCGCGAGCGCCCCGAACTGCGCACCCACGACCTGCACCAGCGGCTGCTGAAGCTGTGGGTGGAGGCCGAGGTCTCCCGGCTCACCGCCGAGCGGCTGCGCCAGCAGCTCGTCGCCGGCCAGCCCGGCCCCGAGGGCGCCGGGATGAAGCTCGCCTTCGCCCGCCTCAACCAGGAGATCAGCGGCCTGGAGGTGGAACTCCTCGGTGAAGAGGGCCTGTTGTACGACGACTGGACCATGCGCCGGCCCGAACACGTCGACTTCACCGGCCGCGGGGCGGGCTACCGCTACCTCCGCTCCAAGGGCAACAGCATCGAGGGCGGGACCACCGAGGTCCTGCTGAACATCGTCGCCGAGCGCGTCCTGGGCCTGCCCACCGAGCCGCGCACCGACAAGGACGTCGCCTGGAAGGACCTCGCACGATGACGGATCTGCTCTACACCGAGGAGGAGGAGGCGCTGCGCGCCGCGGTCCGCGATCTGCTCGGCGACCACTGCGACGCGGCCGGCGTGATCGCCCGCACCGAGTCGGACGCCCCGCACGACCTCCGGCTGTGGAAGGCGCTCGCCGGCACGATGGGTCTCGCGGGGCTGCTGGTGCCCGAGGAACTGGGCGGCCAGGGCGCCACCCACCGGGAGGCCGCCGTCGTCCTGGAGGAACTGGGGCGCGCCGTCGCCCCCGTCCCGTACCTCACGAGCGCGGTCGTCGCCACCGAGGCGCTGCTCGCCTTCCCCCACTCCCGGCTTCGCCCGAGCGGGGGCACCCCCGTCACCGCCGACCTGCTCGGCCGGCTGTCGCAGGCCACCACGGTCGCGGTGCTCGCCGTCGGGCTGCACACCGCACCGGGCGCCGCCTTCCCGGCCGTACGGCTGGAGAACGGCGCCCTGCACGGGGAGTTGACGGGCATCGCCGACGCCGCCTGTGCCGACCTGCTGCTCGTCCCCGCGGACGACGGCGGGCTGTACGCGGTCGACGCCGCCGCCGTCACCGTCACCCCCCAGGTGTCCCTCGACCTGACCCGCCCGCTCGCCACGGTCACCCTCGCCGGGGCCTCCGGCCGTCGGCTCGGGGACGCCGCCCCCGCCGTGCGGCGGGCCCTGCGCGCCGGTGCCGGGCTGCTGGCGTCCGAGCAGCTCGGGGTCGCCGATTGGGCGCTGAGCGAGACGGTGCGCCACCTCAAGGACCGCAGGCAGTTCAACCGGCCCGTCGGCGGCTTCCAGGCGCTCAAGCACCGGCTCGCCCAGCTGTGGCTGGAGGTCGTCAATCTGCGGGCCGCGGCCCGGGGCGCGGCGGACGCCCTGGCGACCGGCGAGGACGCCGAGGTGGCCGTCGCCGTGGCGCAGGCGTACGCGGCGTCCGTCGCCGTCCGTGCCGCCGAGGAGGCGGTCCAGTTGCACGGCGGCATCGGGATGACGTGGGAACACCCGGCCCATCTCCGCCTGAAGCGCGCGAAGGCCGACTCGATCGCCTACGGCACGGCGGGCGCCCACCGCGCCGCCCTGGCCGAACTCGTCGACCTGCCCACCCCCTGACGGTCCCTCGGTGAAGCCCGCCCCACCCGGGGCGGGCTTCTTCGTGCGCTCGTGCGGAAGGGGTGAACACCCGACGGCGGTCCGGCCAACTCCTGCCAGGTGCAGGTTCATTGCGGCCCGGCCGGGCCCATACTCCCTGTGGTCCGGACCGTCCCACAGGGAGGCAGAGCATGGCCCTCATCACCCGCCGCGGAGCCCTCACCACGTTCGGCGCCGCCCTCACGGCAGTGCTGGCGCCGCCCGCCGGCAGCGCCTTCGCCGCCGAACAGCGGCACCGGCCAAGCCCGTTGTGGCACGCCCACGCGCACAACGACTACGAGCACCCACGGCCCCTGCTCGACGCCCTCGACCACCGCTTCGGCAGCGTCGAGGCCGACGTCTTCCTCGTCGACGGCCAACTGCTCGTCGCCCACGACCCGGTGGACCTCGACCCGGGCCGCACGCTCGAATCCCTCTACCTCGCC
Source organism: Streptomyces sp. NPDC088766 (assembly GCF_044750845.1). Classification (NCBI taxonomy): domain Bacteria; kingdom Bacillati; phylum Actinomycetota; class Actinomycetes; order Kitasatosporales; family Streptomycetaceae; genus Streptomyces; species Streptomyces sp. NPDC088766. Next base: position 76,639 of record NZ_JBIVKQ010000015.1, on the reverse strand, counting down.
CCGCTCGCCGCCCGCGTGGAGGCCAACCACGGCTCTGTCCACCGCGGCTCGCGCACCCCCCTGCAACTGCTCGTCGACATCAAGACCGAGGGCGCGTCGGCATACCTCGAACTCGACCGCCGACTGCGCCGTTACGGAAAGCTGTTCACCACCTACGACCACGGCCGGGTGCGGCGCGGCCCGGTCACCGCCGTCGTCTCGGGCGACCGCGCGGCCCGGGCACCGATGGCGGCACAGACGGTGCGCCGCGCCTTCTACGACGGCCGCCTCGCCGACCTGGGCGGCACCGACGCCTCCTTCGCCTCCCTGATCAGCGACAACTGGACGCTCCACTTCACCTGGCTCGGTGTCGGCGCCTTCCCCGACGCGGAGCGGCGCAAGCTGCGCGCCCTCGTCCGGGCCGCGCACGACCGCGGGCAGAAGGTGCGCTTCTGGGCGACGCCGGACCTGGCGGGACCCGCACGGCAGGCGCTGTGGGGCGAACTGCTCGACGCCGGCGTCGACTACCTGAACACCGACGACCTGGCCGGCCTGGAAGCCTTCCTCGACGCCCGCGGGAAGGCGTGACCCCGCACGGCTGGCCGGCCGGTCGCCCGGCCGCCCCGTGAACCACTCGTTCGGCGGACAGGTCAGCCGCACGGACGAACCCTCCGCTACGCCACACTTGCGGCCGAATGCCGCGAAAGCGGACGTAGTGGAGGAGGTCGGTGTGGTCGTTTCCCTTTCCGTGGTGGTGTTGTTGCTGATCCTGGCGGTGATCTTCCTGCGCAACGGCGGACTGAAGGTCTCGCACGGGCTGGTCTGCCTGCTGCTCGGCTTCTTCCTGGCCGGCACCAGCATGGCCCCCACCATCCACAGCGGCCTCACGGCGACCGCCGACATCATCGGCGGCATCCGGCCGTGAGGGCATGTGCGCGCACCGGCCGAACCGGCCCTCACGCGGGCCGGTTCACCGGGTGAACACCCCGATGCCGTTCGGCACGGGACGCTCCGCCCCGGCCGAGGGGTGGTTGCGCACCGACACCTTGGCCGCCCCCGGCTCCCGCGCCACCAGGGTCGAGGAACCGCCGCCGTCCAGGCTGAAACCCTCGGTCGCCCCGAGGCTCCTGAGGGCGGCCGCCACCTCGGCGATCGTCAGGCCCCCGCGGTACGCCGGCGCACCGTCGACCGCGAACAGCAGCACCCGCCGCCCGCCGTCCGCGATGCCCACCGCGGTGCGGACCGCCGAGGTCCGCGTGTCCAGGCCCGCCGACGGCCGCCCGCCGGTGAGCACCGGGTAACCGCCGAGGGCGAAGCGGTAGGCGCGCCGCGAGGCGGCCGCGAGACCGTACCGCACCGCCACCCGCTGTCCCGCGACCAGCGTCCTGAGACGCTCCGCGCCCGTCTCCCGGCCGACGAGCACCGTCGTGCCCGCCGCGATGGCGCCGCCGCCCGGCGTGGCCGAGGCGGACACCACCCGGCCCTGCCGCACCGTCACCTCGTAGGTGTCGGTGCCGCACGGCGCGGCCCGGTCGGTGTCGGTGCCGCAGGCGGCCCGCACCCGGGAGGCGCTGCCCCAGTCGGAGGTGTAGGCGCCGATGGAGTCCTCCGGCAGCGCGTACTGGTTGAGGCCGCCCAGCGGCCACCGCCGGCCGGGCGCGACGAGCGTGCCGTCGAGCGTCAGGCGGTCCAGCCGGGCCCGTCCGTCGCCGCTCACGCCGAGCACGTCGTCGGTGTCCGTGCCGGGCGGCAGCGCGGGGCCGAACCGCTGTCCCCTCGGCACGGCGGCCTTGAGCACCCTGCCGTTCGCGACGGCGGGGCCCACGCTCGCGCCGGTCGCGGCGACGCCCGGATGCTGCGTCTCGGTGATGTGGAAGAAGTCCCCGTTGATGCCGGCGACGGCCTTCTGGGCGGTGGCCTGCCGGGAGACGGTGGCGCGGGCCGCGACCTTCCCCGGGTGCAGCAGGCCCAGGCTCACACGGGTGTCGGTCAGGTCGACGCCGAGCACGTGCACGTGCGTCACGCCGGCTGCCGCCTCGAGGTCGTACTGCCGGTACACCACGCCGGCCGCGATGGTGGTCCCCGTCGCCGCGCCGGCCGGTGCCGCCCCCGTCAGTGCGGCACCGGCCAGCGTGCCGAGTGCCGTCAGGAGCGTCAGCGCGGTTCTGCGCGCGCGGGACCCGTTCTGACTGGATGTCACCCGACCTCCTGCCTCGTGTGGGCGGCAACCTTCTCATGAGGACGGGGTGTTGCCGCGGCAGCACGGACGTGAACGGCTCGGACGGGTGACACGAGGAGCGGGTCCGGGCGCCGTCCCCCTGCCCGGGCGCGGGTGGTGCGGGCGTTCCGTGCCGCACGCCGTCGTCACCTCTGCGATGCGGCGCGGCCCGGTCCCGGGGCGATGTCCGGGGTGACGGCCCCGAGGGGGAGTGGTGGGCTTCAGCCGGCCCGTTCCACGGGCGCCGGCGCCGCGTAACAGCGCAGGGGAACCACCTGGTCAGGGCCCCACCTCTGGTCCACGCGGCCGAGGTCCCGCCAGCCGAGCCGGGCGTAGAAGGCCGCCGCCGGGTCGGTGGCCACCACGTCGAGCACGGGGTGCAGGCCGCGGGAGCGCGCCTCCCCGACGGCCCGTTCCATCAGGGCCGCTCCCGCGCCGAGTCCGCGCGCCTCGGGCGCCACGAACAGCCGGTTCACACCGACCGCCGGCACCCCGTTCCCGTGCGCCGCCCACAACGCCGTTGCCGGATCGCCGTCGTCGCCCCGGCACAGCGCGATGTGCCCGACGGTCCGTCCGTCGTGCTCGGCCACCCAGGCGGCCAGGAGCGTGGCGGGGGTGAGCCAGGCGGCGGGCTCGGCGGGCCAGTTGACCGGGTACCGGCTGTGCGCGTGCACCAGTGCCAGCGCGCTCACGCAGTCGTCCAGGTCGGCCGGCGTCCGGGGCCGGACGGAGAGGGCCGGGGTTTCGACGGGGTCGGGGATCACCGCCGTATGCAAGCACGTCGACACGTCACGGGGCACGTGATCACGGGTGACGGGGGGGGGGCGGGCCGCTGCTGACGTCTCGTCATGTCATCCGCTCGTCAGCTCATCCGCGCGCGGAGGTACGCCTCCGGTTCGGCTGCCCCGGCCGCCATGGCCCGGCCGCGCGCGGACAGCCGGGCGCGCCAGTCGGCCGGCGGCCTCCAGCGGCTCGAGTCCGCCGGCCGACCGCACCTGGGCGATCAGCGGGGCGATCCGCTCCAGCGGGTAGCCACCGCGGCGGAGCTGGTGGGCCAGCCGCGCGTCGCGCACGTCGGCCTCGTCGCAGACGCGGTACCCGGTCCGCGGGTCGCGGCGGGGGCTCACCGGTCCCGCGCGCTCCCACTTGCGGAGGGTGGCGGAACGGATGCCGAGCCGGCCCGCCGGCGGCCCGATGAACGTGCCGCCGGCGCCGGACGGCCCGGACGGCGGGGTGCCGGGATCCAGGTCGCGGAGGGCTTTCTCCACGGCGCCGAGCGTCCGCCGGTCCTCGAGGAGCTCGGCGTGGCTCTCGTCGACGAGGCGGAACGCCTCGTCGGCCGCGCCCTGGTTCACCGCCCGCATGATCGACGCCGCCGTCCGGTGGCCGTGGCCGGGCACCAGGGCAAGGAACGCGCTCAACGCCCGCGCGTGGAGCGGCGTGTAGGTGCGGTGGCCGCCGGAGGAGCGGGACCGCGCCCGCCTGTGCGGCCGTACGGCGACCGGCCTGTTGCGCTACCACTTCTGGATGGCCGACACCTCGCCGGCCCGCATGACCCGGATGGTGGGCGTGCGGGACCTGATGATGGCCGACAACCTCCTCGCCCTCGCCGAACGGGGCCCGGTGCTGGTCCACGCCCACAACGGCCACCTCCAGCGGGAGAGCAGCACCATGCGCATGGACGGGCAGCCGCTGGAGTGGTGGAGCGCCGGTGCGCTGGTGGGCGCCCGGCTCGGCGAGGAGTACGCCTCCCTGCCCACGGCCCTCGGCACGATCCGGCACCAGGGGGTGGACACCCCGCCCCCGGACACCGTCGAAGGACTCCTGTACGCCCTCCCGGAGGACCGCTGCCTCGTCGACGCCGCCCGGCTGGTGGCCGCCCTGGCCGGCACGCGGCCCGCGCCTCGCGTGTCCTCCTGGTTCGGCTGCTCCCCCCTCGACCCCGCCCACCTGGCGGACAGCGACGGGATCGTGTTCGTCAAGGACGTCCCGCGCCGCTGGTGCTGTGACCGGAAAGGTTCACCGGCTCGTGACGCCCGGCACGGTACCTCGCCGCGTTGTCGCATCACCCGAGTGCACCCAGTACGCGGGCAATGCTCCGCCCTGCGATGCACCGCACCGGACGCCGCGAGCTTTCCGGCAAACCTTTCCGGCCACAGCACCAGCCGGAGCCCGCGGCCGGGTTTCAGGAACGCACGAGAGGCGTGTCCACCAGGTGCTCGGCCAGGAACCAGGCCTGGAGTTCGCCGGTGCGGACCACCTGGGAGACCAGGAGGTCGTTGGTGCCGTCGTCGCCCAGTTCGGCGGTGCGGGAGGCCGCGTCGTGGGCGTCGGTCAGAATCGTCTCGTGAGCCGCCAGCAGCCGCGACAGCATCGCGGGGACCTCCTCCACGCCGTCCGGAGGACGGGGGATCGAGGTGATCTCCGCGACGTGCCGGGTGTCGCCCACCGCGACCCCGCCCAGGGTCTGCACCCGTTCGGCGAGGGTGTCGACGAGGGCCAGTTGTTCGTCCGCGTGCTTGTCCAGCAGCAGATGCAGCTGGTAGAAGGTCGCACCGCGCAGCAGCCAGTGGTGCTTCTTGTAGAGGCCGTAGAGGATCTGCGTGTCCGCGAGGATGCGGTTCAGACGCTGGCAGGAATACATCCGCGCGTCGTGGGTCAGACCCAGCGGGAACTGCTTGACGGTCCCGAACTCCTGGATGACCTCCCCCTTCTGGTGCAGCCACGGCTGACTGCTCAGGGGATGCGACTCGGTGCTCATGGGTGCCTCCTGCGGTGCGGTGCCGAACGTACGCGCCGACGTTAGGCGGGCCGGGGACGCGTGAGTTGTCCGTCGGCGCACACACCGGCGTCCCTGAGCGCACCGCGCCGTGCGGTGCGCTCAGCCGCGCGCTGTGGGGCCGCCGTCCGTACCGGCCTCGGTGACCCGCGGCCGGTACGGCGCTCGTGGCCACGAAAGGGAGGGCGCGGGCGTGGAAAGGCGGTGGAACGCGGTCGTCGTCGGTCCGGTCAGCGCACCGGGTGCCCACTCAGGACGGAGACCCGGTTGAAGGCGTTGATGGCGACCGCCACCCAGATCACCGCTGAGATCTGGTCCTCGGTGAGAGCCTCCCGGGCGTCGGCGTGCGCGGCCTCCTGCAGCGCGGTGTCGGCCGGGAAGGTCGTCGCCTCCGCCAGCGCCAGGGCCGCGCGCTCCAGGGGGCTGAACAGTTCGGTGTCCCGCCATGCGGCCAGCACGCCGAGCCGCCGGGTCGACTCCCCGGCGCGCAGGGCGGCCCTGGTGTGCAGGTCGAGGCAGAAGGCGCAGCCGTTGAGCTGCGAGACGCGCAGGTTGACCAGTTCCACGACGGTGCGCTCCAGGCCCGCCTCGGCGGCGGCCGCCCGCACTGCCTCGGCGGTCTGGACGAGTGCGTGGTAGGCCTTGGGGCTCTGCTTGTCGATGAAGATCCGTCGAGTCATAGTTGAATATAGAACATTCTTGAGAGAGGCTGGGACGCCTCGGACGAGAGGTGGCGCACAGTGAGCAAGGTCGAGATCCTCACCCCGCGTGACGTGCCGCTGGGCGGCCCCCGGGCGATGACCGTACGGCGGACGCTGCCGCAGCGTACCCGGTCCCTGATCGGCGCCTGGTGCTTCGCCGACCACTACGGCCCCGACGACGTCGCCGAGTCCGGCGGCATGGACGTCGCCCCGCACCCGCACACCGGTCTCCAGACGGTGAGCTGGCTGTTCAGCGGCGAGATCGAGCACCGCGACAGCCTCGGCAGCCACGCCCTCGTACGCCCCGGCGAACTGAACCTCATGACCGGCGGCCTCGGCATCGCCCACTCCGAGGTCTCCACCCCGCGCACCACACTCCTGCACGGCGTCCAGCTGTGGGTGGCCCTGCCCGGTGAACACCGCGACACCGCGCGCGACTTCCAGCACCACGCCCCGTCCCCGGTCCGCATCGACGGCGCCGTGATCCGCGTCTTCCTGGGCTCCCTCGCAGGCTCCGCCTCACCGGTACGGACGTTTTCACCCCGCTGCTCGGCGCGGAGATCGTCCTGGACCCGGAGGCGGAGATCACCCTGACCGTCGACGCCGCCTTCGAGCACGGTCTGCTGGTCGACTCGGGCGAGGTGCGCTTCGCCGACACGCCCCTGCGCCCGGCGGAACTGGGGTACCTGGAGCCCGGCGCCACCCGGCTGACCCTGAGGAACGACTCCGACGCCCCGGCCCGGACGGTCCTGCTCGGCGGGCCTCCCTTCGAGGAGGAGATCGTCATGTGGTGGAACTTCATCGGCCGGACCCACCAGGACATCGCACGGGCCCGGCAGGACTGGACGGCGGAGCTTCAGGGGCCGGGAGGTTCCCGGTTCGGCGAGGTGCACGGATACGGCGGGGCTCCACTGCCTGCACCAGAGCTGCCGAACGTTCCTTTGAAGCCGCGCGGAGGGCTGCGCTGACCTGCGGAAACATGCGTTCTGAGGCAAGGGGCCCAAGATTGCTGCCGTACCTGCCGCGCCTGCCGTGCGACGTGGGGATCCCATGGCGCAGGCCTTCGGCTCCTGCCTCCCAGGTACCCCTGAAGCCGTCCGCGATTCGACGACCGGACTGTGCACGCCGTCCGCCAGGATGTGCAGACGGCCATGTCCACGCCACACACGTCGATGGACGACGAGGTGGTGACGTACCGATCTGGACATCGGGTGCAGCGGAGCGCCTGTGGGCGGAGGGCGGCTGCCGTTCATCGCGCCGACACCCGTCCTGCGCAGGCCCGCGCGGCGGACGAGGCCTCTGTCCGGGCCAGGCTCCGAAGCGGCGGGGTTTCGTAAGTGCGCCGTCGGTCTCTGGCGTGTACGCCGTGGCCCGGACAACCGTTGGCCCGCGAGTCCCCGGACTGTGCGGTCCCCGCACGTGATGCCGAGCTCGGGTCCCTGCGTCGCCGGTGAGTACCCGGCCGAAGACGTCGTGGACGCCGACGCGGGTCCGCTGCGGTTTTCACGCAGGGTGGTCGGTGGTCACCGAGGTTGGACCGGAGAGTGTGGCCGGAAGCGAGGGCCGGACGGGAGCTTCACCGCGGTCGGGCCCTTCCCCCGCCCGCGGACCGGCCCGAGGCGACGCCCCCGAAGAGCCGCGGGCACCGCCGCGGTCCTCGCCGCGAGGGGCGTTGTCAGTGGTGGGAGGCAGGATGACCGGCATGACGACACCTGCCGCACAGATCGTGGACGCCGCCGCCTACGCCCAGGCGGTCGAGGACGCCGTGAAGGCGTCCGCCGCCTACCACACCGGGGGCACCTCGGTGCTGGACGACGACACCTACGACCGGCTGGTGCGGGGCATCGAGGCCTGGGAGGCCGTCCACCCCGAGCAGATACTGCCCGACTCGCCGACCGGAAAGGTGGCCGGCGGCGCCGTCGAGGGCGACGTCCCGCACACGGTCGCGATGCTCAGCCTGGACAACGTGTTCTCGCCGGAGGAGTTCACCGCCTGGGCCGCCTCACTGGCGCGGCGCGTCGGCCACGAGAGCGAGCGGTACAGCGTCGAGCCCAAGCTGGACGGCCTGGCGATCGCGGCCCGTTACACCGAGGGCCGCCTGACACGGCTGATCACGCGGGGCGACGGGACGGCGGGCGAGGACGTCACGCACGCCGCCGGCACCGTCGAGGGCCTGCCCGAGCGCCTGACCGAGCCGGTCACCCTGGAGGTGCGCGGTGAAGTCCTGATGACGACGGCCCAGTTCGAGCACGCCAATGAGGTCCGCACCGCGCACGGCGGCCAGCCGTTCGCCAATCCGCGCAACGCCGCCGCCGGCACCCTGCGCGCCAGGGACCGCGCCTACACCGTGCCGATGACCTTCTTCGGCTACGGCCTGCTGCCCCTCGCCGGCACCGAGGCCGGCCTCGCCGCCGCCCTCGTCGAGGCCGCCCACAGCGACCTGATGGCCCGGGCCGCGACGCTCGGCGTGAACACGACGGCCACGACGGCCGTACCCGGCGTCACCGCGGACAGCGTGGAGGACGTCCTGGCCCGGGTGCGGGAGATCGCCGCCCTGCGGCCGGAACTGCCCTTCGGCATCGACGGGATCGTCGTCAAGGCCGACCTGGCCGCCGACCGGCGGGCCGCCGGGTCGGGCTCCAGAGCCCCGCGCTGGGCGATCGCCTACAAGCTGCCGGCCGTCGAGAAGATCACCCGCCTGCTGGAGGTGCAGTGGAACGTGGGCCGCACCGGCATCATCGCGCCCCGCGCCGTCCTCGCCCCGGTGGAGATCGACGGCTCCACCATCACCTACGCCACCCTCCACAACCCGGCCGACATCACCCGCCGCGACCTGCGCCTGGGCGACCATGTCATGGTCCACCGGGCGGGCGACGTCATCCCCCGCGTCGAGGCGCCCGTCGCCCACCTGCGCACCGGTGAGGAAAAGCCGATCGTCTTCCCCCGGGCGTGCCCGCGCTGCGGATCGGGCATCGACACGAGCGAGCAGCGCTGGCGCTGCGAGAACGGCCGCAACTGCCACCTGGTCGCCTCCCTCGCCTACGCCGCCGGACGCGACCAGCTCGACATCGAGGGCCTCGGCCACACCCGCGTCGTGCAGCTCGTCGAGGCGGGCCTGGTGGCCGATCTCGCCGACCTGTTCACCCTCACCCGCGAGCAGCTCCTCGGCCTGGACCGGATGGGCGGGACCAGCACCGACAACCTCCTCGCCGCCATCGCCACGGCCAAGGGCAGGACGCTGGCGCGGGTGCTGTGCGCCCTCGGCGTGCGCGGCACCGGACGCTCCATGTCCCGCCGTATCGCCCGGTACTTCGCCACCATGGACCAGCTGCGCGCCGCCGACGCGGAGACGATCCAGCGGGTGGAGGGCATCGGCACCGAGAAGGCCCCGTCCATCGTGGCCGAACTCGCCGAACTCGGCCCGCTCATCGACAAGCTCGCCGCGGCCGGCGTCAACATGACCGAGCCCGGCGCCACCCCGCCCGCCCCGCCGGCCGACGAGACCGACGGCGGCACCGGGACGCCGGACGCCGCGCACGCCACCGACACCACTGACGCCACCGACGTCACCGCGCCGGCCGGCGGGCCGCTGGCCGGTATGACGGTGGTGGTCACCGGCGCGATGACCGGCCCGCTGGAGAAGCTCAGCCGCAACGAGATGAACGAACTCGTGGAACGGGCCGGCGGTCGCTCCTCCTCCAGCGTCTCCAGGAGGACGAGCCTGGTCGTCGCCGGGGAGGGCGCCGGTTCCAAGCGGGCCAAGGCGGAGTCCCTGGGCGTGCGGCTGGCCACCCCCGACGAGTTCGCCGTCCTCGTCGCCGACCTCGTCGGCTGACCCCGACCGCCCCGGGCGGAGCCGGCCCCGCTCCGGTTCCGCCCGGCGGGATCAGTAGTTCTTCCACTCGTCGAGCACGTACTCCAGCACCGTCGGTTCCATCAGCGTGCTCGGCCGTACGTCCTCGCGGCGGCGGTCGACGGGGAACACCGTGGCCGCCTTCAGGACCGAGTCGTCCAGGTAGCGCAAGCGGGGGGCGTCCGGGGCCAGTCGCAGCGGCGGGGGAGTGGTGCCGCCGCGGGTGGCCAGCACGAATCCCCAGTTGCCGAAGCTCGGCACGTCGATCTGGAACTCGGTCGTGGCGTACCCGGCCGCCTCCACGGTCGCCGCGATCGACCAGAACGTCTTCGGCGCGAAGAACGGCGACCCGCTCTGCACCATGACCTGGCTCCGCGGCGTGAGGACCTGGCCGAGCAGGGTGTAGAACTCCACCGAGTACAGCTTGGCCAGCGCCGCCGTGTCCGGGTCCGGGAAGTCGATGACGACCGCGTCGTACCGCTGCCGGGCGCCGCGCAGCCAGGTGAAGGCGTCGGCGTTGACCACCTGGACCCTGGGATCGGCGAACGACTCGCCGTTCAGCTCGCGCAGCGGTGCGAAGTCACGGGCCAGCTTCGTCATCGCCGGGTCGAGCTCGACGAGCGTCACGTGCCGCACGTCGTCGTAGCGCAGCACCTCGCGCAGGGCGAGTCCGTCGCCACCGCCCAGGATCAGCACCTCGCCGCGTCCCCGCGACAGCACGGGGTGCACGAGCGACTCGTGGTAGCGGTACTCGTCGACGGAGCTGAACTGGAGGTCCCCGTTGAGGAAGAGGCGCATGTCCGCACCGCCGGTGAAGGCGGTGGAGCGGGTGACGACGATCTCCTGGTACGGCGTCGTCTCGGCGTGCACGATCGGGTCCTGGTACATCTGCTGACGCGCGGTGACCTCCAGGTCGTCCGCCAGCACGTACGCCGTACCGAGCACGGCCAGGACCGCCGTCACGCCGGAGAGGAGGCCGACCTGGACGAAACGCCGGGTCTGCCGGCGGAAGATGAACAGCACCACGACGACGCCGGCCACCGCGTTCACCGCGCCGACCACCAGCGCGCCCCGCAGCTGTCCGAACGTCGGCAGGAGCAGCAGCGGGAAGCACAGCCCGCCCACCAGCGCCCCGATGTAGTCGACGGCGAACATGTCGGCGACGGCGCTGCCCGCCTCCTGCCGCCGGATCCGCTGCAGCAGCGTCATCAGCAGCGGGATCTCGGCCCCGATGAGGAGGCCGACCACCAGCGTGATCACGATCATCGCCGGGGTGTACAGCTGGAGCCAGGCGAACGCCGCGTACAGCACGAGCACGGACAGCCCGCCGACCAGTGCCAGCGCCCCCTCGACGACGGCGAACGCGCCGACCGCGCGGCGGCGCAGCGGTTTGGCGGCGAGCGAGCCCAGACCCATCGCGAAGACCATCACGGAGATGACCACGGAGGTCTGGAGCACGGAGTTGCCGATGAGGTAGCTGCCCAGTGCGGTGAGCGCCAGCTCGTAGACGAGGCCGCAGGCGGCGCAGAGGAAGACGGCGAGCAGCAGGAGGAAGCGCGCCCCCCGGGTGTAGCGGACGGCCGGGGGGCGGGAGGGGGCCGCGGCGCCGCGGCCCCGAAGTGCGGTGGTGCTCACGGGTGCGGTGCCTATGACAGTGCCGCGCCGACCATGAAGGCGGTGCCGAGGTACATCCCCGCCTGGACCCAGGCGGCCGGGTGCGGACGGCCGTCGCTGCTGTCGTCGAGCGCGACCGCGCCCATCTGGCCCGGCGTGAGGTGGCCGATCACGATGCCGACCAGCGTCATCACCAGCACCCCGGCGAGGCCGTACAGGAGCGTGCTCAACAGGCCGTAGCCCAGGCCCTCCTCGGACTCGCTGGCCCGGATGGCCTCCATGATGACCAGACCCACGGCGATCGACTGACTGCCCAGCAGCACCGCCGCGCCGCGGTTGCGGTCCGTCCAGACCACGTGGAAGAGCTTGCCGGGCGTGACGAGGTCGAGGGCGATGAAGCCGACGGCCATCACCGCGAGGCCCACGACTCCGTAGAGCAGGGCCTGGCCCGTCGACTCGAAGATCTCGGTCACTGTGTTGCCTTTCTTGACGGCGTCGTCGGGGTCTGGTGGTGCGTCACGCGGGGAGCCGGTCCACCGGTGTCACTTGCCTTCGCCGGGGCCGCCGCCGCGGAAGCTGGCGCTGTCCGGGTTCGGCCAGTAGGTGAGGTGCGTGCTGTGCCGGTGGTAGCCGTTGCGGTAGTCCTCGATCTCGATCAGGCTGCCGCCGCTGTACGGCGACACGGTGACCATGTCGTCGCCGTAGCGCAGGAACTCCATGCTCCCGCCGGACGCGCGGTCGAGGGCCGCGCGGTGCCCGTGGATGGCGTCGGCCACCTGCGTCGGGGACTTGCTCGGAACGACCCAGTCCGCGCCGCTCTCGGTGTACGTGTCGCGTATCCAGCCGCGCGGCACCCCGTTGCCGCCGTCGGAGGAGCAGGCGGCCAGCAGGGCGACGGCCAGCACGGCCGCCACCGCTGCGCGGACGAGTCGGGCGCTCTTCATCGGGCCTCCAGCCGCGTGTACGTCGATACGATCTGGCCGTGCTGCGGATACGTGTGCCAGGTGCGCCAGACCAGCCCGCCGCCGGGCGGTCCGTCGGCCGCCTCGACGACGACGGCCGTCAGCGCCTCCGGCGACCCGGGGAAGATCCCGCACAGGCTGTCGGGGTTGCCGGCGACCCGGCGACGGATCCCCGCCACCCGGTCGCTGAAGCCCGCGGGGTCCAGCTGTCGGGTGTCGGCCGTGAAGTCATAGCTCCAGCCGGGCAGTTGACGGGTGTACGTCCCGGGCAGGCCCTTCACGGACCCCAACAGGCACGCCACGGTCTCCCGTACGGGACCGGCGAAGACCTGGTGCGAGGCGCCGAGCAGCCGCAGACGGACGTCGAGCCCGCCCACGGTCGTCTCGTGCTCGGCGAGGGCCGGCCGTTCGTCCAGGTCCAGCGAGAAGCAGAGCTGGTCCGCGTCCGTGTCCAGGTAGGGGGCGTCCAAGGCTATGGCGTGCAGGTGGACCCCCCCGGTCAGATCTTGCTATGAGCGGCGCCGAGTATGACACATATGGCGCAGGGGGTTTCACGTGCGGGGGAGGAACGATCGGTTCCCCGTCCCGGCGCTGCTCGCCGAGGCGCCCGCCGGTGTCCCCGCCCCACCCGCCCGGTGGGACGACGAACTTCCTTACCGGTGAGTGGAGTTCGAGCAGACGGCAGCCCGGTCCTCGGAGCGGCCGGTGCCGGTGCTCACCGAGGGGCCGGCCGGTCGCGGACCCAGCCGAGCAGCAGCACCGAGCACACCGCCGCGAAGGCGCACCAGGTGGAGACGAACTCCAGCCGCCACAGCGCCCAGCAGGCCGGCGCGCCCGCGGCGACGAAGATCCCCAGCACCAGCAGCCGCCGGTCGCCGGACAGCAGCAGGGAACCCACCGTGGCCAGCAGATAGCCGACGACGAGAAGGGTGGGGTGGGACAGATCGGTCGCATAGCCGATCGTGTGCCACCGGATCTCGGCCGTGACGGGGCCGACGGCCAGCCCGTACGCGAGGCCGGCGGCGGTCGCGACGCCGACCGCGAGGACGCAGCCGAGTCCGCGCCGGGTGCGCTGCGGGGCGGCGCACCACACTCCCGCGGGTACCCACACCGCCAGCACCGGCAGCGCGATGACGGCCCAGGCGACGGTGGCGGGTCCGTCGCCACCGCCCGCGTCCCAGACCATCGCCTCGACGATCTGATGGGCCCCGAGCAGGAGGGGCAGCGCGGCGAGCGGCAGGTCCCGCACCCGGCGCACCCGCGCCACACAGGCCACGCCGACGGCGGTGACCCCGGCGCCCGCCACCAGATCGGCCGTCGCACTCCAACACATGACGCCACCATCGAGTCGACCGTCGCGCGCCTCGGCACGCCCTGGTTGTGCGGGCCACGCTACGTCGCGTCCCGGCGAGGACGGGGCGGACCGCGCCGGGACGCCCGGGACGGCCGCGGGCCGGCCCGCGGCGGCCGCGGGACCGTCGGCGGACGGCTCCTCCTCGTGGTCCCGCAGTTCGGCGTCGTCGTCACCGCCGGGGCCGACGCAGAGGTCGCCGCCCGGCGTGACCTTCGTACCGGGTGGGGCCTGCGCGTCCGTCAGGGTGAACCCGCTCGCGGTCTTTGACGTCCCGTTCGTGATCTGACCTGCTCCGGCGTGTTTTGCCGTCCCGGCTCCCGCAGGGGCGTCCGGGCGGGGCCCGGGCGCGGTCGGCCGCCCCGCGACACGCCGCCCGCGACGCGCCGCCCCGCAACACGCCAACGTACGGCCGATACCGCCGGGCCACCGACCCGTCGAGCATATTGTCCGGAATATGAAGAAATACCATCTCGTGTACCTTGCGTGCACCGTCGCGGTCGTGGGGACGGGCCTCGGCGCCGCCCCGGCGTCCGCCGGCCACCTGACCCATGTGGTCCACCCGGGACAGTCGATCCAGAAGGCGGTGGGCGCCGCCGCGCCCGGTGACACGGTGCTGATCGCCCCGGGCACCTACCGGGAGAGCGTCACGGTGACCACCCCCGGACTGACCCTGCGCGGCATGGGCCGGGGCGTGGTGATCCAGCCGGCCGCCACCAAGACCGCCGCCAAGACGGCCGCCCGGACCACCGGCAAGTCCGCGGGCAGGGCCACCGGCAAGGACGCCGCCAAGGCCACGGACACCTGCGCCGCGGCCGGCAACGGCATCTGCGTGGTCGGGACGAAGGACCGCAAGCTCGAGGACGTCACCCTCGCCTCCCTGACCGTCACCGGCTTCACCCGCAGCGGCGTGTACGCCGTCGACACCGACAGGCTGACGGTGCGCAAGGTGACCGCGGTGAAGAACGGGGTGTGGGGCATCGCCCAGGAGGCCTCGGTGCGCGGTGTGTTCCGCGGCAACACCGCCCGGGACAACGGCGACGCGGGCCTCTTCCTCGCCAACTCGATCACCACCGAGCAGGGTGCCACCGACACCGGCGGCACGCTCGTCGAGCGCAACCGGCTGGAGGGCAACCGGATCGGCGTCACCGTCCGTCGGCTGCGTAACCTCACCGTCGCCGAGAACCACGTCACCGGCAACTGCGCGGGCGTGTTCGTCGTCGGCGACGAGAACAAGCCCAAGGCCGGGGCGGTGACCGTCGCCGCGAACCGCATCGTGCGCAACAACAAGTCCTGCCCGAAGACCGCGCGGCTGGACGCCCTGCAGGGCTCCGGCATCGTCATGACCGGCACCGAGGACACCCTGGTGACCCAGAACGTCATCCGGGACAACGCCGGGAAATCCCCGCTGTCCGGCGGCGTCGTCCTGTTCAAGAGCTTCGTCGGCACCACCAGCGAGCGGAACCGGATCAGCGACAACGAGCTGAGCGGCAACCTCCCGGCCGACCTCGTCGACCAGGAGACCGCCAAGGCCAACACCTTCGAGGCCAACTCCTGCCAGATCTCCAGGCCCGCCGGCCTGTGCTGACCGGCAGGCCGTGACCACCCGTGAACACGACGAAAAGGAAAGGCGGCACATGACGACCGCAGAAACTGCCCCGGCACCGTCCATGCGGCTGCGGGAGCTGGCGTTCGGGGCGGCCTGTGCCGCCGCCCTGCGCGCCACGGCCCGCCTGGGCGTCGCCGACGTCCTCGGCGACAGCCCCATGGCCGTGGAGGACCTCGCAGCCGCGGTGAAGACCGAACCCAAGCCCCTGCGAAGGCTGTTGCGGGCCGTCTCCTGCTACGGCGTCTTCGCCGAGCAGGGCGACGGGACCTTCGCGCACACCGAGATGTCCCGCCTGCTGCGCGAGGACGATCCGCACAGCCTGCGCTACATCACCCTGTGGTGCACCGAGCCGTGGACCTGGGACGCCTGGCCGAAGCTCGACGAGGCCGTGCGCACCGGCCACAACGTCGTCGAGGACCTGTACGGCAAGGAGTTCTTCACCTACCTCAACGAGGACGCTCCCGAATCCGCCCTCGTCTTCAACCGGGCCATGACGACCTCCAGCGCGCAGTCCGCACGGGAGGTCGCACAGCTCCTCGACCTGTCGGGGAGCGCCTCGGTCGCCGACATCGGGGGCGGCCAGGGGCATGTGGTGGCGAGCCTGCTGGAGAAGTACCCGGCACTGCACGGCACGCTCCTCGACCTGCCCCGCGTGGTGGAGAACGCCGACCCGCGGCTGCGTCCCGGCGGCGCGCTCGCGGACCGGATGCGCATCGTGCCCGGCGACTGCCGCGAGGCCGTCCCCGTCCAGGCCGATGTGTACATCATCAAGAACATCCTGGAGTGGGACGACGACAGCACCGCCCGCACCCTGCGCAACGTCATGGCGGCGGGCGGGCCGGGCGCACGGGTCGTCGTCATCGAGAACCTCGTCGACGACTCGCCCTCGATGCGCTTCAGCACCGCCATGGACCTGCTGCTGCTCCTCAACGTGGGCGGCGCGAAGCACACCACCGAGAGCATGGTGAGCCGGCTGACCGGGGCGGGCCTGGTCATCGACGACATCCGGCCGGTCAACCCCTACCTGCACGCGTTCGACTGCACCGTGCCCGCGTGACACCCCCCGGACCGACGGCGGCCGGCCCCGCGACGTGCGCGGGGCCGGCCGCCGTCGGTCACCGGCGTCTCACGCCGTGGAATCGCGCTCCCAGCGGTAGAAGCAGTGCGCCATCGCGTCCTTCGGCGAACGCCAGGTGGCGGGGTCGTAGGCGCTGACGTACGAGCTCAGCCGCTCACTGATGGCCCGGAACTCCGGGTGCCCGGCCAGCTCGGAGATGGCGGGCGTCGGGTCCTGCTCGGCCTCGACGAGATGCATGTACACGTCGTCGAACTGGAAGAGGCTTCGCCGCGAGACGCCGATGAGGTGCGGCAGCTCCCCGCGGTCCGACTCCGCGAACAGCTTGGCGATGTCCGGGGCGGACCCCGGGGCCATCCGGGCGACGATCAGGGTCTGGTGCGTCATCCTGTCCTCCGTCCGGTTCAGTCGGCCAGGCTGGGCACGGGCCGGTGCTCCGTGGCCGCCTGCTCGATGCGGTCCCGGATCAGCGCCATCTGCACCTTGGAGTTCCGGTTGATGTTGTCCGTCATCCAGGCGTCGTCGACGGGGGCCTCGGGCTTCATCTCGAAGTCCTGGGTCCACACCATCCGGGTGCCCTGCGGCACCTCCTCGTAGCGCCACCGGATGTTCATGTAGGCGAACGGTCCGGTCTCGACGCGGCGGGCCCGCACGGTGAGCGCGGGGCGGTCGGTCTCCCGCTCGGAGACCCAGCTCCACACCTTGCCGTTCTCGTCGGGGTGCATGGTGAGCCGGAAGGTGGTCTTCTCGCCCTCCTGCTTCAGGATCTCGGCCGAGGCGTACTCGCTGAACAGCTGCGGCCAGTTCGCCACGTCGTTGGTCATGTCCCAGACCAGGTCCAGCGGAGCGGCGATGACGATCTCGTTCTCGGTGTGTCCGGACATGTCACGCCCCCGCCGGCAGAGCACTGTTGACCTGGTCGAGGAACTGCCGGGGCGTCTTGCTGCGCTCCGCGTCCTGGGGCATCGGCGTGCCGTAGCGGTTCTCCAGCTCGCCCACGATGCCGAGCAGCCCGAGCGAGTCGATGCCGAGGGCGTCGAAGCCGACGTCGTACTGCCGCTGGAGGTCGTCCGGGGCGACCGTGACGCCGACGGACTTCTTCATCAGTTCGGCCAGTTCCTCGACCGTGATGCGGTCACTCATGCGGTTCCTCTCCTTCTGCTCTGTGCTTCCTGGACGCGCCTCGTCACGAGGCGCCGGTGGCGCCGTGCCGCAGCACCAGCGCCGAGTTCGACCCCATCAGGCCCCGGCTGAGCACCAGCGCCGTGCGCAGTTCGGCGGGGCGGGCCCGGCCGGTCACCAGGTCGAGGTCGTGACAGACGTCGAAGACGTGCGGGGTGGGCGGGATCAGGCCGTGCTCCATGGCGAGCACCGCCGCCGCGGTGTCCAGCACCGGCGCCGCGCAGTAGCCGCGGCCGGTCCCGGTCTTCGGCGCGGTGACCGGCACCCGCCTGCCGTGCGCGCCGAGGGCGTCGGCGATGGCCAGCGCCTCGGCACGGTCCGCCTCCGGCACGCCGAGCGCGTCGGCGAAGACCACGTCGATCTCCTCCGGCGCGCACCCGGCGTCCGCCAGGGCCGCACGGACGGCTTCCGCGAGACCCTCCCGGGACTGCGCCCACCGGGAGGCGCCGGTGAACGTCGCCGCGTGCCCCGCGAGGGTGGCCCGCACCCGCGCCCCGCGTTCCCGGGCAGCGGACTCCTCCTCGACGACGAACATGGCGCCGCCCTCGGCCGGCACGAACCCGCAGGCCCCCTCCGTGAACGGACGGTAGGCCCGCTCGGGGTCGTCGCCGGTGCTCAGCTCCTCGTAACCGAGCTGGCACACCACCGAGTACGGGGCGAGCGGCGCCTCGGTCGCGCCGGCCACGATCACCCCGGTGCCGCGTCGCACCGCCCGTGCCGCGTGCGCCAGGGCGTCCAGTCCGCCGGCCTCGTCGGAGGCGACGACCGAGCACGGCCCCTTGAAGCCGCGCCGGATGGAGACCTGGCCGGTGCTGGCGGCGTAGAACCAGGCGATCGACTGGTACGGCCCGACGAAGCGGCTGCCCTTGCCCCACAGCTGCTGGAGCTCCCGCTGGCCGAACTCACCGCCGCCGGAACCGGCCGCGGTGACCACGCCCACCGAGTACGGTGCGTCACCGGTGTCGGCCTGGCCGAGACGGGCGTCCTCCAGCGCGAGGTCGGCCGCGGCCAGCGCGAAGTGCGTGAACCGGTCGGTCTGGACGAGGTAGCGCTCCTCGACCGCCGCCGCCGGCTCGAACTCCCGCACCTCGCCCGCCACACGCAGCGGGAGGTGTTCACAGCCCTCGCGGGTGACCCGGCCGAGGGCGCTGATGCCCTCCTGGGTGGCTTTCCAGAAGGACTCGGTGCTGGCTCCGTTGGGCGCGACCACACCGATACCGGTGACGGCGGCACGCCGCGGACGGGGTTCGGTCATCGTTCCCTCTCCCTCGGCCGGTTGAGGACCACCGCCGACTGGAAACCGCCGAACCCGCTGCCCACGGAGAGCACGCTGTTCAGCTTCCGCTCGCGCGCCTCACGCGGCACGTAGTCCAGATCGCACTCGGGGTCCGGGGTCTCGTAGTTCGCGGTGGGAGGCACCACCTGGTGGGCCAGGGCCAGCACACAGGCGACGACCTCGATCGCGCCGATCGCGCCCAGGGAGTGCCCCACCATCGACTTGATGGAACTCATGGGCGTGCCGTAGGCGTGCTCGCCCAGGACCCGCTTCACGGCGGCGGTCTCGTGCCGGTCGTTCTGCTTGGTGCCCGAGCCGTGCGCGTTGACGTAGTCGACCTCCGTGGGGTCGACCCGGGCGTGGCCGAGGGCCTCCTCGATGGCCCGCGCCATCTCCAGGCCCTCGCTGGTCAGACCGGTCATGTGGTAGGCGTTGCCGAAGGTCGCGTAGCCGCCCAGCTCGCAGTAGACGTGCGCACCGCGGGCCCTGGCGTGCTCCAGCTCCTCCAGGACGAGCACCGCACCGCCCTCGCCCATGACGAAGCCGTCACGGTTGGCGTCGAAGGGACGCGAGGCGTGCGCCGGGTCGTCGTTGTTGCACGACGTGGCCTTGATGGCGTCGAAGCAGGCCATGGTGATCGGGGAGATCGGCGAGTCCGAGGCGCCGGCGATGCAGATGTCGGCCCGGCCCTCCTCGATCGTGTGGAAGGCGTACCCGACCGCGTCGAGCCCGGAGGTGCAGCCCGTCGACACCGTCTGCACCGGCCCGCGCGCCTCGAACCGCTCCGCCACCGTGGAGGCCAGCGTGCTGGGCGAGAACGCGCGGTGCAGGTGCGGCCGGGCCCGGCCGTGGTCCACGTCCCAGCGCTGTCCGCCGTGGCTGACCAGCACGTAGTCGTTTTCCAGGCGGGTGGTGCCGCCGACCGCGGTGCCCAGCGAGACCCCCACCCGCCAGGGGTTCTCCCGGCCCAGGTCGAGACCGGAGTCCCGCACCGCCTCCTCCCCGGCGACCAGGGCGAACTGGATGTACCGGTCGCACCGGGCGACCTGCTCCGCGTCCAGCCCGTGCGTCGCCGGGTCGAAGTCGCACTCGGCCGCGATGCGCGACCGCAGGCCCGCCGGGTCGAAGAAGGTGATGCCCCGCGTCGCGGTGCGTCCGTGGGACAGCAGGTCCCAGAACGCCGGCACCCCGATGCCGCCCGGAGCGACGACGCCTATGCCGGTGACCGCCACCCGCCTGTTCATGAACCGGCCTGCCGGCGTCCGGCCGTGCGGACCGCACCGCCGTGGGCGCCCTCCGCCGCCACGGCGACGGGCTCGGTCTCCTCCGTGTCGACGTGGCCGAGCGGCGGGCTCGGCGCCAGCGGGCCCAGGTGGAAGACCAGGCGCGCCTCGACCTTGCCCACATTGCGGAAGCGGTGCCGCATGTGCATCGGGATCATCAGCCCCTGCTCGGGCTGGAGCGGGTGCGGTTCGCCGTCGAGGTCGACCTCCAGCTGCCCGCACACCACGTACACGAACTCCTCGGAGTAGGGGTGGTAGTGCTCGCCGATGCGGTCACCCGGCTGGATGATGGCCACACCCATGAAACCGCTGGTGGCGCCGGAGGTGGTGGGCGTGAGCATGGCGCGCAGGTCACCGCCGCGCCGGGTGTTGGGCTCGACCTCGCTGAGGTCCACGATTCTGGGACGGGATGTGATCACGACGTTGCTCCGTTTCGTGTGCTGTGTCGGCGTGGGCGGCCTGCGCCCCGCCTGCCGGACGGCTCAGGCGTCGGGCGAGCGGCGGTCGGTGACGAGTTCCATGCGGGCGAGGGTGAGGAGACGGTCGGCGGCCCCGTCCCGCAGCGCGGAGGCGTCCACGCCGACCGCGGAGGCGTCCAGCAGGGCCGTCAGCTCCGCCGTCCGGGCCGGGTCCGTCAGACCGAGCACCTGACCGGCGTCGATGTCTCCGCCGCGTACGTCGACCAGGCGCACCACGACGTCGTCGCGCTGGAAGATCGTGCTGCGCAGCACCGGGCTGCGCGGGTCGTCCGCCGCCTCCTCGTCCTGCTGGGCGAGGAGTTCGGCCATCCGCAGACCGCCGCCTTCCCGCGCCGGGTAGTACAGCGCGTGCCGTACGGTGTCCTGCCGCTCCTCGCCCGCCGACACGTGGTGGACGGCCGGCAGCGCCGCACGGGTGAAGAAGACCCGGGCCGACTCGGGGTCGTCGAGGTCGCGGTCCTGCTCCAGGTAGGGGTTGATGGCCTCCTCGACGGCCCGCACCTCGGGCTGCCGGGCGACGTGCCGCAGCGCGGCGAGCAGGTCGCCCCGTACCTCGATGGCCCGCACCACCCGGTTGCCGTGCATGAAGAGGGAGGTGCGGATCAGGCGGGTGGTCTCGTCGACCTGCGGCTCCGGCGAGGCGTAGTCGCTGAGGATCTTCGCGACGGCCTCCTCGCTGCCCGGCTTCACCGTGAAGGTGAGCGCGTGCCGGATCACGCCGTCGCCGATCCGGGGCGACGACTGGAGCCGGCGCTCGCCGGGCTCGGCCAGTGCGGCCGGGCCGCCCGTCTCGCGCACGACGTGGAACCGCAGCGACCTGGTGTCCCGCACGCAGCTGTGCAGCGGCTGCACCATCCGGACGTGCTCCTCGCTGTTGACCCAGGTCAGGAACGGCGGGGCACTCTCCCACTCACTGGTGATGAGCCACTGGGAGGGGTTCTCGATCGACTGGCACAGCTGGTCGCTGACGTGGCCGGGGACCGCCGCGATCTGGTTGCAGAGCTGCTCGTACGCCTCCAGGAACTGCTGCTGGGCCCCGTCGTAGACGTCCACCAGCAGGATGACCCGCAGGTGGGAGCCGTCGAAGACGGACTGGGAGACGCGCTGCGACACCTGGCGCGTCAGCTGTTCGGAAGCGGGGGCGGACGTGGTGGTCATCGTGGGGATCTCCTTCGGGGAGCGAGGCGGAACCTCGGCCGCGGTGAGGCGACGTGAGCGTGTCTTGATCCTGTGGCGGTCCGGACCGGTGCGCGACCGGGAGGGACTGGGCGGGTGACCGGCTCCCCTCGTCCGTGTGAGGTTCCGTCACCTGAGGTGCGCGAAGACGACGAGGTTCTCCGTGTAGTCCTTGACCGTGCGGTCGTAGTCGCCCGCGCAGGTGATGAGCCGCACCTGGGCGTCGGCGGTGTCCCCGTAGACCCGCCGGCTGGGGAAGCGGTCCTTGTCGAACTTCTCGACGCTGTCGACCACGAAGACGGGCGTACGCCCGTCGGCCCGCCGCACGCGGAAGACGTCGCCCTTCTTGAGTTCGTCCAGTTCGGCGAAGACGGCCGCGGAGGTGGCGGTGTCGACGTGCCCGGCGATGATCGCGGTGCCCGTCTCACCGGGTGAGGCGCCCTTGGCGTACCACCCGACCAGGTTGGTGTCGTGCGGCGGTGGGGCCTGGAGCTGCCCGCCCGCGCCGATGGCGAGGTCGGTGAAGGGGGCGTCGACGGAGATCTTCGGGATGAGCAGCCGCACGGGGCTGGACCGCGGCAGGGGCTTTCCCACCGGCCCGGCGCCGGGTGAGGCCGGTGCGGCGGCCCGCGGGGCGGACTGCGGGTCGAACGGCGGACTGGGAGCGCCCGCCTGCGGGGTGTCGTCGCCGAGCAGGCGCACCGCCAGCAGCAGCAGCCCCCCGGCGCACAGCATGATCAGGCCCCGGCGGGGCTGACGGGCCGGTGCCGGCCCGTCGGAGGAGGCGGAGGAGTGGACAGCCATCCGAGGTGACCTCACTAGCTGGTTCGCGGCAGCGGGACGGGCGGGGGCGGAAAGCGAGCCGGGCCGCCACGTCCAGCTCAGGTGGCGGCCACGGCTGCTATGTCGCCCGGCACGGGTCAGGCCAGGCCGGCGGCCGACTTCTTACGGCGCGCGGCGTACAGGCCGGTCGCGGCGACGGCCAGCACGGCCATGCCGCCCGCGGTCGTGGCGGGCGTGTCGAGCGCGCCGCCGCCGGTGTGCATTCCGCCGCGCGGCTTCTCCTCGCCGTCCTTGGTCCAGGAGGAGTCCTTGCCGTGCTCGCTGTCCTTCTTGTACGTCTCCGGGTCCTGCTTGGGGTCGCGCGAGGTGCCCCAGTCGTCGGCCGTGACCGCGGTCAGCGCGCCGCCGCCGGTGTGCATCCCGCCGTGCGGCTTCTCCTCGCCTTCCTTGGTCCAGGACTCCTTCTCCTCGCCGTCCTTGGTCGAGGAGGAGTCCTTGCCGTGCTCGCTGTCCTTCTTCTGCGTCTCCGGGTCCTGCTTGGGGTCGCGCGAGGTGCCCCAGTCGTCGGCCGTGACCGCGGTCAGCGCGCCGCCACCCGTGTGCATGCCGCCGCGCGGCGCGTCGTGCTTGCTCCCGTGGTCCTGCTCCTTCTCCTTGCCGTACGAGGAGTCGTCCTTGCTCCCGTGGTCCTGCTCCTTGCTGTAGGAGGAGTCGTCGCTCTCCCAGTCACCACCCGCCGCGTACGCACCGGGCGCGGCGAGGGCGAGGGCGGCCGAGGCCGCCGCGGTGGCCAGGATCATGCGTGCTGAGCGCATATGAGGGTCCTTCCGTCGGCCGGGCAGCTGGCAGTTCGTCAGCTGAGAGAACCCGGCCCCGACGTGATCCACCGTCAGCCACTGCGCCGGGTCCCACCACTCGAGGCGCTCAGCCGGGTGAGGGCGGGCGGCATCCGGGGGAACGACGAAGGGCCTGGGCCGGCCTCCCCGGGGAGGCCGGCCCAGGCCCGCGGACGCCGCTACGGCATCCGACGACCGGTCAGGCGAGGGCGAGCACCGTGGTCAGGACGCGCCGCAGCACCGGTTCGGGCTCCGGGACCGGGCCGGGCGAGCGCCAGGCGACGAACCCGTCCGGCCGCACCAGGACGGCACCTCCGCCCGCCGTGCCGTGGCGCTCCCGCCAGTCCGCGCCGTCCTCGGGCACCAGCGCGGCGTCGGGTCCCGTTCCCACGCGGTACGACACGAGGGGGACGGACAGTTCATCGGCCAGCCGGACGGCGGCCTCGTGCCAGTCGTTCGGCCCGTCGGTCCCGGCGTCGCCGTCGCTCAGCAGGACCAGGGACCGCTCGTACAGGTCGAGCGTGGACAGCCGCCTGCCCTCGTGCCGGACCCACAGGTGGGGTGCCCGGGTGCCGGGGGCGCCGTCGAGGGCGAGCTTCTCCGGGACCACCGGCGAGGTGGGGTCGGTGCCGACGACGGCGCCCTGCGGGTAGCGGTAGCCGAGCGCCACGTTGAGGATGCCGCGCTGCGGCCCGCCCCCGCCTGCGCCCCCGCCTCCGCCCGCACCCGCCGGCGGGGCGAAACCGGGGTGGCTGTGCTCGGCCGACCGGACCGCGGCACGGGCACTGGTCGCCTCCGCCACGGGGCGGCGCTCGAGGTCGTAGGAGTCCAGCAGGCGGTGACCCGCCCAGCCGCCGAGCACCGCCGCCAGCTTCCAGGCCAGGTTGTGCGCGTCCTGGATACCGGTGTTGGAACCGAAGGCCCCGGTGGGGGACATCTCGTGGGCCGAGTCGCCCGCCAGCAGGACGCGGCCCGAGCGGTAGCCGCGGGCCACGCGCTGGGCGGCGTGCCAGGGCGCCCGCCCGGTGATCTCGATGTCGAGGTCCGCCCGGCCGACCGCGCGCCGGATGTGCTCGGCGCAGCGCTCGTCGGTGAAGTCCTCCAGCGTCTCGCCGCGTTCGGGGTGCCAGGGGGCGTGGAAGACCCAGTTCTCCCGGTTGTCCACCGGCAGCAGCGCGCCGTCGCCGTCCGGGCTGGTGAGGTAGCAGACGATGAACCGGCGCTCGCCCACCACGTCGGCGAGGAGACGGGACCGGAAGGTGATGCTGACGTTGCTGAACAGCTCGCCGGGGCCGCTCTGGCCGATGCCGAGCTGCTCGCGGACGGGGCTGCGGGGACCGTCGGCGGCGACCAGGTAGTCGGCGCGGATCCTGGTGTGCTCACCGGTCTCCCGGTTCTTGACCAGCGCGGTGACACCGTCGGAGTCGGCGTCGAACGACAGCAGTTCGGTGGAGTACCGCAGGTCGCCGCCGAGCGTCGTGGCGTGGTCGAGGAGGACCGGCTCCAGGTCGTTCTGGCTGCACAGGCACCAGGAGCTCGGGCTGAAGCGGGCCAGCCCGCCGCCCGGGTCGATGTCCTTGACCAGCCACTCGCCCGCGTCGTCGACCAGGTCGCGCGCCTGGAGGATGCCGTGGTTGTCGGCCAGGGTGGCCGCGGCCCGGTGGATCGCCGGCTCGACGCCGGCCACCCGGAACAGCTCCATCGTGCGGACGTTGTTGCCGCGTCCGCGGGGGTGGTGGGAGGTACCGGAATGGCGCTCCACCAGGGTGTGGCCCACCCCCAGTCGGCCCAGGAAGAGTGAGGTCGACAGGCCCACGAGGGAGCCGCCGACGATCAGGACGGGGACGCGGTGGATCGCGCCGCCCGGTTGGTCGGTTCTTTGGTTCATGATGTGTCTCCAGCACGTCGTGTCCGCCGACACGGCCGTTTGCGGCCGGACGGCCGGGACTGTCATGCATGCCCCGCCCGGCGAACGGCGGCCCAGGCTTCACCCGCCTGACGGTGCGTGACCGCGGTGGCCGGAGCCCCGGCGTGCGCGAGGGCCGCCGCGCGCGCCGGGGGAGACGGGCCCGGCGGCGGCGACGGCCCTCGCGGGGTCCGTCCGGGCCGTTCACGACGGCCCTCCGGAGACTGGTACAGGTCGCTCAGATGCCCGATCCGAGGGAGTTCGTCGTGTAGGCGCACTCCGTGTAGATGTAGCCGGACTCCAGCTTCGCGGTGTCCGTGGCGGGCGTGGAGGAGGTGGAGGAGCTGCTCGACGCCGACTTGTGCACGAAGTAGGTGGTGCCGGGTGGCAGGCTGATCGTGCGCTGCGGGTAGTTCTTGCCGCCGCTGCACGGCTCGAAGCCGGGGGTGAGGGTGCTGCCCAGGGAGTACGCCTTGCAGCTGCCGCAGGCCTTGAGGGTGAGGCTGCCCGTCACCGGGCCGGTGTAGAGGACGGTGACCTCGTCGGGGCTGTCGTTCTTCACCGTGACCGAGATGCTGCCGCCGGACCGTGTCGTGGGCAGGGTCCTGCCCGCGGCCGGCAGGGTCTGGGCGATCTCCGCCCCGATCGCGATCTTCTTCGCCCGGGCCGCGTTCTTGGCGGTCCTGTGCGCCGAGACGTACTCGTCCATCGTCGTCTGCGCGGCCTCGAAGTCGCCGTCCCGGTACTGGTCCACCCCGCAGGTGTACGTGCCCGAGTCGGCGCTGCTGGTGGCGCGTCCGGCGTCCTTGGTGAGGGCGGCCTCGATGCCCGCCTCGTCGCCCGGCAGGTCCGCGATGTCGGCGCCCAGGTCGCGCAGCCGCTCGACCGCCGTGCAGGGTTCGGCGCCGGAGAGGCCCTTGACCTCGCGGGTGACGGCGGCGGCCACGGCAGGCTGGACCTTGGCGGCCTGGTCGGAGTCGGGGAAGGTGGTCAGCAGTTCGCCGAACTGGGACGCCCAGGTGGACCGGTCGGAGGCCAGGCCCCGCGAGGCGCATTCGTACAGGGAGGTGGCCAGCCGGTCGTCGGGCCACTTCTCCAGGTTGCCGAGGTCGGTCGAGGGCATCGCCTCGGGGACCGTGCGCAGGTAGGTGAGGGGCGCTATCGCGGTGCAGTAGTCGGCGTCCTCGTACGGGGCGGCGACCGTGGTGTAGAAGGTCTTCATCCGGGTGGGCACCCGCTGGGCGGCGCGCGAGCCGGGGTGGCCGGATCCGAGGTCCTCGTAGGCCTCCAGCGCTTTGCGGTAGCCGGCCCGGCCGCTGCCGAAGTCCTTCTTGCCGGACGCCGTGACCAGTTCGTCGGCCTCGTCGAGGCGGTCGAGGAGCATCTGCTCCGTGGCCTCCTCCCGCGCGTCGTCGTACAGCACGACGCCACCGGCCGGTACGGCGAGCAGGACCAGGCCCACCAGCAGGGCGAGAGGTGCCCGCTGCACGATCGCCGCGCGGGAGCGCAGGCCGACGAGCGCGCCGTGCGCCGCGACCCCGGCGAGGAACACGGCGTACAGCAGGAGGGCCGCGACCGGGACGCCGTCCGGGTCGGCCGGGAGTGCCACGAGCAGCAGCACGGCGGTGGCGGTCCAGCACAGCAGCATGAGCACCCACCGGCGCAGCAGCGCGTATCCGAGGCCCAGGCCGCCGAGGTTGAGCACCGCGACCGCGACGGCCCGCGCGCCGTCCGGTGGCGCGGGCGGCGCCGGCGGCGGCGCCGACGGCATGGGTGGCACGTGGAAACCGCGGTCGTGCATGCCGTACTGATCTCCGGACATGGCTGTCCTCCCCCATCAACAGCGCCCGAACTTCGATGACTTGTCAGTCTACGGGTGCCGTTGCCCGGCTGACAGAGGTGACGGGCGCCCTCCGCGCCCGCAAAGACCGACGTGCTGCAGCGGATGGAGGGTCGTCCGCGCGACGCCCGGCTCGACGCGGGTGACCGGGCGTCGACAGGACTAGAAAATGAAAATGGTTATCGATAGCGTGTGGGTGCGCGCGGCTCGGCGTCCTCCCCTCCGGTGAGGCTTCGCCGGGCTGCCCCGACGTCCGAACCCGTCGCTGGAAAAGGGGAACTGTGGCTCATCTGCTGATGGTCGAGAGCTGGGTCGGATCGATGAGCAGGCTGTTGCCCCGGGCGATCGGGGAGGGCGGGCACACCTTCACCTTCCTCACCCGCGACCTGCACCACTACCTGCGCTCGGCCCCCGAGGGCACGGCGCACCCGCTGCTCGGCGCCCGCAACGTCATCACGGCGGACACCAACGACGTCGAGACCCTGCTCCCCGAGGCCGAACGGCTCCACGCGGCCCTGCGCTTCGACGGCGTCCTCACCTCCTGCGACTACTACCTGCCGGCCGTGGCCCGCATCGCCGACCGCCTCGGCCTGCCCGGCCCCGGCCCCGAAGCGGTCGGCAACGCCTGCCGCAAGGACGCCACCCGCCGCGTCCTCGCCGAGGCCGCGGTGCCCGGCCCGCGCTTCGCCCTGCACGAGGAGTGGGCCGACCTCGCCCGGTCGGCACGGCAGATCGGCTACCCGCTGGTCGTCAAACCGGTCGACCTGTGCGCCGGCATGTACGTGCGCCGCGTGGACGACGAGCGCGAACTCGCCGACGCCGTAAGGGCCCTGGCCGGATTCCCGGTGAACGCCCGCGGGCAGCGGCGGTCGCCAGCCGTCCTGCTGGAGGAACTGCTGGACGGACCCGAGGTGAGCGTCGAGACGGTGTCGTACGCGGGCGCGGTCCAGGTGGTCGGCGTCACCGACAAGAGCGTCGGCGGAGCACCCGCCTTCATCGAGACCGGCCACATGTTCCCCGCCGACCTGCCGCCCGCCGACACCGAGGCCGCCGAACAGACCGCCCTGGGCGCGCTCAAGGCCCTCGGCCTGACCGACGGGCTCGTGGCGCACACCGAGATCAAGCTGACCCCCGACGGACCCCGCGTGGTCGAGGTCAACCCCCGCCCGGCCGGCAACCGCATCACCGAACTCGTCCGCCACGTCACCGGCGTCGACCTCGCCGCCGCGTGCGTGGACGTAGCCCTCGGCCGCGCCCCCGACCTGCGGCCGCGCGACACCGGAGTGCGCAGCGCCGCCATCGGCTTCCTGGTGCCGGACCGCGCCGGCACCCTGGAGGCGCTCGACGCGACCGCCGTCCGGGACGCGGACGGCGTCCTCGAGGTGGAACTCGCCGAGCCCGGCCGGGCGGTGCGGGCGGCGGGCAGCAACAACGAGTACCTGGGGCACGTCATGGCCGCCGACACCCGCGGCCCCGGCGCCCGCGCCCGCGTCGAGGACCTGCTGACCGGGCTGCGCGTGGGACTGGTGGTCCGATGACCACCGCGGCCTTCCCCGCCTACGACGACCTCGTCGACCGCGTCCGCGGCGGCGTCCTCGGCCCCGACCCGGCCACGCTGCGGATCGCCGTCGCCTTCACCACCCGGCAGGCGGTACGCCACGACGGGCGCGGCACCGGCTACCGCAACGAGGTGCTCAGCCTCCGCCTCGACGAAGCCGTCGGCTCCTGCGCCGTCGAGCCGGGAGAACTGCCGGACGGCGTCCTCGACGACTGCGTCGGCGCCGACGTGGCCCGGCTCCTGCGTCACCCCCTGCCGCCGGTGCGGGTCGCCGCCCTCGACGCCTACCTCATGCGGGTCACCCCGCACACCCCCGAGCACGGCGCCCGGCCGGTCCCGCTGCCCGCCGGATCCTCCCTGGCGAAGTCCCGCGCCCGTGCCCGCGCCGTCGTCGACCTGCTCGACCTACCCGCCGGGGCGACGGTCCTCGTCGTCGGTGTCGTCAACTCCCTGCTCGAAGCGCTCCGTTCCCGCGGACTGCGGTACCTGCCGAGCGACCTCAAGGGCGGCACCACCGAGTGGGGCGAACCGGTCCTCACCGACGCGCTCGCCGCGGCCGGCCGCTGCGACGCCCTGCTGGTCTCCGGAATGACGCTCGGCAACGGCACCTTCGACCCCCTGCGCCGGCACGCGCTGGCGCACGGCAAGCAACTGGTGGCGTTCGCCCAGACCGGCAGCGCCGTCCTGCCCCGCTTCCTCGGCCACGGGGTGAGCGCGGTGTGCGCCGAGCCCTACCCCTTCTTCTGGCTCGACGGCGGGCCGGGCACCGTCCACCGCTACGGCTGTCCGGGAGGCGCGCGATGACGACGACCGCCGTCCTGCCCGATGCGCGCCGGGAACTCCTGGCGCTGCTCGGCCGTACGCCCGTGGTGCGCGTCACCGCCGACCTGCCCGGCGCCCACCCCGGCTTCTGGGCCAAACTGGAGGCGCTCTCGGCCGGCGGGATGAAGGCGCGGGCCGCGGTGTCCATGCTCCTCGGCGCCCGCGAACGCGGCGAACTGCGCCCCGGAGCACCGGTGGTGGAGTCCACCTCCGGCACGCTCGGCATCGGCCTCGCCTTCGCCGGACAGGCCCTCGGCCATCCCGTCGTCCTGGTCGGCGACCGCGAACTGGAGCCGTCCATGCGGCAGTTGCTGCGCGCCCACGGCGTCCGCCTGGAGATCGCCGACCGGCCCGCCCCTCGGGGCGGCTGGCAGGCCGCCCGCCTGGCCCGGCTGCGCGAACTCCTCACCGAACTGCCCGGCGCCTACTGGCCGGACCAGTACAACAACCCCGACAACACCGCCGGTTACGCCTCCCTCGCCGCCGAACTCGCCACCCAGCTCGACCATCTGGACATCCTGGTGTGCAGCGTCGGCACCGGCGGCCACAGCGCGGGCGTCGTCGGGCCGCTGCGCCGCCACTGGCCCGCGCTGCGGCTGATCGGCGTCGACGCCACCGGCTCCACCATCTTCGGCCAGCCCGCCCGCCCCCGCCTGATGCGCGGCCTCGGCAGCAGCATCCACCCGCGCAACGTCGCCTACGACGCCTTCGACGAGGTCCACTGGATCGGCCCCGCCGAGGCCGTCGACAGCTGCCGCAGACTCGCCCGCGGCAGCTTCGTCACCGGCGGCTGGAGCACCGGCGCGGTCGCCCGCGTCGCCGCCTGGGCGGCCCGCGTGCACCCCGGCGCGGTCGTCGCGACCGTCTTCCCCGACGGACCGCACCGCTACCTCGGCACCGTCTACGACGACGACTTCACCGCCGCGCACGGCCTCGACCCCGCCACCGCCGCCACCCGGCCCGTGGAGATACCGCACCCGCACACCGCCGAGGCGACCGGCTGGGCACGCTGCACCCGGGTCACCGACCCCCTCCACGCCCTCCCCGCCCAGGAGGGGAGCCGGTGAAGACCCACCTGCGGACCGTACGCCTCGTGCTCGCCGAGCCGCTGCGGATCTCCCGCTCCACCATGGCCGCCCGCGACGCCGTGTGGCTGACCGTGGAGCACGACGGAGTGCGCGGCCACGGCGAGGCCGTCACCAGCGTGTACTACGGTCTCGACACCGGCACCCTGCTGCGTCTCCTCTCCGCCGTCGACCTGGACCGCTTCGCCGACCCGGAGAGCGCCCTGGAGGCCCTGCCCCTCGTCGTACCCGACTCGCCGCCGGCGGTGACCGCCGCCGTCGAGGCCGCGCTCCTCGACCTCGTGGGCAAGCGCGCGGACACTCCCGTCCACCGGCTCCTCGGGACGCCCGCGCCACCCGTGGCCGCCACCGCCCGCACCCTCGGCATCACCTCCCTCCCGCACGCGGCGGCCGAGGCCCGGCGGCTCGCCGCGAGCGGCTTCGAGATCATCAAGGTCAAGGCCGGCGCCCCCGACCCCGAGGACGACATCGAACGCGTCCGCGTCGTCCGGGACGCGGCGCCCGGCGTGCGGCTGCTCCTCGACCCCAACGGGGCCTGGACGCTCGGCCAGGCCGAGGCGCTCCTGCCCCGCTTCGCCGACCTCGGCGTCGAGGCCGTCGAACAGCCCCTCGCCCCCGGCGACCCCGAGACACTGGCCGCCCTCGCCGAACGCTCGCCCCTGCCCGTCATCGCCGACGAGGACGCCGTCGGCATCGAGGACGCCCGCCGCCTCGCCGGACGCGTGCACGGCGTCAACGTCAAGCTCGCCAAGTGCGGCGGCGTCCGGGCGGCCCTGCGCGTCGCCGAGACCGTCGAGGGCAGCGGCACCGCGCTGATGCTGGGCTGCCTCACCGCCAGCAGCCTCGGCCTCGCGCCCGCCGTCCACCTCGCCGACCGGGCCCGCTGGGCCGACCTCGACGGACACCTGCTGCTCGCCCACGACCCGTGGAGCGGCATCGGCGGCACGGACGGCTTCGTCCGCGCGAGCGACCTGCCGGGACTGGGGGTGACCCGTGCGGACCTGGCGTGAGATACGTCGCTTCCCCTTCGCCGTCCGGCTCCTGCTGGTCAACCAGCTCGGCGTGAACACCGGCTTCTACCTCCTCGTCCCCTACCTCGCCGTCCACCTCGGCGAGAACCTGGGCCTGTCGGCGGCCGTCGTCGGCATCGTCCTGGGCATGCGCAACCTCAGCCAGCAGGGCCTGTTCCTCATCGGCGGCTCCGCAGCCGACCGGCTCGGCGCGCGGGGCGTCATCATCGCCGGCTGCGCCCTGCGCACGGTCGGGTTCGCGCTGTTCGCGCTGGGCGACGGGCTGCCGGTGCTGCTCGCCGCGTCGGTGCTCAGCGGACTCGCCGGCGCCCTGTTCAACCCGGCCGTGCGCACCTACCTCGCACAGGAGGCGGGGGAGCGCAAGGCGGAGGCGTTCGCCCTGTTCAACGTGTTCGCCACCACCGGCGCCCTGATCGGCCCACTGCTGGGCAGCGCGCTGCTCCTGGTCGACTTCCGCACCTGCGCGCTGACCGCCGCCGGCATCTTCGCCGTCCTCACCCTGGCGCAGGCGCTCGTACTGCCCGCGCGCACGGTGCCGCCCAGCGGGGGCGGCGTCCTCGCGGACTGGCGCGAGGCGGCCGGCAACCGGGCCTTCCTCGGCTTCGCCCTCGCCATGGTCGGCATGTTCACCCTGGAGAACCAGCTCTACCTGCTGCTGCCCGACGGCGCCCGGCAGGCCACCGGCTGGGACGGTGCCGCGGGCCTCGTCCTCCTCGTCGGCACGGTCACCGGCCTGACGCTCCAGCTGCGCGTCACCCGGACCCTCAAGTCGCGCGGCCACGGGGGCCGTTGGATCGCCGTCGGGCTGACCCTGATGGGCCTTGCGTTCCTGCCCCCGGCGGCGGTGTCCGGCCCCTCGTCCGACGGGTGGCTCGACGCCGTGCCCGTCCTGCTCGGCGCCCTCCTGCTCCACCTCGGCATCATGATCGCCTCGCCGTTCGTCATGGAGCTGATACCCGGCTTCGGCCGCCCCGAGCTGACCGGCACCTACTTCGGGATCTTCTACGTCGTCTCGGGCGTCGCCGCCGCCATCGGCAACACCGTCGTCGGCTGGGCCATGGACGCGGGTGAGCGGACCGGCGCCGGGTGGCTGCCGTGGATGTGCTGCGCCCTTCTCGGCCCGGCGTCGGCGGCCGGGGTGGCACGGCTGTACCGGCGCGGTGCGCTGCCCGGAAGCCCCGGAAGCCCCGGAGCCGTTGCCGCGGCGTCGGCTGCTCCGGCGGCGGCCCCGGCGGCCTCCGCGGATCCGGCGGGTCCGTCCGAGGAGAGGAGCAACGCGTGACGGTCCCCACGGACACGAACCTCCTCACCGACCGGCCCGCGCTCTACGAGGCCCGTTTCCCCGACCCCGACCGGCTGGCCGGGCGCTGGGCCGAGGACCGCCTGCGCCGCCACCACGCCGGTCCGCGGGTCCTCGACATCGGCTGCGGAACCGGCCGCGACGCCGCCCATCTGCACCGGGCCGGCCGCACCGTGACCGGCGCCGACCTCTCCGAGGCGATGCTCGGCCATGCCCGCGCCCACCACCCGGGTCCGGCCTACCGCCGGGCCGACCTGCACGGCTTCGACCTCGGCCGGGCCGCCTTCGACGCGGTGATCTGCCTGGACAGCTCCCTGCTGTACTGCCACACCAACGAGCAGCTCGACGGCTTCCTCGCCTCCTGCCGGCACGCCCTCGGGCCCGGCGGGCTGCTGGTCGCGGAGATGCGCAACGGCGCGTACCTCCTGGGCCGTACGGACCTCCTCGACACACCCAGGGCCGACGCTTTCACCTGGCGAGGCGTCACCCACCGCTCCGTCACGACCCTGTCCGTCGACCGTCGCGCCCAACTCCTGCGCCGGGTACGCGTGTGGGACGCCGACGACGGCACACCGCCCGTCGAGCAGCACTCCGCCTGGCGGCTCCTGTTCCCGCAGGAACTGCGGTACTTCCTCGCCGCGCACGGCTTCGAGGTCCTCGAACTCCACGACGGTCCGGGCCCGCGCACCGAACCCCCTTGGTGCGAGGGGGAGATGCCCGGCGCCACGGCCGACGGGGACCGTCTGCACCTCGTGGCCCGCCTGAGCAGCGCCTCCTGAGCCGCCCGCGTCCCGTTCGACGCCGCTCGATCCCACCCGACCCCACCCCAAGGAACAGCCATGCATGACGAACGTTTCCCCGGCCTGCACCGACGCGGCCTCCTCGCCGCCGGCACGGGGGCCGCCGCCCTCGCTCTCGTCGGCTGCGGCAACGGCGCCGGTGACGACCGGGCCGGCAGCGGTGACGGCAAACCCCGCAGGGGCGGGCGGCTGCGCGCCGCGTTCGCCGGCGGCGGCGCGAGCGAGACCCTCGACCCGCACCTGGCCAACCTGTTCGCCGACGTCGCCCGCGCCAAGGCCCTCTACGACAAGCTCGCCGACCACGGCCCCGACCTCTCCGCACGACCCCGCCTCGCCGCGTCCTGGGAACCCGACCGGACGCTCGCCCGCTGGCAGGTCACCCTGCGCGAGGCCACCTTCCACGACGGCAGGCCGGTCACCGCCGAGGACGTCCTGTACAGCTACCGCCGTATCGCCGACCCGAAGCAGGCGTACCGGGCGAAGGCGTCCCTGGAACCCATCGACCTCGACGCGAGCCGCGCCACCGGCGCACGGGGCATCGAGTTCGTCCTCAAACGGCCGACTGCCGAATTCCCCAACGTACTGGCCGCGTTCGGCGCCTACATCGTCCCCGCGAACGCCACCGGTCTCGACAGCGCGCCCGTCGGCTCCGGTCCCTTCCGGTTCGCGTCCTTCGCGCCGGGCCGCTCGGCCGTCTTCCGCCGCAACGCCGCCTACTGGGACGGTGCCCCGCACCTCGACGAGCTGGAACTCGTCGTCGCCAACGAGGAGTCGGCCCGCGTCAACGCCCTGCTCGGCGGCCAGGTCGAGTACGCCCACGAACTCAGCCCCACCACCGCCCGCGCCCACGAGGGCAAGGGCCGGATCGACATCGTGCGGCTGCGGGGCAGCGCCATGCAGGCCTTCTGCATGAAGACCGACCGCGCCCCCTTCGACGACAAGCGGGTGCGCGAGGCGTTCTTCCTGATCGCCGACCGCCAGGAACTCGTCGACGGTGCCCTGTCCGGCGCGGGCGTCGTCGGCAACGACCTGTTCGGCAAGGGCTACGAGTACTACGCCCACGGCCTCCCGCAGCGCACCCAGGACCTCGACCGGGCCCGCGCCCTGCTGAAACAGGCCGGCGCCGAGAAGCTCGAGGTCACCCTGGACACCTCGGCCGTCGCCGCCGGATTCACCGAGGCCGCCGGCATCTTCCGCGACCAGGCCGCCCGGGCCGGAGTCACCGTCGACGTGCGGACGGGCAGCAAGGACTCCTACTGGAGCGACATCCTCGACAACGGCACCCTGTGCTGCTATCGCTCCGGCGCCATGCCCATCGAGGCCCACATCTCGCAGCGCCTGCTCACCGGCTCCACCACCAACGCCACCAAGTGGAAGCACGAGGACTTCGACGCCCTGTACCAGCAGGCGCAGTCCACCCGCGACAGGACCGAACGGGCCGCCGTCTACGAGCGCATGCAGCGCCGTCTGTACGCCGAGGGCGGCTTCCTCGTCTGGGGGTTCGCCGACTGGATCATCGGAACCGCCCGCAATGTCAAGGGCGTCGAGACCACGGCACCCGCCAACACGCTCGACTGGGCCCGCTTCGACAAGGTCTGGCTGGCGTGACGAAAAGCTTGAAGGCGAGCGGCCTGCGCTCGTTCGTCGCCCGGCGGCTGCTCCTCGGCGCCGCGCAGACGGTGGCCGTCGTGCTGCTGGTCCTCGCGCTCACCGAGGCACTGCCGGGCGACGCGGCCGTCGTCCTCGCCGGCGACCAGCCCGACCCCGCGCGCATCGCCGCGATCCGCGAGGCCATGGACCTGGACCGCCCGGCGTACGAGCGCCTCGCGGACTGGGCGGCCGGCCTGCCGCACGGCGACCTCGGCACCTCCCTGACCTCCGGCCGCCCGGTGTCCGGCCACCTCGCCGACGGCTTCGGCCCGACCCTGCTGCTGGCCTGCCTCACCCTGGCCCTGCTCGTCCCGCTCGGCCTCGGCCTGGGCGTGCTCGCCGCCCGCCACGAGGGCCGGTTCGTGGACCGGCTGGTCAGCTCCGTCACCCTCGCGGTGTACGCGGTCCCCGAGTTCGCCCTCGGGATCCTGCTGGTGACGGTCGTCGCGCTGGAACTGGCCTGGCTGCCACCGACCGCCGTCGGCTACGGCACCGACCTGCTCGCCCACCCGGCCGCCCTGGTCCTGCCGGTGCTCGTCCTGCTCGCCCGGCCGGTCTGCTCCCTGTCCCGCCTGGTCCGCGCCGGCATGGTCGACGCCCTCGCCGCGCCGTATGCCGCCCACGCCCGCCGCTGCGGCGTCCCCGGCGCCCGGGTCCGCTACGGCCACGCCCTGCCCAACGCCCTCGCCCCGGCCGTGCAGCAACTGGCCCGTACCGCCGACTGGCTGCTGTGCGGGGTCATCGTCGTCGAGGCGCTGTTCGTCGTACCGGGCCTCGGCACGGTCCTGCTCAACGCCGTCGCCGAACGGGACGTACCGGTGGTGCAGGGGCTGGCCGTGGTCTTCGGGGTGCTGACCGTCCTGCTCAACCTGGGCGCGGACCTGGTGGCCCACCGGCTGACGCCCCGCGGGGAGGTGGCGGCGTGACCCGCGGCCGCTTCGTCCTCGGCCTCGCCGTCGTCGCCGTCCCGCTCGGCCTCGCCCTGCTGGGCCCCGCCCTCGCCGGCGAGCCGGGCCCCCGCTCCCTGTCCTTCGCCCTGGGCGAAGGACACCCGCTGGGCACCGACTTCGTCGGCCGCGACGTGTGGCGGCAGGTCCTGCACGGCGGCCGTACGGTCGTCCTCAGCGCGCTCGCCGCGACCGCCCTGGCCTACCTGGTCGCCCTGCCCGTCGGACTGGCCGCCGCGCTCACCCACGTGCGGCGCCTGGAGGAACTGCTGATGCGGCCGCTGGACGTGCTGCTCGCCGTACCGTCCCTGCTGCTGATCCTGCTCGTGGCGTCCGTGTTCCCGCCGGGCGCGGCCGGGCTCGCGCTGCTCGTCGCGGTGGTGAACGTGCCCGACGCGGCCCGGATCGTGCGGGCGGCGGCGGGCGAGGCCGCCGCCCGTCCGGCGGTCGAGGCGCTGCGCATGCAGGGCGAGACCCGGTGGCGCATCGCCGTGGGCTACGTCGGCCGGGCCGTCCTGCGCACCCTCGCCGCCGACGCCGGGATCCGGCTGACCGGTGTGCTGTATCTGGTGTCCACGGCCGCCTTCCTCGGCGTGGGCGTCGCACCGGACGCCGCCGACTGGGCGGTCATGGTCGACCGCAACCGCACCGGACTGTTCGTGCAGCCCTGGGCTGTCGTGGTGCCCGCCCTGCTGATCGTGGCGCTGACGACGGGCACGAACCTGCTCTTCGACGCCGCCCTGGAGAAGACCCCGCGACGGAAGGGACGACGTCCGTGAGCCACGACAGCGCCGCCGCGGCGGAGATCCGCGAGCTGCGCGTCGAGATCGACGGACGGGCCGTCGTCGACGGCGTCAGCCTGCGGGTGCCGCCCGGCCGGGTGACCGCGCTGGTCGGGGCCTCCGGCAGCGGCAAGACCACCACCGGCCTCGCGCTGCTGGGGGAGTACCCGCCCGGCGCCCGCGTCACGGGCGAGGTGCTCCGCTTCGGAGACGGACCCGTCGGATACGTGCCCCAGCACCCCGCGGCCGTCCTCAACCCGGCCCGCCGCATCAGCGCCCTCCTGCACGACATCGCCCGCTCCCGGGTCCGTCACCTGCCGCGCGCCGAACGCCGCACGGCAGCCCGCGAGCTGGTCCTGCGCGCTCTGGACGACGCCCAACTCCCCGACGGTGAACAGCTGTTGCGACGCCATCCGCACCAGCTCTCCGGCGGCCAGCAGCAACGGGTCGTGCTCGCCCAGGCCCTCCTGCTCGGCGCCCGCGTCGTCGTCGCCGACGAACCCACCACCGGCCAGGACGCGTTGACCAAGGAACGGATCGTCGCGCAACTGGCGGCGGTCGCGGCCCGGGGCATCGCGGTCGTGCTGCTCAGCCACGACCTGGACGTGGTGCGCGCCCTCGCCGACGAGGTCCTGGTGATGCGGGCGGGCCGGGTCGTGGAGTCGGGCCCGGCCGAACGGCTGTGGCTCGCGCCCCGGCACGAGTGGACCCGCCGGCTCCTCGACGAGAACCGGGCGGAACCACCGCGGGACACCGGCGCCGAGGCCGCCCGGCCCGTCCTGACGGTCCGCGGCCTGACCGCCGTCCACGGCGCCACCACGGTGCTGCGCGTCCCACGGCTCACGCTGGGCGCCGGCGAGTGCCTGGCCGTCGTCGGCCGGTCGGGCAGCGGCAAGACCACGCTCGCCCGCTGCCTGGCCGGACTGCACCGCGACCACACCGGCGAGATCCTGCTCGACGGGACGCGGCTCCCGCACAGCCTGCGGCGCCGCGACCGGGACCGGCTCGCCGCCGTGCAGTACGTGTTCCAGGACGCCCGCGCCGCGTTCGACGAGTTCCGGCCCGTCCTCACGCAGGTCGCCCGCACGGCGGTCCGGCTGCGCGGCACCGACGAACACACCGCCCACGCGGAGGCGTCGGCGACCCTGGCCCGCCTCGGCCTGCCGGCGGACCTCGCCCACCGCCCGCCCGGCGCCCTCTCCGGCGGCGAACTCCAGCGGGCCGCCCTCGCCCGCGCCCTGCTCGCCCGGCCCCGGGTCCTGGTCTGCGACGAGATCACCTCCGGCCTCGACCCGGTCACCCGGCGCGGCATCCTCGACCTCCTGGCCGGCCTCGTGCACGACGGTGACGACCTCGCCCTGGTCCTCGTCACGCACGACCTGGACACCGCGCGCCTCGCCCACCGCATCGCCGTACTGGAGGCGGGAGAACTGGTCGAACAGGGCCCGGCGCAGCGGATACTGACGGCACCCCGGCATCCGTTCACCGTCTCGCTGACGGAGACCGCGGCACGTCCGTGGACGCGAACGCGTCCGTGACGGGGCAGGGGGTCAGGGGCCGGGATGCCGGCCGGGCGGGCCGGCCGGCCCGTGACACCCGGCGGTACCACAGACCGGGCGACACCCGGCGGCACCGAAGAGGGGCGCCTGCCCGGCGGTACCGGGACCCGGCGTCCCGCCGCGGGCTCAGCCCCCGGCCAGCAGCGCCGCCAGTTCCTCCGGGCTGCGCGGTCCGGCGTTCCCTTCGGACAACAGGCCCTGACCGGCGAGCAGTCGGGCGACCGCGATGCCCCAGGGCAGGCGCAGACCCGCCTCGCGGAGCAGGTCCGTGCGGGCCAGCGAGGTGTCCGCCGGACCGGTGTGCGCGCCGGACGGGGTGAGCAGGGCCGCGTCGTCGGCCCAGCGCAGGGCGAGATCGACGTCGTGGGTGGCCATCACCACCGTCGTACCGGACGCGCGCAGCCCGTCCAGCGTGGCGAGCAGCCGTTCCTGGCCGTCCGGATCGAGCCCGGCGGTCGGCTCGTCGAGGATCAGCACGCGCGGCCGCATCGCGACGGCGCCCGCGATCGCGGTCCGCTTGCGCTGCCCGTAGGACAGCAGGTGGGTGGGCCGGTCGGCCAGGGCGGTGATGTCCAGCGCGGCGAGCGCCTCGTCCACCCGGGCCCGCACCTCGGCGTCGGGCAGCCCCAGGTTCAGCGGCCCGAACGACACGTCCTGGGCGACGGACGCGGCGAACAGCTGGTCGTCGGGGTCCTGCACCACCAGCTGCACGGTCGTCCGCAGCCGGGTCAGCCCCTTGCGGTCGTACCCCACCGGCCGTCCCTCGACCTCCAACGTACCCGTGCGCGGCCGCAGTCCGCCGCTGAGCAGCCGCATCAGGGTCGTCTTCCCGCTGCCGTTGCGGCCGAGCAGGGCGAGGGCCCGCCCCGCGCGTACCGTGAAGTCGAGGTCCTCGAGCACGGTCGGGCCGTCCTCGTACCCGAAGGAGACACCCCGCAGGGCGACCAGTTCGCTCATGACAGGGGCCTTTCCAGGACGAGGGTGAGGGCGGCCAGAGCCGCCAGGAGGGCGGCCGCGGCCACCGTGAAGCGCGCGGAGACGCGGGCCTCGGGCACCAGGACGCGCAGGGTGCCCTCGTAACCGCGCCCGGCGAGCCCGGCCTGCAGCCGCGCCGCCCGGTCGAAGGCCCGCACGAACGCGGTGGCGCCGAGCCCGGCCAGCGAACGCCACTCGGCGGCCCGCCCGGTGTGCCCGAGCCGGGCCGCCTGCGCCTCCCGGATCCGGCGCATCGAGTCCAGCAGCAGGAAGCTCATGCGGTACGTCACCAGGGCGACGTCGACGACCGGTGCGGGCACGCCTGCCCTCACCAGGCGGGGCAGCAGGTCCGACATGGGCGTGGTGAACGCGAACAGCAGCACGCCGAGCGAGGCGGCCGAGGTGCGCAGCATCAGCTCCCCGGCCCGCACCGGGCCACCGTCGGCCAGGGACACGAACCCGTCGGGCCCGCCCACCTGGAAGAGGAGGGTGAGCGCGCCCGTCGCGCAGAAGCCCAGCGGGACCCGGTAGGCGCGCCACAGCCGGCGGGGAGGCACCCCCGCCGGACCCAGCAGCAGGGTGAGCGCCGTCACCAGCACCAGGGCCGCGCCCGGCCAGGGCGGCAGGGAGATCGCGAGCAGGGTGAGGCCGAGCCCCAGCACGGCCTTGTCCACGGGATGGCGGTGGCGCCAGCGACTGCTGTGCGCCGCCGCGTCGATCGGCAGCACGTCCGATCAGACCCGTCCCCGCGGAGACTTCCCGGCGTCGGGCACGCTCACGTCGTCCCGTGCCTCGGCCCCGTCCCGTGCCTCGGCCCCGTCCTGTTTCTCCTCCAGTCGGGCCAGCGCCCGCAGTTCGCCTTGGCGGCGGCCACGGCGCACCCCGAAGTAGTAGGCGAGGACGCCCGCGCCCAGGGCCGCCTGGACGGCGAACAGCGCCGACTCGATCTCCCCGGACGGCGGCTCGTACAGGGGCGAGAACCACGGCTCGTAGTCCGGCTCCAGCTCGGTGATCGCCGTTTCCGCCTCGCTGTCGGAGCCGGTGAACGGCTGCTCCTTGTGGTCGCCGAGACCCAGGGCCAGCGGCAGCACCGCGAGCGCGAGCACGGCGAGCAGCAGCAGGAGGTTGATCCTCGTGTTCCGCTTCACCGGGCCACCGCCCCGGTCGTGTCCGGCTTCCGGCCCCCGGCCACCAGCACGCCCAGCCGGGTCAGTTCGCCCTTGCTGGACTGCACGAGGAGACGCATCACCAGGACGGTGAGGAGCCCCTCGCTCACGGCCAGCGGGATCTGCGTGACGGCGAAGATGGACCCGAACTTGCCGAGCGCGCCCAGGAACCCGCTGCTCGGGTCGGGGAACGCCAGCGCCAGCTGCACGCTGGTCACGCAGTAGGTGGACAGGTCGGCGACGAAGGCACCGGCGAACACCGTGACCATCAGCGGCACACCGTAGTGCCGCAGCAGGCGGTACACGCCGTATCCGGCCCACGGTCCGACGATCGCCATCGAGAACACGTTGGCGCCGAGCGTGGTCAGGCCACCGTGCGCGAGCAGCAGGGCCTGGAAGAGCAGGGTGATCGTGCCCAGCACGGCCATGATCGGCGGCCGGAACAGGACGGCGCCCAGGCCGGTGCCGGTGGGGTGCGAGCAACTCCCGGTCACCGAAGGGAGCTTGAGCGCGGACAGGACGAACGTGAAGGCGCCGGAGGCACCGAGCAGCAGTGTGCTCTCGGGATGCTCCCTGACTTCACGGGTGAGTGACCGGGCTCCGTGGACGACGAACGGCGCCGACGCGACGCTCCAGGCGACCGCGTGCACCGGAGGCAGAAAACCCTCGGCTATGTGCATGGCTCAGCAGACCCTCTCCAGCACCTCGTGGATGGTTGACGCGCCTTGGCCGGTCTCCTGGCTGACGGGTACCACCGCCCGTGCTCCGCCTTCCCGGGTCCGTGAGGACCCAGTGGCTGCCCGCGAGGGCCGGAGCCGGACTTCCCGATCACAGTGGCGAGGGCCGCACCGGCATCACACCGGATTTCCCGTTCACCAAGGCGTGGTGACAGTAGTGCGAGGACAGGGGCGGTGACAAGCGGGAACGGGGGCGCACGGACGGCGGACGCGGGATGCCGGCCCGGCGCACACCGGCCACGCCGACCACACCGGTCGGTGGCGGTACCGTTCGGGGCGCACCGGCCGGTCTGGGCCGGGCTGGTCGGTGCAGGGTCGGTCGGGATGCACCCGCCGGTCGTCGGCCGGGTCGGTTCCGGCACA
The DNA here is from genome assembly GCF_044750845.1 of Streptomyces sp. NPDC088766. NCBI lineage: Bacteria > Bacillati > Actinomycetota > Actinomycetes > Kitasatosporales > Streptomycetaceae > Streptomyces > Streptomyces sp. NPDC088766. Next base: position 34,962 of record NZ_JBIVKQ010000015.1, on the reverse strand, counting down.
CCGGCCGCTCGGCAGCCGTGCCGGTCCGGGAATCCGGAAGTTCAGCGGCCGTGCCAGTCCAGGCACACCACGAGCGCGTCGTCCTCCGCCGCGGACCCGCCGCGGTGCCCCGCCAGTTCGCGCAGCACGGCACGCGGTACCTCGGCCGCCGGCAGCAGCCTGGTGGCGGTGATCGCGCGGGCCAGGGCGGCGTCCCCGTACGTCACTCCGCCGGGCGAGGCGAGCGCGTGGACGCCGTCACTGACGAACACCAGCCGGTCGCCGGGCTCCACCTGGAACGGCTGCGCCACGTAGTCGGTCTCCTCGAACATGCCCAGCGGCAACTGGGCTTCCAGGTCGACGGGTTCGACGGTGCTCGCCCGCAGCCGCAGCAGCCGCGGTGAGCCGGCGTCCACCACCTGGGCCCGCCCCGTGGTGACCTCGACCTCCAGCATCAGCACCGACAGGTGGCGGCGGCCCCGGTAGTGGGCGTGCACCGCCTGGTCGGCCAGCGCCGCCTGATCGGCGATCGGGAGGCCGGCCCGTCGCGCGTTGCGCAGCGCGTTGACCGCCAGGCTCGTCAGCAGCGACGCCTCCGTGCCGTCGCCGGTGCCGTCGCCCGCGCCGTTGTTGACGTACAGGGTGAGGCGGTCGTCCGTCGCGGACCAGTCGAAGTTGTCGCCGCGGACGGCGTAGGCGGGCTCCAGCTGGGCGCCGAGCGCGTATCCGGGACCGGTGCCGGAGCGGGCCGGGAGGAGCTGCCACTGCATCTCCGCGGCCAGGGTGAGCCGTTCCCTGCGCCGGGCCCGCAGGTACAGGTCGGTGGCCCGCTCGGCCACGACCACCTCGTGCCCGAGCACCTGCGCGACCTCCGCCAGCTCGCCCAGCTCGCCCGGCGCCCCGCCGTCCTCGGGCAGTGTGACCGACAGCACCCCGAGCCGGTCACCGCGCACCGAGACCGGCAGGTGGGCCCGCACCCGCCCGCTCCCGGCCGGTTCGACGTACGGCTCCTGCGCACCGAACGCCCGGCCCGCGGCGCTGTCGTACACCGACAGGGGCTCCCGGTCCTGAGGTCCGGCCACCGGCTGCAGCGACGTCAGGCCGTAGTCGGCCATGAGCAGCTCGACGCAGAGGGCCGCGTACTGCTCGACCAGCGCGCGGCGGACGGCCTCGACCAGTTCATGAGGTGCCGCCGTCCGCAGGGCACGCTCGGCGGTGACGAATCTGTTCGTGACAGGGGATACCACGACGGGAGTAACACCGATCCTTCGCTCGGGGGCCGGGTCGCCGGCCACGGGTGTCCCGCGCGCCCGGGCGGCGCGGCGGGTTCGAGGGGTGCCGGGGGCGGGGGAGCTGCCAGGGCGTGTTTCGAAAGTCCCTCCCCCAGAGGGGGTGCCCCCAGCGCGGCGGCGTCCGGCACGCACTCCCCCGGAGGGGGCACCCCCAGCCGCGTTGTCGGGATCGCCCCGATACAACCAGTGTCGGGGCGACCCTCCGCCTTGCGATCGCACGCACCAGACGCCGCCGGGCCTGCCCTTCGGGCAGACGACGCCACTTTCGAAACACGCCCTAGTACGCTGGCGGCCGTCCCAGTGCCTGCGAGAGTGTGACCGTGACTGCCTTCCGCCATCGCCCGGACCCCGACGAGGTCGCACGGGTGACCGCGACGGCCGCGGAGCTGCTGGAAGTGCTGTGGGGACGGGCCTCGACGGCGCCCGCCTCCGCTTCCCAGCTGCGTGTGCTGTTCGTCCTGGAGCACCAGGAGGGCATCAACCTGCGCACCCTCGCCGACTCGCTGGCCTCCACCCCGCCGTCGACGAGCCGCCTGTGCGACCGGCTCCAGGCCGCCGGGCTGGTGGAGCGGGTGGTGAGTCCCTCCGACCGGCGTGAGCTGCGGCTGCGCCTCAGTGGCCGGGGGCGGGCCTTCCTGGCCGACCTCCGCGGGCGCCGGGAGCGGGAACTGCGCGCGGTGCTCGCGGGTATGCCCGCGGGGAAGCGGAGTGCGCTGCTGGAGGGGCTCGACGCGTTCTGCGAAGCGGCGGCGGCCCGGGCGCACGACGAGGTACCGGACGCCGGCAGCCGTACGGCCTGACCGGCGGACCGCGGCCGCTCCGGCGCCGGGAGCCGGCGTACGGGGCGGCGCCCCACCCGGAACCTGCACACAAAGCACACATATGAGCACTGCTACCCCGAGCCGCCGCGAACCTGTACGGGCTGTGGCCGAGATCTCGGGGGAGGGCATGGACCGGCCCGCGCGGGTTACTCCGTCCCTCATGGCACGGACATCGAGAACCCGACCCGACGAGCGGGCGGAGCGCCCGGGACCGGACGAGCAGGTGGAGCGCCGGGCACCGGACGATCCCGGCGGGCTGCCCAAGCGGTCCTGGTCGGCGGTGCTGAAGGGCACGGTCAAGGAGTTCAAGGACGACGAGCTCACCGACCGGGCCGCCGCGCTGACCTACTACGGGGTGCTGGCGCTGTTCCCCGCCCTGCTGGTCCTGGTGTCGCTGCTGGGGGTCGCCGGCAAGTCGGCGACCGACCAGGTGCTGGAGAACCTCCGCAAGCTCGCCCCGGGGTCGGCCCGGGACATCATCAGCGACGCGGTCACCCAGCTCCAGGGACGGGGCGGCGTCGGCTCCGTCATGGCGCTCGTCGGCATCGTGCTGGCGGTGTGGTCGGCCTCCGGCTACGTCGCCGCCTTCATCCGCAGCGCGAACGCCGTGTACGACATGCCGGAGGGCCGGCCGGTGTGGAAGGTGCTGCCGGTCCGGGTCGGAGTGACGGTGGTGCTCCTCGTGCTGGCCGTGATCAGCGCCCTGATCGTGGTGTTCACCGGGGGCATCGCCCAACGGGCCGGCGCGGCGCTGGGCATCGGCGACACCGCGCTGACCGTGTGGTCGATCGCCAAGTGGCCGGTTCTGGTCGTCCTGGTCACCATGATGATCGCGCTGCTGTACTGGGCGACCCCCAACGTCAAGGGCCGCGGTTTCCGGTGGATCACGCCGGGCAGCGTGCTGGCCCTGCTGGTCTGGCTCGTCGCCTCGGCGGGCTTCGCCTTCTACGTGGCCAACTTCGGCTCGTACAACAAGACCTACGGCACGCTCGCCGGCGTCATCGTGTTCCTGGTGTGGCTGTGGATCAGCAACATCGCCATCCTGCTCGGCCTCGAGTTCGACGCGGAACTGGCCCGCCAGCGGGCGGTCGTCGGCGGACTGCCCGAGGACGAGGAGCCGTACGTGCCGCCCCGGGACACCCGTGCCTGGAGCGAGGAGGACCAGCGCCGGATGGAGTGACGGGCGCCCCGCGAGCTGCCGTTAGGGATCGCCCGACGCGGGAAGTCGCAGCTCATGGGTGCTTGGGAGGATCTGAGGGACGGTGACCACCGACTGACGCGGAGGGTGGCGTCGTGGCGGTCGCCCGTCGCGCGGCAGGTGCTTCCGGCGGTGGAGGAGGCGGCGCAGCACACCAAACTCTGGTGGGGCGCCGCCTTCGTGATGGCCACGGCCGGGGGCCTGCGGGGACGCCGGGCCGCCGCGGCGGGCGTGGTCGGCATGGCCGTGGCGGAGCTGGTGGCCAACGGCGTGGTCAAGCAGCTCTGGGACCGGCGCCGGCCACCGAAGGAGTGGATCCCGCACGAGGGGGTCGACGACCGGCCCGACTCCTCCTCGTTCCCCTCCGGGCACACGGCGGCCGCCGTGGGCTTCACCGCCGCCGTCGCTGGGGTCTGGCCGTCGGCCGGCGCCCTGTGCGCGGTGCCGGCGGTGATGGTGGCCGGTGAACGCGTCCACACCGGCGCCCACTACCCCTCCGACGTCGCCGTCGGCGCGCTGATCGGCCTGGCCGCCGCCGCGCTGACCCGCCGCGCTCCCCGCCTGGCCGTCCGCGCGGCACTGTCGTGAGGCGCCCCGGAAACGGCACCGCCGCCGCCCGCCCGCGGAGGCGCCGGCGTGAAGCGCGCCCCCGAAGCCGGGTGGTCGTGCCCGCGTGGCTGAGCAGCCGTACCCATGGCGATCCCCGCCGGCTCGCGCGGGCTGGTTCCGTCAGCCGTCGAGAGGGAGTCGGCCGTCGAGAGGGAGTCGGCCGTGCGTACGAACCACCGGCCGCAGAGCCCGTCCGCCATCCGCCGCGGGATCACGCGATCCGCCCTGGCCCGGGCGGGGCTGACCGCGGCGCTCCTGACCGGCTGCTCCTTCCGGATCGAGGAGGCGATGTGCGGCGCCGGCGAGTACCCGGTGCTCGCGGTGGGCGGCACGGGCGGCTCCTGCGTCCCGAACGGTGAGGAGCACCCGGCGGGCTGCGCCCGCTGCCCGGAGGGAAAGGTCCCCGAGCACGTCGGCGACGAGTGGGACCCCCACGGGAGCACCCGCACCCTCGACGGGCACGGGCACGGGCACGGGCACGGGCACAGACATGGGGACGTCGTCGCCGCCCCGGACGCCGCGTGAACCTCAGCCGGCGAGCGTGCGGTGCGGCGGGCGGCCGTAGGCGGAGCGGTACAGGGTGGCGAAGCGGCCCGGATGGAAGAAGCCCCAGCGGGCCGCCACGTCGGTGACCGTGGTGCCGTCGAGCGGGTTCGCGGCCCGCAGGTCGTCGTGCGCGTGGGCGAGCCGGACCCGGCGCAGGTGCGCCAGCGGCGTGGTGTCGAGGTGCCGCCGGAAGACGTACTGGAGGGCCCGCACGGTGACGTGCGCGGCCGCCGCGATGTCCGCGACCGTGACCGGTTCGGCGGCGTGGTCGTCGATGTAGGCCAGCGCGCGGCGCAGCGTCGCCGGCCGGGCGTCGTTGCGGTCGGTGGCGGTCGGCTCGGTGAGCGCCGTGTTGGGGAACGCGGCGAGGACGCCCGCCGCGAGGTGCTGGGCGGCGGTGGCGGCGACCAGCGGCTGGTCGGCGATGCCGGGCGCGGCCAGCACGTGGTCGCGCACGTAGCCGATCGTCTGCCGCAGCTGCCGGGCGGCGGCCGGGGAGTGCGGGCGGTGCCCGGTCAGCCGGACCGGCCCCGGCCTGCGGCCCGGGGCGGTGGCGGCCACCTGCGTGAGCAGATCGGTGTCGAGCATGGTGATGTTGTAGCGGGCCGCGCAGATCCGCCCCGAGTACGGCAGCTCCGGCGGGGCGAAGGACACCACGTCGCCCGGTCCGAAGGCGTCCTCCACCCCGTCGAAGGTGTGGTCCCGGATGGTGCCCTCGTGCACGAGGCACAGACAGATCCGGCCCAGCGGGGTGACGGAGTAGCTCATCTCGAGGCCGAGGTCGAGCTCGTCGACGGTCACCGAGGGCATCGCGGCGCGGCTGACCCGCGTCCGGCCGGCCTCCGGCCCGCCGCTGCCGATGCGCATCCTGGCGTAGGCCCGGCTGAGGAAGTCCTCGGTCAGGCCGAGGTCGTCACTGTCGAAGAACAGCGTGTCCATGAATCCTTCGTCCGATGGGTCGAGCTGCCCCGCACGCGGTGCGCCGGGCGGCAGCCGGCCGGCGTCCGCCCCTCCGCACATTTTCCCCGCATCCCGGTGCGCATTCGTTTTCCGGATCGACACCGGCGATGTTGTTCGCCTGCTGTGCGGCCGGACCGGCCGGCGCTGTGCAGGCTGGACAGGGACGGCGCGGTGACGCCGCACTGGCCGCCCGCGCCTTCGCGGGCTCCTGACGAGGGGAAACACACGTGGAATGCGGCATGGCTGCGGAGGAGGAAGTCGAGGCGCGGGTCGCCGCCCTGCAGGAGGAGGTGGCCCAGCTGCGGCAGGCCGTGGCCTCCCACGCCGTGGTCGACCAGGCGATCGGAGTGGTCGTCGCCGTGGGACGGCTGCGCCCCGAGCAGGGCTGGGAGGTGTTGCGGGAGGTCTCCCAGCGCACCAACACCAAGCTGCGCGAGGTGGCCGAGTACGTGGTGCAGGGCGCCCACTGCCGCTGGCTCCCCGACGAGATCCACCGGGCGCTGACGGACGTGCTGGCCCGCGTGCGGTCGGCATCCACCGGGCGCTGACGGACGCGCCCGCCCGGCGCCCGCCCGACGTGCGGCCGGCGTGCGGCCGGCGTGGGCGGGCATCCGGCACGGCGCCCGCGACCTGCGGTTTCCCGGCTCCCGGACGAACCCTCGGTAACCCCGACCGTGACGTAGGGTCGGCCTCCGGGGAGTGACACCGGAGGGGGAAGACGTGCCGCTGGAATCCGTGCGGTTCGCCGTCCTGGGACCCGTGCGCGTGCGTCGGGGCAAGACCGAGCTGGAGCTGGGCGGGCGGCAGGAGCGGGCCTTCCTGGCCTTGCTGCTGGCCGGAGCGGGTCAGCCGGTCGGCATGGACGAGATCATCGACACCCTGTGGGCGACCGCCCCGCCCCGCAGCGCGGTCAACGTGGTCCGCCGGCACGTGGGGTCGCTGCGGCGCCTGCTGGAGCCCGGCCTCGCCGCCCGCGCGGAGGGCCGCTGGCTGCTGCGGGACGCCTGCGGCTACCGGCTCGCGACCGACGCCGACTCACTGGACCTGGCCCGCTTCCGCGCCCTGCGCCAGGCCGCGGAGCGGACGGCACGGGAGTCGCCCGAGCGGGCCCTCGGTCCGTTCACCGAGGCGCTCGCCCTGTGGCGCGGGCCGGTCGCCGCCGGCCTGCCCGCGGCGGTTCGCGCCCGTCCGGCCTTCGACGCGGTGGACCGCGAACGCCTGGCCGCCGTGCGCGAGGCGGCCGACGCCGCCCTGCGCGCAGGACGTCCCGCGGCCGTCCTGCCCCACCTGCACCGGGCCGCCGCCGCCCATCCCCTGGACGAACCCGTGCGGGCCGCGCTGATCCTCACCCTGGCGGCGGCGGGCCGCCGGTCCGAGGCCCTCGCCGTGTACGACGCCGTACGGACCCGGCTCGCCGACGAACTGGGGATCGATCCCGGTGCGGAACTGCGCCGGGCCCGCGAGACCGTGCTGCGGTCGGGGCCCGGCGCGGGCGGGGCGGCGGTGCCCGGACCGGCCGACGCGCGGCCGGGCGCGGACGCGTCCGGCACTTTCCCCACGGGGCTGTGCGAACCCCCCGCCCCGGCCCTCGGGGAGGCCCCCGCCGGTCTCTCCGCCTCCCCGGTCTTCCCGGTCCTTCCGGTCCCCGCCCAGCTCCCGCACGACATTCCGGCGTTCACCGGCCGCAGCGGCGAACTCGACGAGATCCTCGCCCTCGCGCCCCGCGACGCGACCGCGCCCGACACCGTGCTGATCAGCGCCATCGGCGGCATGGCCGGCGTCGGCAAGACCACCCTCGCCGTGCACTGGGCGCACCGCGTCGCCCACCGCTTCCCCGACGGCCAGCTCTACGTCAACCTGCGCGGCTACGACCCCTCCGGCACGGTCATGGAGGCCGGCGAGGCCGTGCGCGGCTTCCTGGACGCCCTCGGCGTACCGCCCGACCGGATACCGCACGGCGTGGACGCGCAGGCCGCCCTCTACCGCAGTGTGCTGGCCGGGCGGCGGATCCTCGTCGTCCTGGACAACGCCCGCGACAGCGACCACGTACGGCCCCTGCTGCCCGGCTCGCCCCACTGCCTCACCGTCGTCACCAGCCGCGACGCCCTCTCCGGGCTGGTCGCCACGCACGGCGCCCACTCCCTGACACTGCGGCCCTTCGACACCGGGCAGGCGCGCGCCCTCCTCGTCCGCCGCCTGGGCGCCGAACGGGTCGAGGCCGAACCGCGCGCCGCCGACGAGATCACCGAACTGTGCGCGGGACTGCCCCTGGCCCTCGCCTGCGTCGCCGCGCGCGCCGCCGCACACCCGCACTTCCCGCTGTCGGCCGTGGCCGCCGAACTGCGCGAGGCGCACGGCAGCCTCGACGCGTTCGCCCGCTCCGACGCCTCCGCGGACGTCGGCACCGTCTTCTCCTGGTCCTCCCGCCAGATCTCCGACGCGGCAGCCCGGCTGTTCCGGCTGCTCGCCCTGCACCCCGGACCCGACTTCACCCTGCCGGCGGCCGCCGCCCTGGCCGGACTGCCGGTCCGCCCCACCCGGCCGCTGCTGGCCGAACTGACCGGCCTGCACCTCGTCACCGAGCACAGCCCCGGCCGGTACGCCTTCCACGACCTGCTGCGCGCCCACGCCGGCGAACTCGCCGAGGAGCGGCACACCCACGCCGAACGGCTGGCGGCCCTGCACCGGCTGTACCACCACTACCTGCACACCGCCCACGCCGCCGACCGGTTGCTCGCCCCCAACGCCGACCCGCCGCCCCCACCGCCCGCACCCGAGGGCGTACACCCCGAACCGCTCGCCGACGACGACCGGGCCCTGGCCTGGCTCACCGCCGAACACGCGGTGCTCCTCGCCGTCGTCGACCACGCCGCCACCACCGGGCAGAAACGTCTCGCCTGCCATCTGGCCTGGTCCCTGGAACCGTTCTTCGACCGCCGGGGCCACTGGCACGACGCGCTCACCGTCCAGCGCACCGCCCTCGACGCCGCCCGACGGCTCGCCGAACCCGCCATGGAGGCCCGCGGGCTGCGCGGACTCGCCCGCATCGAGGGCCGGCTCGGCCTGCACGACCGGTGCCTGCCCCGCCTCGAAGAGGCCCTCGAACTGTTCACCGGCCTGGGCGACGACACCGGCCGTGCCCACACCCACCGCAGCCTCGGCTGGGTGAGCGAACAACGCGGCGACCTGCCCGGCGCCCTGCGTCACAACCAGCTCGCCCTCGCCCTGTTCCGGGCCGTCGGCGACCGGGCCGCGCAGGCCAGCGTCCTCAACTCGGTCGGCTGGTACCACGCGCTGCTGGGCGAGCACCGGCAGGCGCTGACGCACTGCTTCGAGGCGCTGACCACCCTCCAGGACCTCGGCGACCGCTACGGCCAGGCCGCCACCTGGGACAGCATCGGCTACGCCCACCAGCACCTCGGCCGCCACCCGCACGCCCTCCTCGCCTACCGCAACGCCCTCGCCCTCCTCGGGGACCTCGGCGCGCCCTACGCCGAGGCCGACATCCTCGTCCGGGCCGGCGACACCCACCGCGCCATGGGCGACGAGGACAGCGCCCGCGCCGCCTGGACCGAGGCCCTCGCGCTCCTGAGAACCCTGGAGCACCCCGACGCCGAGCGGGTCCGGGCCCGGCTGACGGGACGGGACGGGCAGGCCGGTGCCTGCTGACCCCGCCGTGACGAGGTTCGAGGTACTGGGACCGGTGCGGGTGTGGCGCCAGGACGCGGAACTCGACCTCGGATTCCCCCAGCAGCGCGCCCTGCTCGCCCTGCTCCTGGCCTGCGCGGGCCGGCCGGTGCCCACCGGCGAGCTGCTCGCCCTGCTGTGGCCGGGACGACCGCCCGCCAGCGCGCCGAACGTGGTGCGCCGTTACATCGGCGCGCTACGACGCCTGCTGGAGCCGGAACTGCCGCCCCGGGCCCCCGGCCGACGCCTGCTGCGCCACCCCGGCGGCCACCTGCTGGAGGCGGCCCCCGACGAGGTCGACCTGCTGCGCTTCCGCGAACTCACCCGGCAGGGCAAGCGGGCGGCCGCCACCGGCCGGGCCGAGACGGCGGCCCTGCGCCTCATCGGGGCCCTGGGGGAGTGGCGCGGACCGGTGGCGATGGGCATCCCCGCCGCCGCGCGCGAGCACGTCCAGTTCACCGCCCTCGGCCGCGAACTCCTCGAGACGGCCCGGCTGGCGGCCGACGCCGCCCTGCTGTGCGGCCGGGCCGCACAGGTCCTGCCCGCCCTGCGCCGGGCCGCCGCGCTCGATCCGCTCGACGAACCGCTGCACGCCCGGCTGGTCCTGTCCCTCGCCGCCTGCGGCCTCCAGGCGGAGGCCCTCGCGGCGTACGAGGAGGTCCGCCGCCGGCTTGCCGCCGATCTCGGCACCACCCCCGGTGCCGAACTGGTGGCGGCCCACACGCGCGTGCTGCGCCAGGACGTGGGCCGGCTGACGGCGGGGCCACGTGTGCGCCTCGGCCGGCAGGCCCCGGCCGTACGGGTGGGCCCGGACCCGCGGGACGTCGACGGCAGGTCGGGCGCCGCCCCCGCCGTACCGGACCGTACGGCGTCCGCGGGGCACGCCCGGCTTCCTTCCGGTCCCGCCCGCTTCACGGGGCGCACGGCCGAGCTGGAGTGGCTGACGGCGGCGTGGGACGCGGCCGGGGGGAGCGCCGGGACCCCGGCGGCCGTACTCGTCGGGGGCATGGCGGGCGTCGGCAAGACCGCCCTCGCCGTGCACTGGGCCCACCGGGCCACCGGTCGCTTCCCCGACGGACACCTCCACGTCGCGCTGCGCGGCAGCGACCCGGCGGGGACCGCGGCGCAGCCCGAGGAGGCGCTGCGGACGGTGCTCGCGGCCCTCGGTGTCCCCACGGCCCGGATGCCGGCCGCGCCTGCCGCTCTGACCGGCCTGTACCGCACCCTGCTGGCCGGCCGGCGCGTCCTCGTCGTCCTCGACGACGCGGCCGGCACGGAACAACTGCGTCCGCTGCTGCCCGCCGCACCGGGCTGCCTGGCGCTGGTCACCAGTCGCCACGCCCTGCCCGGCCTCATCGCCTCGGGCGCCCGCCCGCTGCGCCTGGAGCCGCCCCCGGCCGAGGACGCCCGCGCGATGCTGGCCGGGATGATCGGCGACGACCGTACGGCCGCCGAGCCCCTGGCCGCCGACGAGATCGTCGCCCGGAGCGGCCGGCTGCCCCTCGCGCTGGCCGCCGTCGCCGGGCGGGCGGCCGACCGCCGGATGCCCCTCACCGGCCTCGCCGCCCACCTGCGTGCGACGCGAGGCACCCTGGAGGCCTTCGCCGACCCCGGCGGAACGGCCGACGTCCGGGCCGCTTTCCTGGGCTCCTACCGGCTGCTGAGCCCCGAGGCCGCACGGCTGTTCCGGCTCCTGCCCCGCCACCTCGGGACCGACATCACCCCGGCGTCGGCGGCGACGCTCACCGGGCTGCCGGTCCGCGGGACCCGCCGGCTCCTCGGCGAACTCGCCGAAGCCCACCTGATCACCGAACACGCCCCCGGCCACCACACCCTGCACGACCTGCTGCGCGCCTTCGCCGCCGAGCGCGCCGAAGGCGCCGGACGCGGCGGATGCGTCTGACGCGTCGAGCGCGGCGGATGCGCCGGACGCGGCGAAGCGCCTGGGGCGCCGAGTGCGCCGGGCGCGGCGGATGCACCCGACGGGTCGGATGGTGGCGGGCGCGCCGGGCGCCGGACACGGCGCACGGGCCCGACGGGCCGAGCGCGCCGAGCATGGCGGACGCAGCGGACGCAGCGGACGCAGCGGACACGGCGGACACGGCGAAGCGCCGGACACGGCGAAGCGCCGGACACGGCGAAGCGCCGGACGAGCCGAGTGCGCCGGACGAGCCGGATGCGCCGGACGAGCCGGATGCGCCGGACGAGCCGGATGCGGCGGATGCGGCGCACGCGCCGGACGAGCCGAGCGTGCGCCGCCGCTGTCACTGCGTTGTCACTCTTTTTGCACATCTCCCGGCCTACCGTCCGGACGACGCGTCAGACAGTCGCTCACTCAGGAGGCAACGGCGGAAGATGTCCACCACCAGCACCATCGACACACCCATCTGCCGGACGCCCCTGGGCGTCGAGATCATGACCGCCGAGACCGGTCCCGGCCGGCTGCCGGGCGAGCAGGGATCCCGGCCGGAGCACCGGCCGCGCGCACGGGACGCCGGCGAGTACCTCTTCGTGGGGCTCCGGGGCGCCACCCGCCTGCCCGCCCCCGACCCGGTGGGCGTGCGCCTCGCCCCCGGCGACATCTGCTTCTACGACGCACGCCGGCCGCCCGCCCTGGACTTCCCCGAACGGTTCCGCGCCACCGTCTTCCTCGTGCCGACCGACCTGCTGGGACTCACCTCCGCCGACGCGGGACGGATCACGCGCACCCCGGTCGCCCGGACCTCCCGGCTCGGCGCGCTGCTCTCACCGCTGCTGTCCGACCTGGCCCGCACCGCGGCCGAGGCCCGGCCGCCGGTGGGCGAGATGCTCGCCGGGAACGCCGTGAACCTCCTGGCGACCCTCGCCGCCGAACAGCTCGGCACCCTCACCCCGGGACCGGGCTCCCCGGCGTCGCCGATGACGGCCCGCATCATGGAGTACGTCGAACTGCACCTGACGGAGCCGGAACTGTCCCCGGAGACCCTCGCTCGCGCCCATCACATCTCCGTGCGCTACCTGCACAAGCTGTTCCAGGACGAGGGCACCACGGTCGGCCGCTGGATCCTGCGCCGCCGCCTGGAGGAGTGCCGCCGCGACCTGACGCGCCACGGCCACGGCAGCCGCACCATCGCCGCCGTGGCGGGCCGCTGGGGCTTCACGAGCGCCACGCACTTCAGCCGCGTCTTCCGCACCGCCTACGGCATGTCCCCCCGCGAGTGGCGGGACCGCGCGGGCCGGGGCTGACGACGTCGCGGCGCGCTTCGGCGGCGGCACCGTCGTCGGCTTCCCCCTGACTCCGCCGTCGGCACCGTCATCGGCGGGTTCCGGCCGCGGACGGTCGATTTCCCCGCGCCGTCGAGGCGGGGTCGGCCGGACGTCACGCGCTGTGCGCTTTGAGCACACTGCCGTTGCACCTGCGGACAACTCCCTTCCGTGGAGCGTCTCCAGCGTGAACGGGCAGGGCAGACGCACACGGTCAGCAGCAGGAGAATCCCATGTCCGACGTCGTCGAGCCGGCCGCGCCGGTGCTGGAACCCGCCGCCCAGGCGTTCGTGGAGGCGACCACGAACCCGCCGTACCTGTTCGACCCGGCGCCGACGGAGGGACGCAAGGCCGTCGACGAGGCGCAGTCCGGCGAGACCGACAGCCCGCCGTGGACGAGGAGTGGATCACCGCCTCCGGCGGCCCCACGGGCAGTGTCCGCGCCCGGATCACCGCCTCCCCGCTGCGCGCCACCGTCGACCAGCTCACCGGTCTGCCACCGGCCCTGGTCATCACCGGCGAGGCCGACGTCCTGCGCGACGAGGGCGAGGCCTACGCCGACAAGCCGCGCCAGGCCGGGGTCCCCGGCACCGTCGTCCGCCACCAGGGCATCGTCCACGACTTCGTCATGCTCAACGCCCTGCGGGAGACCTACGCCGCCGAGGCCGCGATCACCCGGGCGGCCGGCACCCTCCGCACCGCCCCGCACACCGCCCTACCCGAGGAGACAGCCGCCATGAGCACCACTCCCACCGTCCTCCTCGTCCACGGCGCGTTCGCCGACGCCGGCAGCTGGTCCGGTGTCATCACCGAACTCCAGCGCGACCGCATCCCCGTGATCGCCCCGCCGAACCCGCCGCCCCGCCTCCGCCGCCGCACCAGGTCCTGCGCCGCTCCCGGCCACTCGGGGTGGTCGAAGGCGAAGCCCGCTCTGAGGAGGCGGCCGGGGGTGACGCGGCGGCTCTTCAGCAGGAGTTCGGTGCCCGACCGCAGGGCGAGGGCGCCGAGTCCGGCCATCCACCGGGTCGCCGGGAGGCCCACCGGGACGCCCCACGCCTTCGGCCGGTCGCCAGGGCCTGCCGGAGCCGGCTGTGCCGAGCCGGTGCGCACCGTGCCCGACGGGGGCTGCCCCCGCAACCGGGTCACCGCCCGGCCGGACGGGCTGTCTCCGCGCGGAGGGCCGGTACCGGCCGTGGTGGAACGGGCCGCGGTGCCGCGGCCGCCGGAACCTGCGGATGGGCGCCCCGTTCGGCACGGGGCGCCCGGACACGTCACGCCGGTCGGTGCTGATCGTCAGTGGTGGGCGTGGACGACGGCATGGCCCTTGCCGCGGCCGATCATCCACTTGTTGACCGGGGTGGTGATCAGGAAGGCGACCGCGAAGCCGCCGAGCAGGGCCGACCAGAACAGCGCCTCGGAGAGGTGGGCGTCCATCGCGCCGGGGACGAGGGCGATGATGCCGTTGTCGACGAGCTCCATCACGGCGATGGACACGGTGTCGGCGGCGAGCGCCACCTTGATCGCGCTCCTGAGGTCGAGTCCGGCCCGGACGACGGCGAACAGGGTGAACGAGTAGCCGAAGAGGAACGCCAGCGCGATCGCCAGGACCATGGTGGCCACGTTGCCCCACATCAGGGCGGTGCCGATGACCATGCCGAGGATCTCGCCGATGGCGCAGCCGGTGAGGCAGTGCAGGGTCGCCTTGACCGCCGTGCCCCAGGATGCCCCCGAACCCGTGTGCGTCCCACGGCCGGCGTGGCCGCGCTGGTCCTCGTGCGTCGTGTGGTGATGCCCGGTTGTCGTGTGGTGAGCGGTGTGGTCCATGACCGTCATCCCCATTCCCGTCGAGTGCGGCCCGTCCTCCTGAGCCCCACAGCCACCGACCATATACCCCCGGGGGGTATATGGCAAGGGTGTGCCGGACCCTGTCGCCGGCCTTCGCCGACTGCCTTCACCCACTGCCTTCACCGACTGCCGTCGGCGACCGCCTTCGCGCCCCGGCGGACCAGGGAGCGGCTGGTCACCCCCGCCCTGCAGGCCGTGATCGTCCGGCTCCACGCGCTGCTGGTCCTTCCCCTCCCGCATGGTCTTCAGCGCCCACGGCACCCGTGTCGACGACGGCCTCACGGACCACCTCGCCGTCAGCGGGGCGGACGTGTTCCCCGGCTGCCACGGTCCGCGGCGGGACAGCTGAACTCCGCGCCGGAACCGGCCCCGGCGGGGTCGGCTAGCGTGTCCGCGTGATCAGGATGGAGTGGGACGGCCTCACCGACCGCGAACGTTTCGGCGACTGGTACCTGGAGGAGCGGGACCGGTTCGCGGACATGGTCCGGGACGCCGACTGGAACGGCCTCTTCGAGGAGCTGGGAAGTCATCCGGAGTGGGTCAATCTCCCGCGGCCCGGGAACCGGAGCGGCTTCGCCCCGCTGCACCAGGCGGCCTGGCACGGCGCGGACTTCGCGGTCGTGTCCCGGCTGATCGCGCACGGCGCCTGGCGCACCCGGCGCACCCGGGACGGGCGCCGCGCCCTGGACATCGCGCGCGAGCGGGGGCACACGCGTCTGCTGGAACTGCTGGAGCCGGCCGTGGTACGGCGACTCCCCGCCCCTGCCGAGGCACTGGAGCGGCACTTCCACGCGCTGCTGCGGGACCGCACGGGCAACTGCTTCGAGAGGACCGAGCATCTGCTGCCGCCGCTGTCTCCCCTGACGGAGGCCCCGGCCATGGAGATCGTCTTCCGCGTGGTCGGCATGATGGGCGGCTTCACCTACCGCCTCGGAGAGGACGTCCTGCACGTGCACGGCCACTCGCGGATGGACGCCGACGACGGCGACCACTACCGGGTGACCCCCGAGGGCTGGTCCAGGACCGACCGCGGGCGCGTGCCGCCGACCGGCCCCGACCGGCGCCGCTGACGCCCTGCCGCCGGCGACCTGCCGGTGAGGTGCGGGTACCGGACCGAGTCGCCCACCGCCCGGCCCGCGTCCGCCCCGATACACCGCGGCCCGGCCCCTGTCCTTGCGGACAGCGACCGGGCGGCGGTGAGTGCGGCGCGGGCGGCTACCTGAAGGAGCGCAGCCGCAGGCTGTTGGTGACGACGAAGACCGACGAGAAGGCCATCGCGGCGCCCGCGATCATCGGGTTGAGCATTCCGAGGGCCGCGAGCGGCAGGGCCGCGACGTTGTAGCCGAAGGCCCAGAACAGGTTGCCCTTGATGGTGGACAGGGTCCTGCGGGAGAGACGGATCGCGTCCGCCGCCACGCGCAGGTCGCCCCGTACGAGGGTCAGGTCGCCGGCCTCGATCGCCGCGTCCGTGCCCGTGCCCATCGCCAGACCGAGGTCGGCGGTGGCGAGGGCGGCCGCGTCGTTGACGCCGTCGCCGACCATGGCGACCGTACGGCCCTGGGCCTGGAGCCGCTTGACGACGTCGACCTTGTCCTGCGGCAGCACTTCGGCGATCACTTCGCCGATGCCGACGGCGCGGGCGACCGACTCGGCGACGCGCTGGTTGTCGCCGGTGAGCAGCACCGGCTTCAGCCCCAGCCGACGCAGCTCGGCCACGGCCTCGGCGCTGGTCTCCTTGATCGCGTCCGCGACCGTCAGGACACCGCGGGCCTCGCCGTCCCAGGCGACGGCGACCGCCGTGCGCCCCTCGGCCTCCGCGGCGGCCTTTGCCCCGGCCAGTTCGCGGGGCAGCTCGATCGCCCACTCCTCGAGGAGCTTCTCGCGGCCGACCAGTACGGCGTGTCCGTCGACGACGCCCTGGACGCCGAGACCGGCGACGTTCTGGAAGTTCTCGGGCACCGGCAGGCCTCCCGCCCGGTCCGCGGCACCGGCGGCGACCGCCCGGGCGATCGGGTGCTCGGAGGCGTGTTCCAACGCGCCCGCGAGGCGCAGCAGTTCGCCTTCGTCCACGCCCGGTGCGGTGAACACGTCGTGGAGCTGCATCCGGCCGGTCGTGACGGTGCCGGTCTTGTCGAGGACGACCGTGTCGACCCGGCGGGTGGACTCCAGGACCTCAGGTCCCTTGATCAGGATGCCGAGTTGGGCACCGCGGCCGGTGCCGACCATGAGGGCGGTCGGCGTCGCGAGACCGAGGGCGCAGGGGCAGGCGATGATCAGGACGGCCACGGCGGCGGTGAAGGCGGCCGTCGGGTCCGCGGTGAACCCGAGCCAGGCGCCCAGGGTGGCGGCAGCGATCAGCAGGACGGCGGGGACGAAGACGCCGGAGATCCGGTCGGCGAGACGTTGCACCTCGGCCTTGCCGTTCTGGGCGTCCTCGACCAGCTTCGCCATGCGGGCCAGCTGCGTGTCGGCGCCGACCCGGGTCGCCTCGACGACGAGGCGTCCACCGGCGTTCACGGTCGCCCCGGTGACCGCGTCACCGACGCTGACGTCGACGGGCACCGATTCCCCGGTCAGCATGGACGCGTCCACCGCCGACGCGCCCTCGACGACCGTCCCGTCGGTCGCGACCTTCTCGCCCGGGCGGACGACGAAGCGGTCGCCGACCGCCAACTGGTTGACGGGAATGCGCACTTCGGTGCCGTCCCGCAGCACGGAGACGTCCTTCGCGCCCAGTTCCAGCAGCGCCCTCAGCGCCGCACCGGCCTTGCGCTTGGACCTCGCCTCCAGGTAGCGCCCGGCGAGGATGAACGTCGTCACGCCGGCCGCGGCCTCCAGATAGACGGAGGACGAGCCGTCGGAGCGGGAGACGGCGAACTCGAAGCCGTGCCGCATGCCCGGCATGCCGGCGGTGCCGAAGAACAGTGCCCACAGCGACCAGCCGAGGGCGGCGAGCGTGCCGATCGACACCAGCGTGTCCATGGTCGCCGCGCCGTGCCGGGCGTTCGTCCAGGCGGCCCGGTGGAAGGGGAACGCGCCCCAGACCACGACCGGAGCTGCCAGGGTCAGCGACAGCCACTGCCAGTTCTCGAACTGGAGGGCCGGGACCATCGCCATCAGCACCACGGGCACCGAGAGGGCCAGCGACACGAGCAGACGCTGCCGCAGGGTGACCAGCTCGTGGTCGGCGGCGGGCGCAGCGCTCCTGGCCCCGCCCTCGTCGCCCGGGGGAGCGGGCGGGGGCGGCTCCGCGGCCGTGTAGCCGGTCTTCTCGACCGTGGTGATGAGGTCGGCGACCTCGATCCCGTCCGGATAGGAGATCTTCGCCTTCTCCGTGGCGTAGTTGACGGTCGCCGTGACGCCGTCCATCCGGTTGAGCTTCTTCTCGATGCGGGCCGCGCAGGAGGCGCAGGTCATGCCGCCGATGGAGAGCTCGACCTCGGAGACGGGCGCGGGTGCCCGGTCGGGAAGCGTCTTCTCGGGAGCCGTGCTGGTCATGGAGATACTCCTGGGGAGGGCCGGGACGTGCGGCGTCCGTATCAGCGGAGCGGCACGCCCCGGCGGGGAGGAATGCGCGTGCTCCGGGGCTGTCGGGCCCCGGACGGGCTCATGCCGTGCCGGCGAGCTCGTAACCGGCCTCGTCGACGGCGGTGCGGACGGCCTCCTCGTCGAGCGGGGCGGCGGAGGTGACGGTGACCTCACCGGTCCCGGCGACCGCCGTGACCGCGGTGACGCCGTCGAGTGCGGAGATCTCCCGCGAGACCGCGCCCTCGCAGTGCCCGCAGGTCATGCCGGACACCTTGTAGACGGTGGTGACGGCGCCGTCCCGGGTGCCGGCCGCGGCGCCCGAGTGGCACGAGCCGTCGGTGGAGCAGCAGGATCCGGAGTTCTTCAGGTCGGTCATGGCGTCTTCCTCGGCTTCGATGCGTGGGTCGCTTCCGGAGGGGCTCGGTCCACCCCTTCCGACGAGACCGACTATATACCCCTGGGGGGTATGGCGGAAGTCTGGGGGTCCCGCGGCGGCCGACGCCGTTGAGCCCGTGGGACGAGTGGGATGCGGCCGCCGCTCACCGGCTCCGCGCCCCGGCCCTCCACGACGTGCCGCGGCACGCGCCGTCGCGCATTCCGGAGCCTGGGAGGGAGCGGCGAGACGGAGACCGCCGCCGGGGTGTCACCGGCGGATCGGACCCGGTCGCCGTGCCCGGACGTCGCCGCCACCGGCAGCCGCCGCCGTCCGCCCCCGGGACCGGCGCGCGGCGGCAGAAGCGGCCGGGCCGCGTCGGTCCCGGGGGCGGGGGCTGCCGGTCGCGGTGGCGCCATCGGGCCGGTGAGCTGTCCGAGCGGGCCGCGGTCCTCCGCGCCGACTCGTGAGCGTCTACGCCCCGGTGCCGGTGCGGGTGCGGGGCGGGTTCCTCGCCTTTGCGAATGCCGCGTTCGGCCTCGGCGGGGAGGGGGAAGCCGGGCCGGAGCAGGCGTTCCGGTCCCCGGGCGACGATCCGCGGCAGGCGGCCGGACTCCTCGGCGGGTTCATGGTGCTGCTGTCGGCCGCCACGGTGAGCCGCGCGGCGCGGCGGCCGTGCGAGCGCGCCCGGACGACTCCCCGGTCGGGGACGCGCACGCGCATCGCTGCCTGGCGGTGGCCGGTGCGGATCGCCGTCCGGGGCGGCGTGCTGTTCCCGGCCGGACGGCGGGGCCTCCCCTCCCGGTGTTTCCGCGCGGTTCCCGCTCCCCAGGCCCCCGCCCGGCCGGAGCGGCCGGCTCGCGGTGGAGAGCACTGCCGGCCGGCAACTCCTCGTGGCGTCAGGCGTCAGGCGTCAGGCGTCCGTGGTGCGGCCGTCGTACAGCACGGCGATGTGGCCGGCGCGCCGCGCGGTGGACAGGCGGTGCGCGACGACCAGAGCCGCCGCGGCCACGACGACGGCGACCAGGAGCAGCCGCAGGAGGCCGAGCCACGCCGTGAGGACGATCGCCCCGGTGGCCACGAAGCTGCCCGTCACCGGCTCGGCGGGCGCCTGCGACACGACCTCCCGGAGCAGGGCGGTGCCGGCGGTCACCAGGGAGGCGAGGCCGCCGCGCCGGTGACGGTCGTACTCCCGCGTCTCCGGCCGGCTCCCGCGTCTCCGGCCGGAGCAGCCGTCCCACCGGTGCGTGCCGTAGCTGCCGTACGACACCTTCGCCCGTCCGTTCCAGGAGGGAGCGCCTCGCGGCTCCCGTCGCCGCCTCGGCGACGAACGGCGTGCCGGGGAGTGCCGGGGAGTGCCGGCAGTGGCCGGACGTCCTGCCCGCGGCCGCTCGCGTCCACGACGTGCTCGGCGACGAGCGGCTGGGCCCGTTCCAGGGCGGAGCCCATCAGGGTCGGCGCGGTGGCGACGGCGACCGCGCTTCGGTGCCCGGCGACGAGCCGGTACCACGTGGCCACCGCCGCCCGGGCGGATCTGTCCCCTCGGAGACCGCGGTCCGGCCGTCGTCCAGGTCCGGCGTGCCGGTCATCGGTCCGTCGGCCGGGACAGCGGGGCGACGGCCACCAGCCGCGCGAAGTAGCCCTCCGGCACGCCCTCGCCCACCGGACGGCCGTCCGCCTCGATCCAGGCGTGCGCGGTGAAGAGCGGGACGACCCGCACGCCGGTGCACCGGGTCGGCCACGTCCCGCCGAGCCGGCACAGCAGCACCGCCCCCGGGGAGCGCAGCAGGCACCCCTCCGGTCCGGCGCAGTGCAGACTGGCCGCGCACATGGCGTCGCGTGCCCTCTGGGCCTGCGCGGTGGTGGCGGGAGCGGCACCGCGTCGCGGGACGCCGAGCACGGCGCGGATGCGACGGGGCGGCAGGAGTGCGAGGACCACGGCCGGCAGCAGGACGAGGCGGGTGGACAGGCGTCGGGCCGGGGGAACACCGGTGGGCCGTTCCAGCGCGCTGGGCGTCGTCATGAGGCGGGCCCCGAGTTCCGCAGCTCGGGTACGAGCGCCTCGACGTCCATCAGGGCCTGTGCCTGGTCGATGCCGAACTCCCCGGCCAGGGCGGCGGCCGCGCGCCGTTCGCCCGGGTCCGAGCCGCCACCGATTCCGTGGACACCGTCACCGGGCTGCCGCTCCCACCGGGCCGACGCTCACCGAGGACGGTCGCGCCGACCTCCACCCCGAGGCGGGGGCGACCGACCGCCGGCCTCCCGCTTTCGGGACGGCAGCCGGAGGACTCCGCGTGTACGGGGCCGGCCGCCGGGGCGCTCCGCCGGGCGGGGGAGCGCGGGAACGCCCCCGCCTCAGATCGTCATCGCCTCCTGTATCCAGCGGTTGACGCGGTACGGCAGCCACCACTCCACCCCGCCGACCGCGAGCACGAGTCGCTCCTCGCGGAAGTCGGCGAGCGCGTCCGACGGCACCGCCGACGCGGGAGCCCCGTACGCCAGGCGTTCGATCGCCTCCTGGTAGTGCGGCTCGTCCACCGTGAACCGGCGGAGATCTCCCCAGCGGCGGTCGCGGATCTGGACGAAGCCCGGACCCTGCCGCCAGAGGCACTTGCCGAGGTAGTGGCCGTTGCGCCAGGTCCGCAGCGCGTCGTCCGCCCCTGCCGGGTCCACCCCCTCGATCCGCTGCGGCGGCTGGAGGTGGCTCAGGAGGCGGCCGATGTCCTCGGCGGCCGTCGGGCCCCCGTCCGGATCCGGCCGCAGGTCCCACTCGACGAGCACCGCGCGGGCCGTCAGGTCCCTGACCAGACTGAGGGTTCGTACGGCACGGGCCGCCGCGTCCGGCGTTCCCGTGTCCCCGAGATCCACGACGTCGGACAGCCGGACGCGGCGCGCGCCCAGTTCCCACAGCCGGTCGCACTCCTCGGCGACGGGACCGGTCAGCTCGATGTCGCCGAGGAACATCCCCGGCAGCGCGCAGGCGACGGGGTCGTAGTCGCGCCAGACGGCGGCGGACGGAGTGAGGGTGGAGCTGGGACTCATCGGACTGGCCTCCAGGTGCGCCTGAACGGTCGGACGGCGGTGGGACGGCGGTGGGACGGCGCTCGGGCGAGGGTCGGACAACGCCCGGGCGAGGGCTGAGGAAGGGGAAGTGAAGAGAGAGGAGAAAAGACGGGTCAGACTCCGGTCATCTGCGGTTCGGCCGGCGTGGCGGCCGGTACGGGCGCCGCGTGCCGGTGCCGCATGAAGTCCAGCCGCAGCAGGTCCTCGTTCACCGCCGAGGGCGCGATGTGCACGTACTGCCCGTTGTCGGTGAAGACCAGGCCGAGCCCCACCCAGCGGTCGAGCAGCTCCTGCACCTCGTCCTCCTGGAGCGCCCCGCCCGGCACCCGGCCCGCGGCCTTGCGGGTGAGGGCCGACGGCGTGTGCGGCTGGTCCAGCAGCCGGAACGCGGCGATCTCGTACGGGTCGGTCAGCTCCATCACCCGCCACTCGAAGGCCCGGCGCCTGCTGACCAGGACGATACGGTCGCCCAGGTCGGCCTGCGTGAGACGCGCGTCGGCGTGGTGCTTGCGCCAGGCGGCGAGCGCGGCGTTGAGCGCGGTGACGGTGGGTTTGCCGATGCCCCGCTCCGGCGCCTCGAAGACGTAGGCGAGGCCGTAGAGCTCTTCCTCCGGCAGGTCGTAGGTGAAGCGGTAGTGCGCCTCCGGGCGCAAGCCGGAGAAGCCCAGCTCGGGCCGGTTGAAGTAGGGGCTGAACCGTTCGATGGCGATACGGGCCGAGAGGTCGACCGGCGGGTTGAGGTGTTCCAGCGCCGGTATCTGCGCGATGACCGGGTCGTAGTCCTCCGCGCTCTCCCCCGGGAAGCCGTGCAGGTAGTTCCAGGACACCGACAGGCCGGTCTCGGCGCCGTCGCGGAGCATGCGTACGTTCTGGCAGCCGCTGACGCCCTTGTCCATCAGGTCCAGTACGCGGCTGTTCAGGCTCTCGATGCCCGGCTGCACGTAGATCAGGCCCGCGTCGGAGAGCGTACGGAGGTGGGCGCGGCGCATGTTTGCCTTGATCTCGATGTGCAGCCGCAGGTCGTAGCCGCTCTCGATGATCCGGGGCAGGACGGTGGAGAGGTAGCCCATGTCGAGGATGTTGTCGACCACGTACATGTCCAGCACACGGTGGCGGCGGGCGAGATCCATGATCTCGTCGTAGAAGGTGTCCGGGCTCTTGCTGCGGAACTGCATGAAGGAACCGTTGAGCCCGCAGAACGTGCAGTGGTGCTTCTCGCCCCACCAGCAGCCTCTGGCGCCCTCGACGACGAGCTTGGGCTCGACCCAGTTGCGGGCCACGGAGGCGCCGAGGCGTTCGAAGTAGCCGCTGTAGTCGGGCGGCAGGATGGTGGCGGGCGGCAGCGGGCTGGTGGCCATCGCGTTGGCGGTGCTCACACCGTCCGGCCCGCGGTGGCACAGCCCCGCCACGGCGGAGAGGTCCGGGTCTTCTTCACCGAGCGCGGACAGCAGCCGGGGAAACGCGGCTTCGCCCTCGCCCCGGATCACGTAGTCCACGAACGGGAAGTTGCGGTGGACCGTCGCGCCCTGCTCGCCGTCGCAGTTGGCGCCGCCCATGACGGTCACGATGTGCGGTGCGAGCTGCTTGACCTGGCGGGCGGCCGCGAGCGCGGCGGTGTTCTGCTGGAAGGTGGAGGTGAAGCCCACCACGTCGGGTGCCTCGTCGACGATCCGCCGGGCGATGTCCGCCACGAACTCCGGCACCAGCCGGTGCAGTTCGCGGGTCATCCGCATCCGGGACGCGCCGAGCTTCCCCTTCATCGCGGTGGTGAACTCCTCGTCCCGCCAGTCGGGGTCGTCGTAGAGCGCGGAGGAGAAGACCCAGTCGCCGCAGCCCATGAAGTAGGAGGCGAGTGCGTAGTACTCGTAGTCCTCGGCGGTGAACTCCATGCGCCGGGTGATCCAGTCGGTGAATTCGAGGTTGGCGTGCAGGACTTCGGCACTGCCGTCCGGCACGTGCTCGTCCACACTCCGCTTGAGGATCCCCAGGGCCAGCGACGGAAGGTCGATGGGCGACCAGGGCATGTTGACCAGCAGTACGCGCATGTCAGCTCCTCGTGGGACGGCCGGAAGACGGGGAACGGGGAACAACGGGGAACGGGGAGGACGGCGGAAAGGGAGGCAGGGCCTTCCGGCAGCCGACCGCGGTCGTGGCGGGACGTCCCCCACCCCGTCGGGACGGACGACCCCGCTGCGGCGGACGCCCCTGTGGTGACGGGGCGACCGGCCGGCCCGGCATCGGTGACCGCCGGGCCGGCCGGCGAGGATCAGTTCTCTTCCGCGTCTTCCGCGTTGCGGAACGGGATGGTGACCGTGACGCCGACGCTCGGCTTCCGGTTCTCCTCGTCACCCTCGAGCGGGTCGTTGTGGATGATGTCCTTCTGCATGGGCGGTTCTCCTCTCGGTGTGTTCGGCGTTGCCTGTCCCGGCCGCCGCCTCGGTACGGACGCGGCCGGAATCCCCCCTCCGGTCGGCGGGGGGCGTCTTGGGGGCGCGGTGCGTGCCGCGCAGCTCGCGGTCGAGGAAGACCACGGCGCGGCGCAGTACGGCGACGTGGTCACCGCCCTCGTAGCCGTCGTGCCCGCTGTCGAGCCACATCGACTCGTGGCGGGCCCCGGCGGCGCGCAGCGCGGCGAGGTAGCCGCGCACCTGGCCGGGCGGGCACTTGGCGTCCCGGGTGGCGGCCACGACCAGCAGCGGTGCCCGCACGCGCGAGGCGTACTCGATCGGTGAGCTGCGGGCGTACGCCTCGGGCACGTCGTCGGGCGTGCCTCCGTACAGGCGCTCGTCCAGGGTGCGCAGCGCGGACGTGGTGGTGCGGTAGGCGGCGACGCCGTCGGCGACGGGCTTGACGGCGACGCCCGCCTGCCACAGCCCGGGGCGGGTGCCGAGGGCCAGCAGCGTGAGGTAGCCGCCCCACGACGTGCCCCACAGTCCGACGGCGTCCGGGCGCACCAGCCCGCGCCCGATCAGATCGGCGCGCACCGCCACCAGGTCCTCGACCTGCGTGAGCCCCACGCCCGCGCCGAAGGCCCGGCGCCAGCGGGGTCCGTAGCCGGTGGAGCCGCGGTAGTTGACGCGTGCGACGGCGAAGCCCGAGGCCACGAGCGAGTGCACGACACCGTCGTAGGCGTCGCGGTCGTGGTCGGCGGGACCACCGTGCACGAGGAAGACGACGGGCGGCGGCGCGCCCCGCTCGCCGGTCACCCGGCCGTCGGAGGCCCGGCCGTCGGAGGGCTGGTCCTCGGAGGCCCGGCCGTCGGAGGTTTCGCCCCGCGGGAGTCCGGGACCCTGCGGCAGGCCGTGGCCCTCGGGAAGGCTGAGCCAGGTGTGCACGGGACCGTCCGGGGTCGGCGTCCACAGGTCGCGGTGGTCGCCCGGTACGCGTCCCGGCACGGTGCCGAGGGCCGGCAGCGCGGTACCGGCCGTGGAGTGCATACGCGGCGGATGGGCCGTGTCCGTCCACAGGTAGTGCACGTCGCCACCGGCTCGCGGCGCCGCGTCCAGCAGACTGCCGGGCGGTGTCGGCACGCGCGTGAGGGCGCCGGTGTCCAGGCGGGCCCGGTACAGGGTGCTGCGACCGTGGCGGTCCTCGCGGATCAGGACGGTGCGCCCCTCGTCCTCGTCCGGATACCAGCGGGCGGTGATCTCACTGTCGAACGCGCACCACGCGTAGGTACGGATCCCGGTCTCCGGCCGCCAACTGGCCAGCAGGTAGCGGTCGTCGTCCTCGCGCACCAGCAGCAGTTCGTCGCGTCCGGCGGTGGGCGCGAAGCCGAGCGACCAGAGTCTGCCGTGTTCCCCGGAGCCGGAGAGCACGGCGCGCGGTGTGCCGTCCGCGGCCAGGACGGTCACGGCGTGCGCGGAACCGGCGGGTCCGCTGATCGCCAGCAGACCGGCCGTGGCGGTGATCCCGGACAGCGTGGCGTGCTGGTCGACGCGCGTCACCTCGCGTGCGGAAGCGCCGCGCCGGCCCAGGTGGACGGTGGTCGTCCGGCCGTCCCCCAGCCCCATGGCGACGATCCCGTCGTCGCTCACGGCCAGGCCGCGCGGGGTGCCCGCGGGCACCCCGGTCAGCCCGGGGAGGTCGGGACCGCCGTGGAAGGGCTGGAACCGCCAGTGCCCCTCGCCGTGTGCGTCCTCGTCGAACCACCACACGTTCGCGTCCCGGTCGATCGTTCCGTGCAGGGTGCCCCGCGGCCGGTCGGTGACCTGGCGGGCGCGCCCGGTTCCGGCGTCCCAGGCGAACACCTCGCACCGGCCTTTCGCGTCCGCGGTGAACGCCATCAGCGCCGGATCGGCGGCGCAGACCTCGGGCAGGGCGGCGAGGTAGACCTGGTAGCGGGATCCGGTCATACGCCCCGCCCCCTCGCCCGAACGTCTCCCGCCGGTGTGCCCTTCGGCGGCACGCCCGGCGCCAGTACGCGTCCCGCGCCGAGGGTCGTGCGCAGAGCGAGCAGGACCAGCACTCCGGCGGAGGTGAGCGCGGGTACGGCGGCCCCCGCGTGAGCCGTCAGGAACCCGGCGAGCGCGGGCGCCACAGCGGCGGCTCCGCCGGCGGCGGTGGCGAGCACGGAGCCCGCGCGGGCCTGGAGTTCGGGCGGTGTCCCCTGGACGGCCCGGGCCTGGAGGATCACGGTGGCCGGCGGCATGATCAGGCAGAACCCGCCGAACAGCGCCCCGTACGCCCACGGCCCCCCGGCCGTCGCGAGCGCGGCGGCGAGCGGGGGCATGAGCCAGGACACCGTCACCACCGCCCGCACGGGGCCGAGCCCGCGCACCAGCCGGGGCGCGGCGAGCGAACCGGCGAGTCCGGCGGCGCCGGACAGCGCCAGGACCAGACCCATGGGCGTGCCGCCGTGGCCGCTCTCCTGCAAGGTGAAGACGGCGTCGTAGTACAGCGCGGCCAGTACGCCGTTGACGGTGGTGGTCCACACAAGTACCAGCCGCAGCAGGGGCGTCGTCCGGACGAGCCGGACTCCGGCGCTCGCCTCGGCGGCCAGAGCGGACCAGGTGCCGGGTGCGGAGCGAGGCGCGGGTGGTGGCACGGGCCGCGGCACGGAACCTTCCCGGGCCGCGTGCCCGGCCGGCTCCGACGCGCCGTCAGCCCGGTGCGCCGCGTCCACCCGGTGCGCCGCGTCAGCCCGGTGCGTCATGTCCACCGCGTCCGCGTTGTCGGTCCGGTCGGCCCGCAGGTTCGAGCGCATGGCACGGACGCACACGGCCGTGACGGCGTACGAGACGGCGTCCAGTACGAAGGGCAGCGCGCGCGAGACCTGGTACAGCACGCCGCCCAGAGCGGGCCCCGCGACCAGGGCGCCCCGGTCACCCGCCTCCAGCCCGGCCACCACGCGCGGGAGGTTCCCGGGCGTGGAGATCAGGGCCACGGTGCCGCGGGCCGCCGCCTCGTAGCAGGTGGTGGCGGTGCGTTCCACGAGTACGGCGGCGAGCAGATGGGCCAGTGAGGGCCGTCCTTCCGCGACGGCCAGGGCCACGGCCACGGAGCCCATGGCGAGCGCCGAGACCACCGCCGACCAGAACATCACCCGCTTACGCGCGCCACGGTCGGCGGGTACGGCGACGAGCGGGCCGAGCACCAGCCCGGTCGCCGTGGACACCCCCGCGACCAGCCCCACCACCGCCGGCGAGTAGCCGAGCCCGAGGAGCAGCAGCGGCAGGACGACCCCGGACGCCTGGCTGCCCAGGGAGTCGGCGGCGTTCGCGCACCAGAAGAGCCGGACGTCGCGGGTGGCGGGCCCGGTGTCCTCGGCGGGCCCGGTGTCCTCGGCCAGGACCGGCGGGGTCGAAACGGCCCGGACGCGCGAGGTCCCTGTTTCGGGAACGGAAGATCCCATGCGCAGTCCTCCCCGTTTCCGCCGTCACACTCGAAGTCGCATGCGAGATCGCATGCGAAGTAGCGCCACAGTTGGCAAAGATGTGTAGAAAAGGTGCAGGAATTGAAACAGTCGGGAGCTTAACCAGGCGCCGACGCGGAGGACAAGGACGCCTGGACGAGGGCTGGTTCGATTTCACACGAGCGGCGTGGGGCGCGCCGGGGCCCCCGTGCGGCAGCATCGGGACGAGCGGTTCTTGCCGCGCCCGCCATCCGCGATCACCGCGCCGGGGCGGCGAATCGGGGCGGCGACGGTGCGGTGCCCGGGGTTCCCGCTTCGCTTTGGCATTCGCGGCGCCGAATGAGTCTTCCGGGCGTGCGGAGCCCTTCACGGATCGTCGCCGACCGCCCCGGAGATACGCCGGAATTCGCCACTCCGTGCGGGGAACGGCATCTGAACTGCGCGGGGAACGGGGCGGGACGCCGCCGGCCGGCCCCGGCCGCACCGCGCGCCCCGACGCCCCGCCACGACCGCCGGACACGCCCGCCACACCCGTCGCCGAGGGCATGCGCGGCCTTCCCGGTGGCGAACGCGACCCCCGCCGACGACGCGCCGTACGCCGCGCACCTCACCGGAGGGGAAGGCCCCGACGGAAGCGCGCGGGCCCGTGCGATATCCGGAATCCAACTCCCCGGATATCGCCGGACCGAC
Organism: Streptomyces sp. NPDC088766; assembly: GCF_044750845.1. NCBI lineage: Bacteria > Bacillati > Actinomycetota > Actinomycetes > Kitasatosporales > Streptomycetaceae > Streptomyces > Streptomyces sp. NPDC088766. Next base: position 7,274 of record NZ_JBIVKQ010000015.1, on the reverse strand, counting down.
GGCAATGGCTCGAGTTATTGGCCGGAAACGTACGGGAGAAAAGCGGGGAAAGAGCCAGGCGGGAAAGGAAACCGGAGATCGTCTTCGCGACGCCGTGGCCTGCTCTGCCGAAGGCGGACGGCCCGTACCGGCCGCTGCGGCGTCGGCGGCAGGCCGTGCTCCGGCCGCGGTGCGGGCCGTGACCCCGGATCCCGGACACGGGTGGTGCGGCTGGCGCCAGGTCCGTGTCCACCCGTCCGTCCTCCCGTCCTCCCGTCCTCCCGTCCGTCCGTCCGGCCGGACGGCGCGACGCGAGGTCGATGACGGTCACCGGGCGGCAGGGCTTCCCGCCGCCGATGGGCAGGTGGGTGATGTCACCGACGTACTTCGTGTTCGGGGTTCCGGCGGTGAGGCGGCGGCATGCGCTTGACTGCTTCGCCACCGACGCGATCGAGAGGGCGGACACCGCCTGGATCCCCGCGGTGGGCGGATGTGCTCGGACTGGCGTGAGTGGACTTCTGTGCTCCGGACCCGTTGACGGTGGTGGTCCGCATCACTACGGTACGCCTCGAACCTCCGGCACACCGAACCTTGTTCGAGATTTCGCACAATGGGAGCGCTCCCACCTCGCCTCGGCACCAACTGCTGGTGGGGGCCTCGAACCCTCCAGGCTCGAAAGGCAGGCCGACCATGCCGGGTTCACCCGGACCCCTCAGGCGCTGGTTACGAAGGCTCAGAGGCTCAGCAGTCGTCGCCCTCGCCATGACCGGCACCGACGCCACCAGCCGGCAGCGGCGGGTGAGCGACCACGGCGGCGACCGCGTCCGCCCGTCCTGGCGCATGAGCCTGCTCACCCGGACCGACTCCACCTGCTGAACACGGGACAGCCGACACAGCCGACAACGGAACCGTGCCCGTCCCGCGGGGCGAGACAGACCCCGCGGGACGGGCACGGCGGAAGGAGCCGCAATGCCCGCTCGATCACGCAGGCGACTGGCCCGCCTGCTCGCCACCGCGGCCGCGACGCTGGCGCTCTCTTTCGCGGCGCCGCACCAGCCGGTGGCCCTGGCAGCGCCCGGAAGTCCTGCCCTCACCCCGCCGCTGGGCTGGAACAGCTGGAACAGCTTCGGGTGCAACGTGAGCGAGGGCATGGTGCGCCAGGCGGCCGACGCGATGGTCAGCTCCGGAATGCGGGACGCGGGCTATGAGTACGTCGTGGTGGACGACTGCTGGTTCGACCCGCAGCGCGATGCCCAGGGCAACCTGCGCGCGCACCCGACCAAGTTTCCCGGCGGCATGAAGGCGCTGGGCGACTACATCCACAGCCGCGGCCTGAAGTTCGGGCTCTACCAGGTGCCCACCGAGCGCACCTGCGCCCAGCGCGTCGGCACGTTCCCCGGCTCGACGGGCAGCATGGGACATGAGGTCCAGGACGCCCGCACCTTCGCCTCCTGGGGCGTGGACTACCTCAAGTACGACTGGTGCTCCCCCGCGGGCACACGCGACGAGCAGGTCGCCCGGTTCTCCCTGATGCGCGACGCTCTCCGGGCAACAGGCCGGCCCGTCGTCTACAGCATCAACCCCAACAGCTTCCATGCGATCACCGGCGCCGCGTACAACTGGGGCCAGGTCGCCGACCTGTGGCGCACCACCGAGGACCTGCTGGACATCTGGCAGAACGGCAACGTCAACAGCTATCCGATGGGCGTCGGCAACGTCGTCGACGTCAACGCCCCGCTCGCCGCGCAGGCCGGCCCGGGCCACTGGAACGACCCGGACATGCTCGTCGTGGGCCGGCCGGGGCTCACGCTGACCGAGTCGCGGTCGCACTTCACGCTGTGGGCCCTGATGGCCGCGCCGTTGATGGCGGGCAACGACATCCGCACCATGTCCGCCGACGTCAGCGCGATCCTGCGCAACCGACGGCTGCTGGCGGTGAACCAGGACTCCCTCGGCGCGGGCGGGCGACGGGTGCGCGACGACGGTGCCACCGAGGTGTTCGCCAAGCCCTTGTCCGACGGCTCGGTCGCCGTCGGGTTGTCCAACCGCGGTGAGAGCACCGCCACCGTCACCACCTCGGCCGCGCAGGTCGGTCTCACCGGCGGGCCTTTCACCCTGACCGACCTGTGGACCGGCACCACATCGACTACGGGTGGCCAGATCACCGCGAGTGTCCCGGCGCACGGTGTGACGGCGTTGCGGGTGTCCGGCGGCACTCCGCTCGCCGGCGAGACGTCCCGGATCCGTGGCGCCGGCTCAGGCCGCTGCCTGGACGTCGACAACTCCTCGACCGCGTCCGGCACCGCCGTAGTGATCTGGGACTGCCACAACGCCGCCAACCAGCTGTGGACGACGTGGACGGGTGGCGAGATCCGCGTCTTCGGCGACAAGTGCCTGGACGCCGAGGGGCAGGGAACCGCCGACGGCACCCGGGTGATCACCTGGCCCTGCAACGGCCAGAACAACCAGAAGTGGACCCTCGCAGCCGACGGATCGATCCGCAACGTCCACGCCGGCCTGTGCCTGGACGTCGCCGGTGCGGCCACCGCGAACGGCTCGCGGCTGGTCCTGCGGACCTGCGACGACCAGTCCGGCCAGCACTGGGCCCGCACCTGATCCCGACACGACAGAGGAGGCCGATCCCCCCATGCCCCACCCCCAGCACCCCTTGAGCCGCCGTAGCATGCTGGCGACCGCCACCGGCCTGGCCGCCGCGGCCGCGCTGCCCGCCGCGCACACCGCGCAGGCCCGGTCCGCCGTGACGTCCCACGGCGCGGCGGACCCGCTCCAGGCGGCGTACTCCAACCCCGTCCTCTGGCAGGACTTCGCGGACATCGACATCATCCGCGTCGCGGACACCTACTACTGCTCCGCCTCGACGATGCACTACTCGCCCGGCGCCCCCGTCCTCCGCTCCTACGACCTGGTCAACTGGGAGTTCGCCGGCCACTCGGTCCCCGTGCTCGACTTCGGCTCCAAGTACGACCTGAACGGCGGACGCGGATACGTCCGCGGCATCTGGGCGTCCTCCCTGGCCCACCGGAACAGCAACCGCACGTTCTACTGGCTCGGCCAGATCGACTTCGCCCGCACCTACCTCTACACGGCCACGTCCGTCGAAGGCCCCTGGAACCGGCACGCCACGATCGCCAACGCCTACTACGACGCAGGGCTGCTGTTCGACGACGACGACACCCCGTACGTCGCCTACGGCAACACCACCATCCACGTCGCCCAGCTCTCCGCGGACGCCCGCACCCAGGTCCGCACCCAACAGGTGTTCAGCACGCCACCGGAGGTCGGGACGCTGGAGGGCTCCCGCTTCTACAAGATCAACGGGAATTACTACATCTTCCTCACCCGCCCGGCCAACGGCCAGTACATCCTGAAGTCCACCTCCGGCCCCTTCGGCCCGTACACGATGCGGCAGGTGCTGCTCAACCTGCCCGGACCGATCGCCGGGGGCGGAGTGCCGCACCAGGGCGGGCTGGTGAGCACCCCGAACGGCCAGTGGCACTACATGGCCTTCGTCGACGCCTACCCCGGCGGCCGGGTCCCCGTGCTGGCCCCGATCAGCTGGACGGGGGACGGCTGGCCCACCCTCCAGCTCGTGGGCGGTGCATGGGGCCAGTCGTACACCGCACCGCTGCCGCTGCGCCCGGTCACGCCGATGACCGGCGTCGACACGTTCCAGGGCACCCGGCTCGGCCCGAAGTGGGAGTGGAACCACAACCCCGACACCGGCAGGTTCTCGGTGAACAACGGCCTGCTCCTGCGCACCGCGACGGTGACCCAGGACCTGTACGCCGCGCGCAACACGCTCACCCATCGCATCCAGGGGCCCACCTCCACCGCGACGATCGAACTCGACTTCTCCGGGATGACCGACGGCGACCGGGCGGGGCTGGCGATGCTGCGCGACTCCTCCGCCTGGATCGGCCTCAAACGCGACGGCGGCACGACGCGGGTGGTGATGGTCGACGGCCTCACCATGGACGGCAACTGGAACACCACCGGTACCGGCACCGAGCGGGCGAGCGCCGCCCTCACGGGCAGCCTCGTCCGGCTCCGCGTCCACGCCGACATCAGACCCGGCACCGGCCGGCAGGCCCGGTTCTCCTACAGCACCGACGGCAGCAGCTACGTCTCCCTCGGTCCCGCCTTCACCCTCAACAACGCCTGGCAGTTCTTCATGGGCTATCGGTACGCCGTCTTCAACCACGCCACCAGATCACTCGGCGGCAGCGTGCGGGTGACGCGATTCGAGTCGGCAACTCCGTAACCCTCGGCGAACCCAGCTCCAAGAGCGCACCCAGGAGCCTCCGACGAGCGGGCCGAGGGGACCGAGAAGGCGTGGATCAGGACCAGCAGCCAAGAGAGGAAGAACATGACACAAGGTCGGAATGAGCCCGCGAGCAGGGAGCAAGGGGCGCCGAGCCGGAGGACCGTCCTGGCGACGATGGGGGCCCTGCCGGTCCTCACGGCCACGGCGTCGGCCGCGGGGGCCTCGAGAGCTGCGGCCGCGACGACCGCCGCCACGGCGGTCATCGACCCGTCGGCGCGGCGGCAGACCATCCGGGGCTTCGGCGGCATGACCCACACGGCCTGGATCGGCGACCTGACAGCCGCCCAGCGGGACACGGCGTTCGGCACCGGCGAGGGCCGGCTGGGGTTCTCCGTGCTGAGGATCCCCGTCCCCGAGAAACAGGCGGACTTCAGCCGCGATCTGGCGACGGCCAAGCGCGCGATCGAGCTCGGGGCGACCGTCATCGCGTCGCCGTGGAATCCCCCCGCGAACATGGTGGAGACCTTCGTCCGCGGCAGTCAGACCGATGCGAAACGCCTCAGGTACGACATGTACGGGGCCTATGCCCAGCACCTGAACGACTTCAACGGGTTCCTGCGGAACAACGGGGTGAACCTCTACGGCATATCGGTGCAGAACGAGCCCGACTACGCCCATGACTGGACGTGGTGGACTCCCGCCGAAATGGTCCGGTTCCTGCGGGAGAACGCCGGCTCGATCGGCACCAGGGTCATCGCACCCGAGTCCTTCCAGTACCTGAAGAACATCTCCGACCCGATCCTCAACGACTCCGCGGCGCTCGCCAACGTGGACATCATCGGGGCCCACCTCTACGGCACGCCGTACGCGAACTTCCCCTACCCCCTCTTCAAGCAGAAGGGCGCGGGCAAAGAACTCTGGATGACCGAGGTCTACCACCCCAACAGCACCGATTCGGCGGACCTCTGGCCCCAGGCGCTCGACGTGGGGGAGCACATCCACCGCGCCATGGTGGACGCCGAGTTCCAGGCGTACATCTGGTGGTACATCAGGCGCAGCTACGGCCCCATGCGGGAGGACGGCCAGATCAGCAAGCGCGGCGCCAACATGGCGCACTTCGCCAGGTTCGTGCGCCCCGGACACGTGCGGATCGAGGCGACGGCGAACCCGGCGTCGAACGTCTACGTCTCGGCGTACCTGGGCGGTGACTCCAGGGTCGTCGTCGTGGCCATCAACAAGGGAGCCTCTGCGGTGAGCCAGCAGTTCACCCTGGCGAACAGCACCGCGTCCAGTGTCTCGTCCTGGCTGACCGACGCGAGCAGGAACGTCGCGCCCCAGGGCACGACCGGCGTGTCGAACGGCTCCTTCACCGTCACGCTTCCCGCTCGAAGCGTGACGACGTTCGTGACCGGCGCGACCGGGACCTCCGGCGGGATCGACACCAGTGCGTGGTACGTGCTGACGAACCGCAACAGCGGCAAGGCGCTCGACCTGTACAACCTCGCCACCAACGACGGCGCGCGCATCACCCAGTGGTCGCGCAACGACCGGACTCAGCAGCAGTGGCAGTTCGTCGACTCGGGCGGCGGTTACTACCGCCTCAGGTCCCGGCACTCGGGCAAGGTCCTCGAGGTCCTCGACCGGTCCACCGCCGACGGCGCGCGCATCGTCCAGTGGACCGACCGCAACGACGCCAACCAGCAGTTCGGGCTCGCCGGCTCGGACGGTGGCCGCGTACGCCTGATCAATCGCAACAGCGGCAAGGCGCTCGAGGTGCAGAACGCCGCCACCGCCGACGGCGCGGGCGTCGTCCAGTACACCGACTGGGGCGGCACCAACCAGCAGTGGCAGCTCGTGCGGGTCGGCTGACAGCCCTTCTTCCTGCGGGCCGCGGCCCGCTTCGCCCGGCCCGTGCCCGGCGAGGGCCAGGACCGGGACCTGCCCGCCACGCCGGGCAACCGCAAGCGTCTTTCGCCCACCAGCGTGGTGGTGGGCGAAAGACGCTTTTTCAGCAGGTGGCAGGTGCGGACGGGGAGGCCGGACGGCGCAAGGCATCCCGTCCGCGGTGCCTCCGCGCGCGGTTCTCGGAAGCGGCAGGAGACGGTCCCGCTGTCCGCGGAGGGCTCACCCGGCCCACGGCTGCGGGGCCGCGGAGCCGCCGCCCAGCAGGGCCGGATCGTCCGCCCCCAGGTGCTCGAAGGAACGCAGGGTCACCTGGCCGTGGAAGCTGACGACGCCGACCATCCGGCCGGTCATCCCGCCGGCGACCTCGGTGGACAGATAACGGCCGTCCACCTGGCCGAGCTCGGTGAACTCCCCGTCCTCCAGGACGCCCGCGACCACCTGGTCCGGGCCCCTGGCCGTGGAGAACTCGTGCCCCGCGGAAGGGAGCATCCGCATCTCCAGCACCACCTCGTCGGGCACCTCGCGCTCCCCGAGAGGGTGCCGAACGCCTCCGACCGCCCACACGGCGCGCACCGTTGCGTCGGACACGACGAGTTCGAGGGCGTGCCGGGGATCGACACGCACGGACAGTCCGCCGGCGCCCCGCACGCTCAACCGCGCCCGCACCCGTGCGTGGAGGTGCTCCTGCCGCCGGCCGAAGAACACCGGCTCGTCGCCCGCGGTCACTCGCCGGCCGTCGTCCTCATGGCTGACGACATCCGCCGGGAAGCGGGACGCCGCGACCCAGGACGGCGGCAGCGTGCCGTGGTCCAGTGCCTCGGTCACCGGCTGATCGGCTGCGGCCAAGGGCTCGACGTGCCCGGTGAGCCGGGGCCGGCCCTGCTCCCAGACCACGCCGTCACGGTGTCGGAGGGACCGACGGCCTACGCCCTGGCTCTTGTGTTCGGCATCGCCCGGGAAACCGGGCTCCGCCCCGCGCCCCGTCGCCGTACGAGCGCCGACGTCGTCGCGCGACCCGGGCGGGGGGGGGCGGCCCCCCCGCCCCCCCCCCCCCCCCCCCCCCCGGGGCCCCCCCCCCCGGGCCCCCGCACCGCGGGCGCGGCCC